>JAIKWN010000115.1 GCA_024684665.1 Clostridiales bacterium | reverse complement strand
GGAGGTCGTCGTCCGCTTCAAGGAGATCTATCTCAAGCACAAGGGCGTGGAGTTCCCCCAGGATCCCAAGGTGCAGCTGATGGAGGCCGTGAAGGCCGTGTTCCGCTCCTGGGACAACCCCCGCGCCATCTACTACCGCCGCATGAACGACATCCCCGGCGACTGGGGCACTGCTGTGAACGTGCAGTCCATGGTGTTCGGCAACATGGGCGAGACCTCCGGCACTGGCGTGGCATTCACCCGCAACCCCTCCACCGGTGAGAAGAAGCTCTACGGCGAGTACCTGCTGAACGCGCAGGGCGAAGACGTGGTGGCCGGCATCCGGACGCCCCAGCCCATCGCGACCCTGCAGGAAGCCATGCCCGAAGTGTACGCCCAGTTCGTGCAGATCGCGCAGACCCTCGAGTCTCACTACCGCGACATGCAGGACATGGAATACACCATCCAGGAAGGCCGCCTGTTCATGCTGCAGACCCGCAACGGCAAGCGCACTGCTCAGGCCGCGCTGAAGATCGCCGTTGACCTGGTCGACGAAGGCGTGCTCTCCGAAGAAGAAGCCGTGCTGAAGGTCGAGCCCAAGCAGCTGGACAGCCTGCTGCACCCCGCCTTTGACGCCGCCGCCCTCAAGAAGGCGCCCGTCATCGCCAAGGGTCTGCCCGCTTCCCCCGGAGCCGGTGCCGGCGCGATCTACTTCACCGCTGAAAAGGCGGCTGAGCATGGCAAGAACAAGGAAAAGGTCATCCTGGTCCGCAAGGAGACCACGCCTGAAGATATCGAAGGCATGGACTTCTCCCAGGCGATCCTGACCGCGTTCGGCGGCATGACCTCCCACGCGGCGGTCGTTGCCCGCGGCATGGGCCGCGCTGCCGTCGTCGGCTGCGGCGACCTGAAGTTCAACGCTGACGAAACTGCCGTGACCATCAACGGCAAGGAATACCACGAGGGCGACCTGATCTCCGTCGACGGCTCCACCGGCAACGTGTATGACGGCCTGATCCCCACCGTGGAAGCTTCCATCTCCGGCGACTTCGCCCGCTTCATGGGCTGGGCGGACGCTGCCCGCAAGCTGCGTGTCCGCACCAACGCGGATACCCCGCGCGACACCAAGCAGGCTGTTGCGTTCGGCGCTGAAGGCATCGGCCTGTGCCGTACCGAGCACATGTTCTTCGAAGCCTCCCGTATCGCCGCCGTCCGCGAGATGATCCTCGCCGACACCAAGGAACAGCGTGAGCACGCGCTGGCCAAGATCCTGCCGATGCAGCAGGGTGACTTCGAAGCCATGTACAAGGCGCTGGAAGGCCGTCCGATGACCGTGCGTTATCTGGATCCGCCGCTGCACGAGTTCGTGCCGCACCTCGACATGACCGAGGAAATCGAAGAGCTGGCCAAGAACCTGGGCTACACCGTGGAGCAGGTCAAGCAGAAGATCAACGCTCTGCATGAGTCCAACCCCATGATGGGTCACCGCGGCTGCCGTCTGGCCGTCACCTATCCCGAAATCGCCGAGATGCAGACCCGCGCCGTGCTGCAGGCTGCCATCAACGTGAAGAAGGAATGCGGCTATGACATCGTGCCCGAGATCATGATCCCGCTGGTCGGCTCCAAGAAGGAACTGGCCTTCGTCAAGAAGATCGTTGACGATACCGCCAAGAAGGTCTTCGAAGAGCAGGGCGTCACCCTGAACTATCACGTCGGCACCATGATCGAGATCCCGCGCGCGGCCATCACCGCCGATGAGATCGCCGAGGAAGCCGAATTCTTCTCCTTCGGTACCAACGACCTGACCCAGATGACCTTCGGCTTCTCCCGTGACGACGCCGGCAAGTTCCTGGGCTCCTACTACGAGAACAAGATCTTCGAGTCTGATCCCTTCGCCCGCCTGGACCAGGACGGCGTCGGCAAGCTCGTGAAGATCGCTGCGGACCTCGGCCGCAAGACCCGCCCCGACATCAAGCTGGGCATCTGCGGTGAGCACGGCGGCGATCCGTCCTCCATCAAGTTCTGCCACAGCGTCGGGCTCAACTACGTGTCCTGCTCGCCGTTCCGTGTGCCGATCGCCCGTCTGGCTGCTGCCCATGCCGCGATCGAAGAAAAGATGGCGAACAAGTAATAGCCCAAATCACCCATCAGCGTCTGCCTTTCCGGCAGGCGCTGATTTTTACGCTGTCGCCTTTTGTTACCTGATTCAAAACAATTATTTCAAATATTTGTCGGAATTGTTACAAAATTTGTTTGACATTCACGTTCTCTTCCGATATAATAGGCATGTCTGAAAATCCATCCTCGAGATGCGAAACAGAAGGGAGCGCAGCGAAATGGCTGGTGAAAACAAAAAGGACGCCTATGTAAGGCTCAGACATATACTGATCGTGCTGCTTG
>JAIKWN010000111.1 GCA_024684665.1 Clostridiales bacterium | reverse complement strand
TCTGTCCAAATGGCGGTAATAGGGTAAGAAATGTCAGGAAATTCTTTCATCTCAGTGAAGAAAACGAATAAAAGCAGTATTCAAAGCAAGAAAGCCTAGATTTTTTGATTTTGAAGATTCGGCTCCATCCAGATTTGGTCTAGGAGTGTTGCCTTGACACCCCTTATGACGCTCTAATCATATAATCTATTATTAGTTTAAAAAAAATAACCGACAAAAACAAACCACCCCTTTTCACAGTACAGCCTGCAGCAAGGGACGGCTTTGAATATGTGTTTTCAGGGAACGGCATCCGGAAGGCGGGCTTTTCAGCGGCACGCCTTCGCGAACCCCCGGATCTTTTCTTCGTTTTCGGGGGAGGGTTTCGTTTTGGGGTCATTCAGCACTAGGCAGGCGGAAAGCTCCGCGCCAAGGCACGCAGAAAGCCGGCCGAGCGCCTTTTCGCCGCCCGCGCCGCTCTGGCAGGCGAAAGCGGCAAAGAGCTTCCCTTCGAGGGCGCTTTTGTATTCTTTGATGAAAGAACGGATGGGCGGCGTCAGATTCCCGGCCCAGACGGGGAAGCCGAAGATAACCCGGTTATATTCCTCCGGCCGGAAGCTGCAGGGCAGGATCTTCGGGGTTTCACAGAACACGGCGCTCTTTCCGCCATGGAAGAATTTCGCCAGCCCTCTGTCCGGATAAGGGACCTCCGTCCGGATTGGATAGCAGTCCGCACCGAGCAGGGCGGCGATTTTTTCCGCCACGAAGGCGGTGTTGCCGTTCAAAGAAAAATAGACGACGGCGGTTTTCATTTGCCCGCTCCTTTCTGATCTTCCCTGCGCCGTTCAGGCGTTTTTCAAAAATACGGAACAGCCGGCGATCAGCAGGAGGACCTGGATCGCCAGCAGCGCGGAAAAGAATACCCTGAAGTACCAGTGCCGAGTTTTATGATGGCAGAGAACCATCCCGAGCACGCCCCCCAGCGCGCCGAAACAGGCTGCGGCTAGGAACAGGGTTTTCTCCGGAACGCGCCATTTGCCCGCTCCGGCGCAGCGCTTGTCATAAGCCATGAGGCCGAAAGCGACGACGTTTGATACGACAAGGAATATGAGAACAATCATAGCTGCAGTCACTGGCGCACCTCCGGCTGATATCTGCGGGCCTTCCGTTTGCGCGCAAGTTCCGCAGGTACATTATCCGCACACGGATTATTCTTCTTCGCCCGCGAACGGATCCAGGATGACGTCGAACAGTCCGCTTCCCCGGATGGCTGCGGCGCCGCCGGCGGAAAAGCGTGCGCCCTTCTCGACTAGGACGCGGTAGCGGGAAAGGATCTCCCGCGCGCTTTCCGGGGTCAGCGCTTTCAGCTCGCGCATCTGGGTGAGCGCCCGCGAGGGATCCAGTCCTTCCATCAGGGAGGCGACCCACATGCCCGCGCCCGCCAGTTCCCCGGCCGGCGCGGCGAGGGAAGAATAGCGGGAGAGGATGTAACCGGAAAGCTTCTCAGTGTCCAGCGTAAGGGTTTCCACGAGATCCGGCAGGGCGTCGTAAGTTTCAAAGGTCTTGTTCAGGTTGGGATCCCGGTAGGAGATGACGGAAAGCCCCAGCCGTTCCGCGGCGCCGTGCATGACACCGTATGCTCCGTAGCGGTCCCGCAGCAGGGGATAGAGCAGCGCGTCGGAAATGAGGGAGGTCACCGCTCCCAGAGCGCCGGATTCCGGAAGCCCCAGGGTTTCGTAGTCCGCGGCTATACCATTGTACTGCACCTGGCTGTCCACGATTAGCGCCTCCCGTTCGTTCGGGATGGGCAGATCGTAGACGGCTTTCGGCATCTGTCCCGGAAGCAGCGCGGAGAGGAAAGCCTCCCGGGCTTTCCGGTTTGTTTCGATACTACCCTCGTCCCCCGCGAAGGAGAAAACCGCGCCCCCGGCGTGGAAGAAGCAGTCTCGCGCCCGGGAGAGCAGTTCCCCCGCCTGAGCAGGATCGGACCGGACCAGCGCCTCCGCTTCTTTCAGGAAGGCGAAGTAGTCGAGATCATTCAGGTAGGAGAGATAGCGGCAGCCGGGCAGCGTACGGGCGAAGGCACGGCGGCGGAGCAGGGTATACGGATTGTCGACTGTATCCTGGCGGAAATCAGCCCTCACGGCGCGGATGCCGCCCAGCACCTTTTCCCCGTCCATCGGGTTGAGGCCGTGCAGAAGCTCCCGCGCGGTTTCATAGCCCTCCGCGAGATCCTCGCTCCGGGCGATCCAGGAGACGAAGAGACGGGGCGTATAGTCCTTGCCGGTTCCCGCGGGCACAAGACGCGTGGAGAAGCGGAAGAGATAGCGCCCGAGACGGGTGGCCAGTTCCTGCCTTGTGTGCCTGTCGCCGTCCAGATAGTCGGTGATATCCAGGTACAGCCGCGCCCAGTGGAGCAGCTCCTGCGAGATGCCGGCGGCATCCAGATACAGATCCACCCGCCCGACGCCGTCCACCCCGGCGGGAACCTCTAGGAAGCGGACGCCGGATCCGTTTTTCGATTCTCGCACTTCGTAGCGGCGGATCTCCTCCGGCAGGGAGGGAATGGTGACAGCCTGGACGGAGGCGATGAGCGCGGAAGTGTCCTCCGGCTCTTCTTCCCGGTTCGAGGCTTCGATGAGCGCGGCTCGCTCATCAGCTGTCATGGCAGCTTTCCGGACTGCGAGCTGTTCCGCCACCGCCGCGTCCTTCTCCTCCGAAAGGCCAGGTTGCGGCATGGTAGTCACGAGGGCCGAGGAGGCGGGGGAGAGCAGGCAGCGGCGGATGAGGGCTGCAAAGGTGCCGTCCGCATTCCGCTCCGCTACCCGGTTCAGCGCGTCCACCATTTCGAGATACTGCCAGATCCGGCCGGTGGTGGCATATCCATAGGCGATCCCTTGGATGAGATTCAGACCCACCATCTTGTTTTCCCGGAGAAGCTTGATTTCGAGCGCGATAGAGGCCGCGGCGGCGTCCGCCATATCCTGCGGGAAGCCGGATTCGGACAGCTTTTGCAGTTCCTCGTCGACGATCCTACGGAAGACGGGCGCGTCCTCTGCATTTACGCTCTCCCCGGAGAAGACCAGCGCACCGCCCGGCGCGGCGGGATCCCATCCGCAGGAGAAATCCCCGGCGGGAAGCTCCTCCTGCAGCCGTTGCATGAGGGGCGAAGCCTGCGCCCCTAGCAGCATCCCCAGAAGGTCCATGTTCATCTGATCTTCCGGGGATAGCCTCGGGCAGGCCATGCCGTACTGGATGGCGGAGACGTTCTTCGTGTCGCTGCCCTGCTCCGCGGGAAAAGGAACGACGGCCTCCCGGAAGCCGGGGACGGGGGAGCATCCGTCTTTCGCGTGAATGGTTTCCCGGTGCCCGAAGGGGGTGAAAGCCTCATCCAGCAGGCGCAGGAAAGCGTCCGGATCTGAGATGCGCCCGTAAAGGAAGGCAACGCAGTTGGAGGGCGTATAGTACTGGTCGTGATACGCCTTCAGGCGCTCCCAGGAAAGGGTGGGAATGACGTCCGGATCGCCGCCGTAGAGATTTGTGGCCAGGGAACCGGGAAACATCTCCCGGTACAGGTTATACCCCGCCATATAGGAAAGGTTTATGGCACCTTTCATCTCTGAATAGACAGTTCCCTCCAGGGTGAGGGGCGCATCCTCGCTCTCCAGGCGATAGCGCCAGGCTTCCTCCCGGAAGATGCTTTCGTCCTCCATCACGAGGGGATGCAGGCAACTGTCCGTATACACGTCTGCCAGCGCAAGAAGCTGTTTTTCCGACAGCGAGGCTACGGGATAGGTGGTCATGAGGTCGGAGGTCATGGCGTTGATGAAGGTGTTGTAGGTCTGGTAGATGAGGTTGAAAAAGAAGGACTTCCCGGGATACTTGCGGGAGCCGCCTAGGGTAGCGTGCTCGAAGATATGCGGAAGACCCGTGCTGTCCACTGCTTCCGTCAGGAAGGTCAGGTCGAAAAAGCGGTTGGTATCGTCGTTTGCGATATAAAGCAGCTGAGCGCCAGTGGCCAGATGGCGGAAACGCACGATGTCCGCACCGACGGCGGGGAAGGGAACGATTTCCTCTGCGACAAAGCCGTGGCGTGTTTCTCCGATCTGCGGCAGGGAAGCAGGGGTATCCTTTGCCTCCTCCGCTCGGGCGGGGTGAGCGCAAAGAAACAGCAGGGCGAGCAAAGTGATTCCGAAAACGAAAATGATCACGCAGTTTTTCCTCCTTGAAAGACAGATGCACAGCGCATTATATACGAAAACCGCGCCAGGGTACACCCCGAAATACGGGAATAACCGGGGAGTGAAGTGCAAAGGTAACTTCCAGACCGGGCGGGTTGAAATGGAAATTAGTCGTACAGGAAGATCCAGTTGGAAATAAGTTGTACACTTTAGAAAACATGCAGTATATGCAGAAAGGGTGTGCACTTATGACAGCCAA
>JAIKWN010000107.1 GCA_024684665.1 Clostridiales bacterium | reverse complement strand
AATTGAAAACTTCAAAAAAATCCCTTATTGCACCAAGGGGGGATGTTGCGCTCTTTTGGCAGAGTACTCCCCCTTTCGGGCTATTTAGCGGATACTCTTGTAATGTGTCTTCTTGCGATCATCCTTCGTGAAACAACCCTGGTTCAACACGCAGCAGCATTGACATCTTTGCATACTCCCGGTACAATTTAAAACCAGCATTGCCTTCTATCATCGTGTTTGGGAACGCGGTATAAAGCTGATAGAATAGGATTGCAGCAGCCAGGGGAGGACCCGGTATGAAACGGATACTGATGATCGCGACCGGAGGAACCATCGCCAGCAAGCCGACGGAAATCGGCCTTGCACCTCAGATGAGCGCGGGAGAACTGCTCGAAATGGTCCCGGAGCTTGCGGATATCGCAGGAATTGAGGCCGTCCAGCTGATGAATATCGACTCCACGAACATGACGCCTGCGCACTGGCTGACGATTTCTTCCTTTGTGCGGGAGCATTACGGTGTATTTGACGGGTTTGTCATCACCCATGGTACGGATACCATGGCCTATACCTCGGCGGCCCTGTCCTATCTCATCCAGGGGAGCGGAAAGCCGATCATGCTGACGGGTTCTCAGCGCTCTATCTGGTTGCGGGATACGGACGCCAGGACGAACCTGACGGACGCTTTTCTTGCTGCAACGGACGAACGGCTGCCCGGCGTGTACATTGTCTTTGATGGAAAGGTAATCTGTGGTACGCGCGCTAGGAAGATGCGAACGAAATCCCTGAATGCGTTCGCTTCCATCGACTGGCCGGAGGCCGCGCTGCTGCGGGATGGGCGGGCACTATACCTGCGGCCTCTTCCATCGCCTGCTTTCGCACCGGTGTTTTCAGAGACGCTGGATCCCCGTGTTTTCGTGCTCCGGTTGATCCCAGGGACGGACCCCGCGATTTTACCTCTGCTCTGCGAACAGTATGACGCGCTAGTGATCGAAAGTTTCGGCGTCGGCGGATTGCCGGACGACGGAGGCTTTCTGGATGGGCTCGCGCACTGGCAGAGAGAGGGAAAGCCGGTGGTCATTTCCACACAGGTTCCCCACGAGGGAAGCGACATCGGCGTCTATCGAGTGGGCCGACGGGTGCGGGAGATGCCCGGTGTGTTTGAGGCACACACGATGACTCCGGAAGCGACGGTGACCAAGCTCATGTGGATTCTCGGAAAGACAAAGGATCCGGAGAAAGTGCGAAGGCTGTTCTACACGCCGGTAGCGGAGGATTTGCTTGCTTTCTCGCCTTTGCGGCCGACATACGGCGTGTAACCATGACAGGAGGATATAAATGGTAGAACTGAAACCCATTACAGAAGAGAATTTTATTGACGCTTTTAACCTGAAACTGGGGGCTGGACAAGAAGATTACGTTTCGCATCCAATCCGAAGCCTTGCCCAAGCGTATATATACCGGAACCAGTGCCAACCGTTCGGAATTTACGTTGCAGAGAAAATGGTCGGGTACGTCATGGTGATCTACGATTACGATATCCCGGAGTATGACATATGGCACATGATGATCGATGAGTCGGCTCAGGGACACGGTTACGGCAGTGAGGCGCTGGACCGGGTGATCGGGTATATCCGGACGAAGCCGTTCGGTGATTCGGACCGAGTCGCACTGACATGTAACAAAAACAATCCCATAGCGAGAAAGCTGTATGAAAGCAAGGGATTTGCTGTAACCGGAAACGAGTATGAAGACGAAATTGAGCTCGCCATGACGGTCAGGGAATAAGATCCGCCGCAGACGACCATCTTTGGATGGGCCTGCGGCGTTTTTTCTTTGTTCGTATTGCCAAATGATGAAAAATGTGCTTGTATAGTAAGACAGATTTACTCGAGGAAACAATGACAAGGAGGTCTCATAATGAAAGACTTTTCCCTGGATTTTATCACACTGAACGCCCACAGCAGCGTAAGGTTGGAGGCAGAAGACGGTCTCGTCCTGCGCGTCGATCCCTTCCGGATTGAAGACGAACCGCATGATGCGGATGTGATCTTCTTCACCCATTCGCACTTCGATCATTTTTCGCCGGAGGATGTTGAAAAAGCTCGGAAGCCGGAAACGGTCTTTGTAGCGCCTGCGACCATGTCGGGGGATCTCAAAAAGGCAGGCCTAGCGGGGCAGGCCGTTCTTATGCGCCCGGGGGAGGAGACCGTCGTATGCGGCATTCCAGCGCTTGCCGTTCCCTCCTACAATACGAACAAACCCAACCACCCGAAGAAAAACGGATGGCTGGGCTATGTGCTGACGGTGCGCGGGCTGTGCGTATATATCGCGGGGGATACGGACGATACAGAAGATGCTCGTATTGTTTCCTGCGACGTGGCGCTGCTCCCCGTCGGCGGGACTTACACGATGGACGCACGGGAGGCGGCTGCGTGCGTGAACGCCATGCACCCCGTTGCGGCGATCCCGACCCACTATGGCTGCATCGTCGGCTCCTCTAGGGACGGGGAAACCTTCCGGAAGCTGGTGGATTCTGAGATTCATGTTGCGCTGAAACTGTGAGGACGTATTTGCAGACCTATAGACTGAGAATGGAACACGATTAATATGTGAGGAAACTGACTGGAAGATTAAGCAGCAAAAAGCATACCATGAAAATCGTGGTTTACTGATTTATCGGAGGAAGAGCAAATGAAAATCTACGACATATCCCAGGAAGTATTCGGATGTGCAGTTTTTCCGGGCGATCCGGCGCCGGAAAGAATACAGGTCAAAAAGATGAGCGAAGGGGCAATGTGTAATCTGACTGCTTTCAGAATGTGTGCTCATAATGGTACGCATGTTGATGCCCCATACCATTTCATTGAAAAAGGTGAAGCAATAGATCAGATTGATCTGAGCCGGTTTGTCGGATACGCATATGTCACTTCACACGAAGGTGCATTGTCTTCTTCATATGCAGAAAAGATAATCAGCGAAGCAAAATCACAGTCCGCTCTTTCCCATATCTCCAACTGTGATTGCTACAATAGAATCCTTGTAAAAGGGAAAGCGACCGTTACTGAAGAAGCAGCAAGTGTTTTTGCAAAACATCGTATTCTGTTGTTTGGAAATGAATCCCAGACAGTCGGGCCAGAAAATGCGCCCATGCCTGTTCATCTGATCATGCTGGGAAATGAAATCGTTCTTCTTGAGGGAATCAGGCTTAACGAAGTAAAAGATGGGATATACTTTCTGAATGCAGCACCGATTAATCTTGGAAAAACCGACGGTGCACCTTGCCGAGCCTGGCTGATCGGTTGCTGACAATCCTGCGGAAAAACACCAAAATTCCTGTTTGTCCACATTTTCTGATTCAGGGAAAAACTGCAGAGACCATGTTAAGGGAAGAATTCATGACAACAGACGAACTTATGAATCTCGTTAACCGTTCCCTGTTTGCAACCATTGGCTATACGGACGAAGCGGGGAGGCAAAATGTGCGCAGGGTGTTCTGCGTGTGGCATAAAGGGTTGGGAAGGCATCTGATTTCAACCAATACCGGTTCTTCTCATGTGCAAAGTTTGCGGAAGAATGGAAATGCTTGCCTGTACTTTTCTGACGATTCAACGTTTGAAGGGCTTTGCCTGTATGGAAAGGTTGTAACTCATTTTGAAAGAGCGTATAAAGAACTCCTTTGGAATGCGGGGGATGAAAAATACTACCCGAGAGGGGTTAATGACGAGGATTACTGTATCCTGGAATTCATTGCTGAAGGCGCCCGCTTTTATCGCTACGACGGAAAAGGTGACTTATCTGCCTCTGAGATTCAGGCCTTTGACAGAGGAAAAGAATTTGAAAACGGATATCAGGCCTTTGACAGAGAAGCATCCGGGATGCCTTCAAATGAATCGTAAAGATGAAAGACTCTTCATTATGGATTCTGATTAGGAGCCATAGGCTTGTTTTGCACGACTGAAACAGGAGGAATGCTGGAATGCGTCTTTTTGTCGGATTGCGGCCGACGGAGGATTTCTTGAAAGCATTGTCCGCCCTGCAGGAGCAGCTTCGCGAAGCTGGCGTGACGGCCAGATATCTGGAAAAGGCCAATCTGCATATGACCCTGGCGTTTATCGGGGAATGGGCAGAAGACGTCACGCAGCTTCTGCCACCGGTCGGACAGCCGTTTCCGATTACGTTGTCTCATCTTGGAGTTTTTCCGGAGGCTGATGTACTCTGGGCCGGCGTCAAATCGTCGGAGCCTCTGGATGATCTTGCAAGGCGTGTCCGTCACGCGCTTTTTAAAGCGGGAATCCCCTTTGACAGGAAAGGTTTCAATCCGCACATCACGCTGGGAAGGAAGCCACGCATTCCGGAGGGTGTCATTCTATCTGAAATCGCTGTGTCACCGGTAAGCATGCTCGTATGCGAGGTATGTCTATACCGGTCTGACCGTGGCAGGAACGGCATGGAATACACCGTGATCGGACGGGTATGAACAATGGAGCAAGAGAACACTGTGATACGAAGGCATATCGTATTCCGTGGCTGGGTTCAGGGTGTCGGTTTCCGTTACCGAGCACGCCATGCAGCCGCGCTGTACGGTTGCACGGGCTGGGTCCGGAATGAATGGGACGGCAGTGTCACGATGGAGATCCAGGGAACGGAAGAACAGATCGATCAGGTCATCCTTGCCATCGAAAGGGGAACCTATGTCCGGATTGGAAATATGGACAGCCGGACGATACCAGTTGATTGGGACGAGACTGGATTTCATACGGAGTAACAGGGAATACACCCAGGGAGATTGAAAAGCCCGAACGGGCTGAACCAAATTGTTATATCGGAGGTGTTTGCATGAACAACAAAGGAGTCGGCGTAGTTTTCTGCCTGATCTCAGCCATCTTGGAGGGAGCACGATATATTGCGGCCGCGGTTTTCATGAGCAATGTAACGAGCTGGGACGATTCCCTGTTCCAGGCTGGATTGAGTTATGTGGGTTTTCCGCTGAAGCTCGCTTCCATTCTTGCGCTTGCCGCGGGCGTTTGTTTCCTCGTGTACGGAGTATTGCGGGATCCCCCAAAGCGAGATAATTAATACAAGGAATCCTGTAAACTGTTACCCGCTGAACCCCAAAGCTCTTCCTCGTGCCCCGGTATCGCCCGGGAACGGGGAAGAGCTGTTTTTTATTTCTTCGGCCTAATTTCGCAGCGCGCGGCTTAGCCGTCGCCGCATCCACAGCGGCACAGGCGTGCTGACATGAAATCTACTCTGCTGGTCGGTTCAAAATAGTGGGCTTTGCCTTCGACGATAGCAGCTTAACTTCTTTTTCTGTCGTGGAGTGAATGCTGATCCGGCTTTCCGGGGAACGATCTGTGGCGTTTTCCGGACTGGCCTTGAACAGAAAGGCAAAATAAAAAACAGCCGCCATGCGCGGCTGTTCAGCAGTACACGGTTTTACTCCGCTTCCGCTTCGGCCTTCCCCATGTCTTCCAGCATCTTCATAACGATCCGTCCCGATCGGTCCGCGGCATTGTCTCCCATATTTACAATGGATTCAATCGCGTTTCCGTCCGCCTTGTCGGACATGGAGCGGATGATTACGTAGGGGATGCCGTAATGCTCGCAGACGGCGGCAACGGACGCACCCTCCATCTCACAGGCGAGGGCGCCGAAGGACTCCTGCAGATACCGTACATAGGATTCCGAGGCGATGAACTGATCGCCTGTCGCGATCAGCCCATTGAAAGTGTGCTCTTCACCGACGACTTCCACCGACGCCTGATATGCCGCGTTCACCAGTTCTTCGTCGCAGAAATAGTATCCTTCCACTCCGCTACGAGATGGTGTCCATATAAAACCGTCCTTGGTCTGCATACCATAATCGTGCTGCACCAGCTCTGTCGCGATTGTAATATCCAGCACGTGGGTTTCGTCACCAACCCCGCCGGCAATACCGGTGAAGATCAGGAAAGAAACGGGGAACTGGCAGAGCATCGCGGAAGCGCCTGAGGCGGAGAGAACCTTCCCGATTCCCGCCTTCGCGATGACGACATTCCGGTTGCAGAGTGTGCCAACATGAAAATCCACCCCGCCGATCGTATCTATATGGTCAATCTCTGCCTGCGAAAGAAGCAGTTTTACCTCGTTCTCCATAGCAGAGATGATAGCGATCCGGCTTTCCACGGAACGTTCTGCGGCGTTTTCCGGACTTGTTGCGCAGGCAGACCGGATACACACGCAAAAGCACAGGAGGAAGAACAGGATTCTTTTCATTTGAGGATACCTCCTCATGGCAATGTTTTCTTTTCTTCCTTCTTTTTCCCGCAGCCTGCGGTGCAACCGTCGCAGCCGCATCCGCACCCGCCACGGCGCCGCCGCATCCGGAGGATTGCAAAAAGGACGGCGGCGGCGACGACAGCCAGGATCAGGATGTCCCAGAGGTTCATATGGATACCTCCTTATCTGAGCCCCAGAAGCAGCCCAACGAGCCGCACGAGGAGCGCCATGACCCAGGCGACTCCGCACTGCCAGAGAACGACGCCGAGCGCCCATTTTCCGCCAAGCTCCCGGCGGATGGCGGCGACGGCTGCAACGCAAGGCGTGTACAGGAGGGAGAAAACCAGCAGCGAGGCTGCTGCAAGGGGAGTGAGCAATGCGGCGATGCCTTCGGCTGTAGGGAAGAGCACTTCGAGGACGGAAACGACGCCTTCTTTCGCGAGAAAACCGCCGATGAGTGCGGTAACGACGCGCCAGTCTCCTAGGCCGACCGGCGCAAACAGAGGCGCGAGGAGACCCGCTGCAGCGGCAAGGATGCTCCCGTGGGGATCCTCCGTCAGGTTGAAACGGAAGTCGAAGCTCTTCAGGAACCAGACGACGACGGTGGCGACGAGGATTACCGTGAAGGCGCGTTGCAGGAAATCCCTCGCTTTTTCCCAGAGCAGACGGGCGACGTTTTTCGCGCCTGGCATACGGTAATTCGGGAGCTCCATGACGAAGGGAACGGGCTCACCGGTGAACAGCGTCCTGCGGTACAGCAGGGCAACGAGGATGCCTGTTATGATGCCGATGACATAAAGCAAAGTCACGATGAGCCAGCTGATTTTCGGGAAAAAGGCCTGCGCGAAGAAACCGTAGATCGGAAGTTTTGCGGTGCAGCTCATGAACGGCGTCAGAAGAATCGTCATTCGACGGTCCCGGTCGGAGGGCAGGGTGCGTGTGGACATGACGGCTGGAACCGTGCATCCGAAGCCGATCAGCATGGGGACAATGCTCCGCCCCGAGAGACCGATCCGCCGGAGAAGAGGGTCGGTGACGAAAGCTACCCGTGCGAGATAGCCACTGTCCTCCAGCAGGGAGAGGAAGAAGAACATGACGACGATGATCGGTAGAAAGGAAAGAACGCTTCCGACGCCGTCGAAAATACCATCCAGAACGAGGCGTTGAACGGCAGGATTCACGTTTTTTGCTACCATGGCACCCTTCAAGGCGCCACTGAGCGCGCCGATGCCCTCCGCCACGAGATTTTGCAGAGCGGGTCCGATGAGGGCAAAAGTAAGATAAAACACAAGAGCCATGATGGCAATAAAACAGAGGATTGCCGTATACTTTCCGGTCAGGATGCGGTCGACGCGTTGACTGCGTTGCCGCTCCCTACTTTCATGCGGGCGAATGACACAGCGGTCGCAGAGGCGGCGGATATAGGCATATCGCATGTCCGCGATGGCAGCCGCGCGGTCGAGCCCGCGCTCCGCTTCCATCTGCACGACGATGTGGTCGAGGAGTTCCTCTTCGTTTGTGTCCAGAGCGAGTTCTTTCAGAATGAGAGGGTCGCCTTCGATAATTTTGGAAGCGGCGAAGCGGACGGGGAGACTGGCGCGCTTTGCATGATCCTCGATTAGGTGAATGACGGCGTGCAAACAGCGGTGCACCGCGCCGCCGTGATCCTCCGGGTCGCAGAAATCCTGCCGAAGGGGTCTTTCCTGATTCTTTGCTACGTGCAGAGCATGCCGTACCAGTTCGTCCACGCCCTGATTCTTTGCCGCGGAGATGGGCACGACGGGGATACCTAGCATCGCTTCCATGGCGTTCACGTCCACGCTGCCCCCATTGCCCCGCATCTCGTCCATCATATTAAGGGCGAGCACCATGGGAATGCCGAGCTCCAGCAGCTGCATCGTGAGGTAGAGACCGCGCTCGATGCTGGTCACGTCCACGATATTGATGATGCCATGCGGCTTTTCCGAGAGGACAAAGCGGCGGGAGACCAGCTCCTCTCCGGAATAGGGGGAAAGGGAGTAGATCCCGGGCAGATCGGTGACGGAGGTATTCTCATAGCCGCGAATGGCACCATCCTTCCGGTCGACTGTCACGCCGGGGAAGTTTCCTACGTGCTGATTGGATCCGGTCAGCTGGTTGAAGAGCGTTGTCTTGCCGCTGTTCTGGTTGCCCACGAGAGCAAAGGTCAGGCGCGTTCCCTCTGGCAGGGGATCCCCGCTGCCCTTCGGGTGAAACTTGCCCTCTTCTCCGAGACCGGGGTGCTCAATCTTTTCCTTTTCCTCGACGCTGTCCGCTCGGATCCTGCGCTCTTCCGCAGAAACGGGAGAAACGGTAATCTTCGAGGCGTCTTCCAGCCGCAGGGTCAGCTCGTAGCCATGGATGCGCAGTTCCATGGGATCCCCCATGGGCGCAAGTTTTTCGACGGTGACGAGCGCGCCGGGGAGGACACCCATATCGAGAAAATGCTGGCGGAGGGCGCCTGTACCACCCACCGTCTCAATCCGGGCACTCCTGCCCGGACGGACTTCGTTCAGAGTCATGGCGTGTTCCTTTCGAAATTTCAAAAGAAGGCGCAGCGGAGGCACGTAAAAAACGTCTACCCCATGCAAATTATGTACATTTTGTGATTATAGGCCGACCGAAAAAACGTGTCAAGGCCAGAGGAACTGTGGCCGATTCCGGGCATGGGCTGACAGATTCGGTCAAGACTGTGAAGATCGCTTCTGCTCTTCTTCGATCACTCTGCGTAGGATGGAAAGATACGCTTCTCCCAGGGGTGTTGGGCGGTAATCCCGATGGGTGATGACCCCTAAGCGGATCACCTCATCCACATCGAGCGGGATCGAGATGATATCGTCGCCGCGGAGGTAGGAAGGACACATTCCGGAGGAAATGGTGTAGCCGTCCGTCCCAACCATCAGGTTGATGATGGCGCTCTTATCCGTGACGCGTATGTTTTTCTCGCGTGGGATGGCGGGCAGAATCTCCTCCGAAAAATACAGTGCACCGGATTCTCCCTGTTCGTAACTCAACCGGGGGTAAGAGATGAGATCGTCCAGCGTGACGCTCTGCCGCCTAGAGAGGGGATGACGCCGCCCTACAAATATGTGAGGGTGCGCCTCAAAGAGTGGGGAAAAGGTCAGGCCGGATTCCCGGAGAAGCCGCCCGATCACAGCCTCGTTGAAGCCGGAGAGGTAAATGACGCCCATTTCGCTACGCAGTCGTGAGACATCCGCGATCACATCCTGCGTTTTGCCCTCCCGCAGGACGAAATCGTAGGATTCCCCGGCATAGCTGCGCACCAGTTCTACAAAGGCGCCGGAAGTGAAGGAGTAATGCTGCGCGGAGACAGAGAAGCGCTGCTTGGGCTTCGATTTCGCGATATACCGCTCTTCGATGAGCGCCGCCTGTTGAACGACCTGCCTCGCGTATCCAAGAAACTCCGCTCCTTCGGGTGTCACACGGATGCCGCGGGAGCCGCGCAGAAAGAGTACGAGGCTCGTTTCCTCCTCAATCTCCCGGACGGCGGCAGAGAGGGAAGGCTGCGAAATGAACAGCGCCTTGGCGGCCTCCGTGATGCTGCCACGGTCGGCGACTTCCACGATGTATTTCAGCTGCTGCAGGGTCATCTCCGTTCTCCTTTCGGCGGGGCATCTATCCCGGCGGGGACAGTATACCGTGTCCGCTCCCTGTTTGCAATAGCCGAATCCTATGGCTAACCATATTTTTCTTGTCCTTGCCTATAAAGTGGTGCTGTGATAAGATACGCCCCGTCGGAGGGAACTTCCCCCGGGAAGGAGAATGCACCGTGAGGAACAGCAAAAGACTTGCGAAGATCAACCGGCAGAGCCGGCGAATGTGAAGGATGGAATCAGAATTGTCATTTTACTGGAGCCTTCACAATACAAAAAAGAAAAGGAGAATACCCACTATGAAGAAGATTCTTGTACTGGCCCTTGCCACTGTGCTTGCCATTGTTTCCGTTTCCGCCCTGGCCCTGACCGTGGCCGTGCCGAACGACACCACGAACGAAGCTCGCGCTCTGCTGCTGCTGCAGTCGAACGGTTTCATCAAGCTGGATGAGTCGAAGGGAATTCTCGCCACCGTGGCTGACATCACTGAAAACCCCCTCGGCCTCGAGTTCTATGAAGTGGAAGCCGCCATCGTCCCGAACGTCAAAGCGGACGCGGACTATGCCATCATCAACAACAACTACGCGCTGGACGCTGGTCTTAATCCCGCGAAGGACAGCCTGCTCATCGAGTCTGCGGATTCCCCCTATGTGAACGTAGTTTCCGTGAAGGATGGCAATCAGGATGCCCCGGCCACGAAGGCACTCGTCGCCGCAGTGACCAGCCAGAAGGTTGTCGATTACATCGCGGAGAAGTACGCGGACGGTTCTGTGGTCGGAGTTGTGGAAAACCCGACGGACGGCTATGATCCGGATGTCGATTATGCCGCGCTCGCCGGAACGACGATCTCCATTGCTGCAACGCCGGTTCCTCATGCCGAGGTGCTGGAGATCGCGAAGGAAATTCTGGCCGAGAAGAACATCAACCTCGATATCCAGATCTTTACCGACTATGTGACCCCGAATACGGCGCTCGAGAGTGGCGATATCTACGCGAACTACTTTGCCCATATCCCGTATCAGGACAACTTCAACGAGGAGAATGGCACGCATATCGTGAATGTGGCGGGCATCCACGTGGAGCCCATGGCGCTCTACGGCGGCAAACAAGCCGATCTCTCCGCGCTCGGGAAGTAATCGACAGAAGCGTTCGCCGGCCGATGCGAATCGGCCGGCTTTCCGCGTGTTTTGGAGGAATTGTACTGTGATTGAACTTCGCAACCTTTCAAAGCGTTTCGATACGCCGGACGGAAGGGTGGATGCCCTGCAGCATATCAACCTGACTGTAAATGACGGCGACATATACGGTATCATCGGCATGAGCGGCGCGGGGAAGAGTACCCTTGTGCGCTGCATCAACATGCTGGAACGCCCCTCGGAGGGCGCGGTCATTTTGGACGGACAGAACCTGGGCGAGCTTTCCGACCGGGAACTTCGCGCCATCCGGCATCAGGTGACCATGATTTTCCAGTCATTCAACCTGCTCATGCAGCGCACCTGCCTTAAAAACATCATGCTGCCACTCACCCTCTCCGGAATGGCGAAGAAAGACGCGGAGGAGCGGGCGCGGGAGCTTCTCAGGATCGTCGGCCTGCCTGACAAGGCGAACGCGTATCCGGCGCAGCTCTCCGGCGGGCAGCAGCAGCGCGTCGCCATCGCCCGGGCGCTTGCCACGGATCCCAAGGTTCTGCTCTGCGACGAGGCCACCTCCGCGCTGGATCCCAAAACCACTCATACCATTCTGGAACTGATCCGCGATATCAACCGGAAGATGGGCATCACCGTCATCGTAATCACCCACCAGATGAGCGTGGTGCAGGAGATCTGCAACCGGGTGGCTATCCTTGAAAACGGCGTCGTAGTGGAAGAAGGTGAGGTCGCTGAGGTTTTTACGAACCCGAAGGCCGCCGCGACGCAGACGCTCGTCTATCCGGAAATGGCGGATGGCACGGTGGCGATCGGACGCGGACATCAGCGCATTCGCCTGAGCTTTGACGGGGCGCAGGCGGCAGGGGAACCCCTTCTCGCTAAAATGGCTATGGATCTCAGAATCCCGGCCAGTGTACACACCGCCTCCATCCGCTCAATCGGGGACCAGGCGTATGGTTATATGCTGCTTGAGATACCCGGTGGGCCGGAT
Organism: Clostridiales bacterium; assembly: GCA_024684665.1. Next base: position 4,117 of record JAIKWN010000107.1, on the reverse strand, counting down.
CAACTGGCCGCCGCGGTTAAATATCTTTCTGGACGCCCGAATGTGCAGGTGCGGATCACTGGTGCATACGGCGGAGAGCAGGAATCGGATGAAGGAGATGTTTCTGGAGAGGGGGCGGATGCCTGATGAGTTTTTCCGCTGCGTTTACGCCTGAAAAACTGGCGGAGGCAATTGAAATCATCCGCCGGGAGTTTCTTGCCGCGACATGGGACACAGTATACGTGACTGTGCTCGCAACGTTTTTCGCAATCCTTATCGGTTTGCCGCTTGGCATGGTTCTCGTAGCGTGCGATGAGAAGGGCATCGCCCCCCTGCCGGCGCCAATTATGAAGGTCATCAACGTCATTATCAATTTCCTGCGCTCCGTGCCCTTCCTGATCCTGATGGTGATGGTGATCCCGCTGACACGGGCCATCGTTGGAACATCTGTGGGCACCGTTGCCTCGATTGTACCCTTGGTCATCGCGGCTTTCCCATTCATTGCACGGCTTGTGGAGGGGAGTCTCCGGGAGGTGAGTCCAAACATCATTGAGATGGCTGAGTCCATCGGTGCAACGCCCCTGCAGATTCTCCTGAGGGTCATGCTGCCGGAGAGTGTGCCTAGTCTCATTAACAACTTCACGATCGCGATCACGACGATCATGGGCTATACGGCAATGTCCGGTGCCATCGGCGGCGGTGGTCTGGGCAAAATCGCGATGACCTACGGTTATCAGCGCTACAAATACGCCGTGCTGTACGCAGCTGTCGTCGTCCTCGTCATCCTGGTCCAGCTCTTCCAGAGCGTCGGCAGCTGGCTCGCCACAAAGAGCGACAAACGTCTGAAGCACTGACCTTCTGAATCACTCATAAAGCAGTTTAAAGCGGGGGCGTATTTTGCCATTTCGTGGGTTATAAATTGACTTTTTCATTAGGAAATGTTAAAATTTTACAGAGTTAAGGGGTATGGTTTTGCTATTCCGCCGGAACGGCGTGAAATCATATCAAAGGAGGGTTTTTCATGAAAAAGCTCGTCGCCCTGACCCTGTGCGCCCTGCTGTGTTTTGCCCTTGCGTCTTCTGCGCTCGCGGCTGAATTCCAGCTCCGCACGTCTACCAACCTCGCAGCGACCAGCACGGTCGGCAAGGGCCTCGCAAAGTTCGCGGAGCTCGTGAATGAGAAGTCCGGTGGCCGCATCGAGGCTACCGCGAACTTCGGCTCTGAGATGGGCAGTCAGGCAGAGCAGGTCGCCATGGCTATGTACGGCGATCTGGAAATGGTCGTCGCTGCCCCTGGCACCGGCCCCGGCGCCTATGAGGGATGCGAGCCGCTGCTGCTCTACGAGTTCCCCTTCCTCTTTAAGGACAACGATCATTATCGCCGCGTTCTCAAGGCCACGCTGCCCCAGGTGAACGAGATGGTGAACGCGATCGGCTTTACTGCGCTGGGCGGCATGTCTCAGGGAGCCCGCGACATCCTGACGACCAAGCCCGTAAAGAGCATGGCGGACATGAAGGACCTCGTCATGCGCGGCCCGAACGCCGTGTACATCTCCATGTTCGAGAGCGTTGGCGCGGCGGGCATTACAATGGACTGGAACGAGATCTACACCGCGATGCAGAATGGCACCTGCGACGGCTGCGAGGGCTCCCCGAGCTCCCTGCACGCTTCCGCGTTTGAAGACAACGCCAAGAACCTAGCGATTACCAACCACATCATTGCCTGCGTGTACTACTTCTTCAACACCGACTGGTATAACGGCCTGCCGGACGATCTGCGTGCTGTCGTGAACGAGGCCGTAGACGAGGCGGTCGCCTATCAGGAAGCACTGGATGACGAAGACCAGACCGCAGCGCTCGAAGCGATGAAGGCGAGCGGTGTTACCGTCACCGAGATGACCGATATCGACGACTGGAAGGCGGCCTGTGCGCCGATGACGGAGGACTACCTCTCCCGCGGCGACAACTGGAAAGCCTTCTATGAAGTCCTGACCTCGATCGAATAAAAGCCAATCGACCCGAAAGAAGCAATGTCTTCCAGGGGCCCGCGCCGGGCGCGGGCCCTTTTCTTTCCGGCAGAAGGAGGCTTTCCGTGAATACCCTCCGGAAAATCGACCGTGTGCTGAATGCCATCCGCGTCACAGCGCTGGTCGTAATTCTCGCGGCAACCATTAGCATGTGTACGATGAACATAGTTCTGCGCTATCTGATAAAAGGCTCTGCTGCCCTCAGACCATTTCCCTGGGTGGACGAGCTCATGCGCATGGGCACCATCTGGATCGCTTTCCTGGCAGCCGGCCTAGGCGTCAAGGAAGGTTCCCATGTCAGCCTGGAAAACCTGACGGAGCGTGCCTTTCCGCCGAAGGTTACCCGTATCCTGCGTAAAATCGCGCAGCTCGTGGTGCTCGCGACACTGGCAGCACTCGTGTATTATGGGATCCTGACGACGATCCGCCAGTCACGAAGCTATCTCACCAACATCAGAATTTCTAACGGATGGTTTTATGCGGCCATACCGGTCGGCTGCGGCTATCTGTTTTATGATTATCTTCTGATTTTCCTGTTTGGCAGTCATCCCTTCTCAAAAAAGAAAGCCTCTGAATCCGCTGGAGAGGAGGGATCAGCATGCTGATGACGCTCCTCATTTTCGCTGTGTTGCTCGCCTTCATCTTCCTCGGCTTCCCGATTTTCATGGCGCTGCTGATTACCGGCATCATCTTCATCCTGGCGGGCGGGAACTCCATGCAGCTGACGATCATCAAGATGTTCGGCAGCATTAACAGCCTTTCCCTGCTGGCGATCCCGTTCTTCGTCACGGCAGGCAACATCATCATGCGGGCGAAGATCACGGACAAGCTCGTGAACTTTGCGAACGCCGCTGTCGGCTTCCTTCCCGGCGGCCTCGGGCACGTGAACGTCATGACCTCCATGATCTTCGGCGGCATCCAGGGTTCTGGGGCAGCGGATGCGGCGGCCATTGGCGGCATGCTGATCCCTGCGATGGAAAAACAGGGTTACGACAAGGACTACGCAGTCGCAGTCACGGCTGGTTCTTCGATGCTTTCACCGATCATCCCGCCTTCCATCTGCTTCATCCTGTATGCCTACTATACAGAAATGCCTGTCGGGCGCCTCTTCATGGGCGGTCTCGTACCGGGAATTATCATCGGTCTTCTGCAGATGGGTGTAGTGTATCTCGAATACCGCATGCGGCATTACGACATCCCGCGGACGAAGTTCTCCGTGCGAAACCTGCTTTCGACGGCCTTCCATTCCATCGGTGCGCTGCTGATGCCGCTCATCATCCTATCGGGCATCTGCTTCGGCATTGTGACACCGACGGAATCCGGCGTGCTTGCCGTGCTGTACGGCCTCGTGTACGGCTTTTTCATCAGCCGGTCGCTGAAGGTTTCCGATCTGCCAGGCATCCTCGTGGATTCAGCCATCACGACCTCGGTGGTCTATATGACGATCGCTGGAGCGGGTGTACTCTCGAACGTGCTAGTGCGCCTGCATTTCCAGGCGGAAGTCCAGAACTTCGCGGTAAACGTGTTGGGAAGCCCGGCGCTCGTCGTTCTATTCCTCTGTGCGGTTTTCATGATCCTTGGCATGTTCCTGGATCCGACTGTAATCATCGCTATGTTTGCGGCTACAGTGTTCCAGATCGGCAACGCACTGGGGTTTGATCCCATCCTGTTTGGCGTCACGATGACGATTATCATGCAGCTTGGTGCAATTACGCCTCCGGTTGGTACATTCCTGTTTATCTCCTGCGGTGTCGCGAAGCTGCCGATTGAGAAAGCAGTTAAGCCACTTCTTCCCTATATCGTCGTCGTACTCGTCGTCACGATTCTGGCGCTGATCTTCCCGCCCATCGTGACAGGGCTGCCGAATCTGATTTACGGCTGATTGTGAGAAGGAGGAACCATGCAGGAGAAAAAAGACGGTGCGACCTACGCACCGAAGGGAAAAGCGCGCCCTATTTGCAAGCCCGGTGAGTTCCCCGTTGCCGCGGTCGGCCTCGATCACGGGCATATTTACGGAATGTGCAACGGACTTTCGGAGGCGGGTGCGGATGTCGCCTTTGTCTATGATCCCGATTCTGTGAAGGTCGAGGCTTTCCGAGAGAAGTTCCCGAA
>JAIKWN010000105.1 GCA_024684665.1 Clostridiales bacterium | reverse complement strand
AGCCTGCTCAAAACCTCGTTCATGTCCAAATCCTCATTGCGTGTTTCGCAAGACGATCTCACGCTTTCTGAATCACGGTATACATGGTATGGGCTGCCGCAGAAGCATCTGTTCCGCGGCAGCCCATACCATGTATACCGTGATTCAGAAAGCGTGAGATCGTCTTGCGAAACACGCAATGAGGATTTGGACATGAACGAGGTTTTGAGCAGGCTTCTGACGGGAGAATCCATATCCGGTGAGACGCTGGCGCGGGAATTGGGCGTTACCCGGGCGGCGATCTGGAAGCAGATCAGCGCGCTGCGGGAAGTGGGATTTGAAGTGGAATCGGCTGGCCGGTCGGGGTACCGGCTCGTTTCCTGTCCGGACAGTCTTTTACCCGCCGTCATTCGGCAGGGCCTTACAACTGAATGGGCAGGAAGGGAAATCGAGCATTATGAAAGCGTGCCTTCTACGAACCGCCTGGCGAGACAGCGGGCAGCAGAAGGCGCGCCCCAGGGACTTCTCATCCTGGCCGAGACGCAGACTGAGGGAAGAGGAAGACGCGGCCGGGGTTGGATCACCCCCGCGGGCGAGGGCATTGCTATGTCCCTGCTTCTGAGGCCGGAAGCGCATCCCTCCAGGGTGGCTTCCCTGTCCCTGGTAACTGCTCTGGCCACCGCAGAGGCTATCGAAGAAGCAGCCGGACTGCCTGCCCGCATCAAGTGGCCAAATGATATAGTCATTTATGGGAAAAAAGTATCAGGCATTCTTCTGGAGATGGATGCGGACGAGGAACGAGTGCGTTCCGTTGTTTGCGGCGTTGGGATCAACGTTCACCAGAAGGAATTCCCGGAGGAGCTGCGGGAGACCGCGTCGTCTCTCGATTTGCTCTCCGGGAAGCTGCAATGCCGAGCTGCCGTCGTGCGAGCGTTTCTCGCCCGTATGGAGGCGGATCTGCCGCTTCTGGGCAGCCCTGCTTTCCTTTCGGCATACCGCGCGCGCTCCGCGACTCTCGGGGCAGAGGTGCGGGTGATTTCCCCGGAGCAAAGCTTCGAGGGACGTGCCCGGGATATTTCGCAAAGCGGGTCCCTCCTTGTGGAAACGGAGGCCGGCCTCCGAGAGGTACTGGCTGGGGATGTATCGGTCCGGGGGCTGATGGGCTACGTATGAGGATGCGTCCCACATCTCCTCTGTAACAGCAGAAAGAAAAAGGAGGATCATATGACCGACCGTTGGGATCTTTCTTATCTCTATAAAGGGTTTGATGATGAAGCATTCCTTCGTGACCTTTCTTCTCTCCCTGAGGAGGCGAAGGGACTGTCCGCTCTTGTCGCGGACGAAACGCTTTCTCCGAAGGAGCGGCTTCTTTCAGCAGTAGAAAAAAGCGAGGCGCTTTCCCGAAAGGCGGACGCGCTTTCCAATTATATTCAGTGCACACTGGCGGTGGATGCAGAGAATGCAGCAGCCAATGCAGCTGAGGACCGGCTCATGGCGGCCTGGACAGAGGTCTCGCTTGCGTCTTCCGCCATGATCCGGCTGATTGCCGGAATCCTGGATCTGGAAGCGGTCATCGCAGGATCGGAAACGCTAAAAAACGTTGCCTTCGCCCTTCGTGAAATGCGAGAAGAGGCGAAGCACCTGATCGACGAGAAGGTGGAACCATGGATTCTAGAAATGCAGTTGTCCGGCGGGAACGCTTTCTCCCAGCTGCGGGATAAGCTGGATTCCACTCTGCTGGTGGAGTTCCGCGGCGAAAAACTGCCCCTTTCCGCTGTCAGGGGCAAGGCATATGACCGGGATCCTTCGGTTCGGAAGGATGCTTACGAGGCAGAGCTGGCCGCCTATCCGAAAATTGAACTGCCCATGGGATACTGCCTGAACAGCATCAAAATGGAAGCGCGGACCCTTGCGAAGGCGCGGGGCTATGACTCTGTTTTGGAAATGACCTTGGCGGACAGCCGCATGGATCGGGAAACGCTGGAGGCTATGTTTACAGCTGTCCGGGAGGCGCTCCCGGATTTTCGCTGCTATCTGCGGGCAAAGGGAAAGTATCTCGGGCATCCGGACGGGCTGCCATTTTACGATCTGTTCGCGCCTGTCGGAGAAAATACGAAAACCTATACCGCGGAAGAGGCTCGGTCGCTGCTCCTGAAGGAGATGAAGGAGTTTACGCCGGACATGGCGGCGTTCATAGATCATGCCTTTGAACATGGCTGGATTGACCTGTATCCCAGGCCGGGGAAGACGGGCGGAGCCTTCTGCTCCTCCGTGCATTTTGCGGACCGCAGTCTCGTCATGTCAAATTTCCAGGGCAGCTTTTCGGATGTCAGCACGCTGGCGCATGAGCTGGGCCATGCCTGGCATAACCGGTGCCTGGCTGGACTTCCGTATCTGCTGATCGATACGCCTATGCCCCTTGCAGAAACAGCCAGCATCTTCAATGAGACGCTGCTTTCCTGGCAGGTGCGGCAATCTGCCTCTCCGGAAGAGCAGCTGACGCTGCTGGAAAGCGGTATTATGGAGGCGACGCAGACGGTGGTTGATATCTACAGCCGCTTCCTCTTTGAGACCCGCGTTGTGGACACGCGGGCGGATCACGCGATGAACGTAGAAGAGCTGAAGGAAGCCATGCTTTGGGCGCAGGAGGAAAGCTATGGGGACGGCCTTGCCAAAGAGGCGCGGCATCCCTATATGTGGGCGTGTAAGAGCCATTATTACTCCTCCGGATATAATTTCTACAATTTTCCCTACTGTTTCGGCCTGCTCTTCGGCAAAGGAGTATTTGCGCGCTGGCAAAAGGAAGGATCGGCTTTTGTTCCGGAGTACTGCCGGATGCTGAGACTTTGCGGGAGCGCTGCCGTGGCGGATGTGGCGAAATCGGTGGGCATTGATGTACGCGACACTTCTTTCTGGCGGGAAAGCCTTTCCGTCGTGCGGCGGGAGATCGATGAATTCTGCCGGCTGGCAGATCAGGGAGGGACTATATGAAAGCAATCCGGATAATCATGGTATTCTGTCTGTTTGTGCCTCTTTGTGTGATTGCTCGGGCGGAACTCCTGTTTTTGCCGGAGAACCTGACGGAGATAAGCTCCAACGCTTTCGCTGGAGATGAATCCATCACGGAGGTTGTACTTGGGAAGGACGTTACAGCCATTGGAGAAGGCGCTTTTTCAGGCTGTATAAATCTTAAGCGGGTCGTTGTGAATAACCATGGAAGCGCGGCAGTCGGCGCGGCGGCCTTTCCTGAAGGGGTTGCCTTTTACGCGGCAAACGACGCCATTGCCTCCTTTAAGGAACAAGGCGGTTATTTTAAGGGTTTTCAGGCGCTGCTGGTAGGCCAGACGTATCCTGGAGACCCGGATGGCGAATTGCTGGGCTGTGATAAGGACGCAGAAACCATGGCGGATCTTCTTGGTGTGCTGAAATTGACGGAATACAAACCTGTGACCCAGCAGGTGAATAAAAGCTGGGCAGATGCTCAGGCAGAACTGAAACGGCTTGCGGAGAGCGCATCGGAGAAGAGTACGACGTTATTCTATTACTCCGGTCACGGCAATTCCGGCGGAAAGCTGGTTTTTGACGACATAGTGGAACCTGGAGAGCTGCGAGTGCTGCTGGATGACATCCCCGGGCAGAAAATCGTTCTAATTGATGCCTGCAACAGCGGAGGCATGATCGGTCGGGGAGAGGGAGAAAGCGCGGAGCAATTCGTCGAAAGCTTCCTGTCCGCCTTTACAAGCGGCATATCTTCTCGTTCTGGAAACGCATTTGAGAACGATGGAGGAGAATACGCTGTCCTCGTAGCCTGCAATGGGACACAGCTTTCCAATACCCTTCGTTACACTTACGGTGACGGAGACTACTTTGGATTATTTACAGGCACGCTGGAATGCGCAGCTGGAGAAACAGGTCGTATGGCGGAATGGTATACGAGCTTCCCGGAAACGATGGTAAAGAATATGTATCATCCGGAAGCTATGCCTGGCGACAAGGACGGGGATGGTCTCCTGACATTGGCTGAGGCTTACGGCTATGTTTATAACAGTGTAGATCTTTTTTGCCAGACGTGGAACGATGGTGCCGAACCCTATGAAGTGATCGAGCAGACTGTTCAGGTTTGGCCGGACAATTCGAACTTCGTTCTGTTTGGACGATGAACCTTTGAATCAGATAGGAGGAGCGTTGTCATGAGCAAATACCGGATTGGCGTACTGAACGGAGACGACATCGGGCATGAGATCGTCCCTGTGGCGGAGAAAGTGCTGCGCGCGGCGGTCGCAAAGCATCCCAGTATGGATGTGGAGTGGGTTCACCTGCCTATTGGGTATAAATCTTATCTTGAGCATGGCAATTCACTGCTTCCGAAGGTTCTGGAGACGCTGTATACGCTGGACGGCTGGATTCTGGGGCCCATCGGGCATATGGCCTATCCGAAAGATCCGAACTGCATCAACCCGCACCCCATTCTGCGCAGAAAATACGACCTCGTGAGCAATGTGAGGCCTGCGAAGGCCTGGCCGGGCGTTCCGTGTATCGCTCCAGAAACGGATCTGGTCATCGTGCGGGAGAACAACGAAGGGTTTCAGCCGGACCGGAATATGTTCAGGGGAACCAGCGACTGCATGCCAGATCCCGACATGGCGCTGTCTCTCCGGGTGATCACGCGGCGCAATTCTTCCATGGCGGCTCGTACCGCGTTCGAGCTTGCACGTCAACGGAACGGAAAAAGGAAAGTGACCGCTGTGCACAAGAACACGGTGTTCAAGCTGGGCTGCGGATTGTTTCTGGAGGCCTGCCGTGAGGTCGCGAAGGACTATCCGGATATCGAACTGGAATCCTGCATCGTGGATACATTCGCGATGCGCGTCTTGATGAACCCGTCACAGTACGATGTGGTCGTGACGACGAACATGTTCGGCGATATTCTTTCAGACGAGACCGCAGGTCTCGTAGGGGGCCTCGGGATGGCGCCCGGCCTGTGCATCGGCCCGGACTACTGTATGGCACAGGCGACGCACGGTTCCGCACCGGATATCGCGGGGAAAAACATCGCGAACCCATACGCAATGGTCGAATCCGCGCGTATGATGCTGTCCTGGCTTGCGGAGAAGAAAAAAGATGTGGAAGGGATCGCCGCTGCGAAGGAGATCCGTGAGGCGGAAATGCGCGTTCTGCGGGAACGCATCTGCCTGACGCCAGATCTCGGCGGAACGGGTACGACTTCTTCCATGGGTGAGGCGATCTGCAAAGCTGTCGTCGAGGCATAAAAAAACAGGGCTGCAGCCCTGCATGACCGGGAAAAACGGATTACAGCCGCGTGAGGCTTTGCAGCACGCGGCTTTCATAATGGAGATCGCGTCGGGTGACAAAGCCCATGTGTTCCCAGAAGGAAATGCCTTTTTCGTTGTCCGCAAAGACGAGAAGTCCCGCCTTGGCTAGTCCGCGGGCGGTGAAGAGGTCTAGCACCCTTTGGACAAGCGCGCGGCCAATCCCCTTACCACGGGTGCTTTTTGCTACCGTGACATGATAAAGGTATCCGCGCCGTCCGTCGTCCGAAGCCAGAACAAGCCCCAAAAGTGCGCCTTCCTCCGAGAAGGCGCCCAGGCAGGTTTCCGGATTGCGGGAAACAAAGCGGCAGAATCCCTCCCGGGAATCATCCATACTGTTCAGTTCCATTTCGGGCGTTTCTTTCCAAAGCGTGATGACGGCGCTGTAGTCTTCAGAAATAAGGGGACGAATGATCATGCAAGCTCCTTTCTTTTGACGGCGGTCAGGAAAGGATCGCCATGAGAAGATGGTAATATAACGCCATGAAAGCGCAGAAGGCGAGGGCGGCGGGGATGGTTTTGCGGATCAGCGCGCCAAGGGAGACTCGGAAGCATTCTGCGGCTACCGTCAGACAGACATGCACGGGTGCGACCTGACAAGCGGCATGGGTGATGCCCATCAGGAAGACGGCGAGCGGAATCCCGGAAGGGAGCACGGCGCATGCGAGTGGCGTTCCGAGGGCGATAGCGCTTGTGGTTCCGCCGACCAGAGTTGCGGCGAAGAAAAGGATCGCGAAGATGAGCCAGGCGGGCAGGGGCAGTACCCCCATTGCTGCGGGAAGCGCTTCAAGAACGCCGGTTTCCGCGATAAACTCTTTGAGGACGAGAACCAGCCAAGTGGACAGCAGAATCCGGGGCTCCAACGCGCTTCTGAACATGGGACGGAGCTCTTCCGGCGAAAGACGCAGGATCAACGCAGACGCAAGGATTGAGACAAGCACGGCCAGGCAGGTATCCATCCCAAAGATGAGGATCAGCGCGAGAATGAGCAGAAGCGGCCACAGATGCAGCAGCAGACCGATTCCATGCCCTTTTCCATTGGATGTCACAGTGCCCGTGCTCCGGGGAACCTTGCGCAGCGTGAAGAAAAAACCGAGCAGAGCGAGCATTACGACGGGCGGGATCATCGCCAGCATGAAAGGCCCGGCGGGAATGCCGGTCAGACTCAGCATCAGAATAACACCAGTGTAGGTGGGAAGGATGCTCTCCGGAATATGCCGGAACCAGCTGGCCGTGAACGCCTGTTCTTCCGGCGTAAGGCTTTCTTCCGTCGCGTCCCGCACGATGTCCGCACAGAGGATCATGGCCGCAGCGCTGGGCAGCAGGCCGATGAAAACCGGCGCGCCTGAGGCGTTGATCCGACGGTTATGAAAGAGAGCATCCAGATCCGTCTGCGCGCCTCGGAGCATTCCCCGCGCCTCCAGAATGCGCTGCAGGAAGGTGATGCAGTATACGACGAGCACGACCGAGAGCGAAGACCAGGACCTGAAAGTCCCGACGGCAAGCAGGAACGCTTT
>JAIKWN010000037.1 GCA_024684665.1 Clostridiales bacterium | reverse complement strand
TCCGCGCGGTTTTCCGCGTAGGCGTCAAAGCCGACCTGAATCGCCTCGTAGCCGTCGTTTTCGACCGTCTTTTTCTGGACGACCGGGCAGGGACCTGCCTGAATGACGGTAACCGGGATCAGGCGGCCGTCTTCCGTAAAGATCTGCGTCATGCCGATCTTCTTGCCGACGATACCCTTTTTCATCTGTCATTCCTCCTGATCACAGTTTGATTTCGATCTCCACACCCGCGGGGAGGTCGAGCTTTTCCATCGCGTCGAAGGTGGCGCGAGTGGGATTCTGAACGTCGATGAGGCGCTTATGGGTGCGCTGCTCGAACTGCTCGCGGCTGTCCTTGTACTTGTGAGGCGCACGCAGGATCGTCACAACTTCCTTCTCGGTCGGAAGCGGGATCGGGCCGGAAACCTTGCTGCCGGTACGGCGGGCGGTATCCACAATGCGCGCGGCAGCCTGATCCACGAGGCTGTGCTCGTACGCCCAGAGCTTAATGCGGATTTTCTTGCTGGCCATTTCTTTTCCTCCTTGTTCGTACTCAAGTACGACTTGCTGGCTTATGCCTTGCAGACGGATCTTGAGCCGTCGTCCGATTGGCGGACATAGTCCGTGACAGTTCCCCCGCTGGCCTGCGGGCAATCTGTCATTTCATCCCTTTTGCAGACATCCGCGACATTATATCTTTAATTCTTTTTTTTTGCAAGCCCTTTTTTCATTTTTTTAATACTTTTTTTGCTTATCTTATTCCCATAATATTCGCATGTATCAAAAATCCTTATATTGTTAGTTTTTTCATTCTTATTCCTTCGCCGTTAATCCACACTTCCGGGCGTGTCCTGTCTGTTTTTCAAATCCACTATGCCGGGCGTGTCCTTATTTGGCAGCAAAACGCCTCCGCCTGGAAGCGGAGGCTCGTTTTCAGTTTTCAAGAATTCTTATTCGGGCAGCACTGCCAAGGTTTCGAAAATCAACCGTCCGACTACGGAACCGCCATCCACGAGGCCTATAGACTTGTCGCCATAGTACGCAGCACGGCCGTGCACTGCCACCATGTTCGCCGTAGCATCTGAACCGTCAGCGGCTGCCTTCGCAGCGGCTGCAAGTGCTGCCTTGTCCCCCTCCGCCGCGTGCGCGCTGATCGCATCCGCAGCGGGAACAACCGCGTCCAGGATCGTCTTCTCGCCCGGCTTGGAACCAGCTTTTGTCATAACGTTCTGCAGCCCTGCGTGCAACGCATCGCCAAGGAGCGCCATATCTGCTTCCACGTGTCCCTTAAGCGTCTTCGCCATGCCCATCAGGCACAGCGATGTAATCGTTCCGAGGGAAGATGGTGCGGCTTCGTTAAAGGCCTTATAACCCGCGATCAGCATCTTGCCGAGATCCGTTTCCGGCGAAGCGTCCATCGCTTTGCTGGCCGCTGCATAACCGTCTGACATGGAGATGCCAAGGTCGCCATCGCCATTACGCTGATCCAGCTCGATCAGGTACTCACGCTTATCCGCCATCGTCGCAGCAATCGCACGGAATGCAGCGCGAAGATTGGTCGCGTTTATCATAGGACATTCCTCCTTGAAGTTCTCTTGTCTCTCTTATCAGGAAAGATGTCATTGCAGGTGACAAAGAGACTTACAGCAGATTCGCATTTGTATAGAACGGAGACTGCGCCGGCGCGCGCAGATACGCTTCGAGTTCCTCGTCAAGCGCCATGATGGTTACAGACAGGCCAGCCATCTCCATGGAGGTCGCATATTCACCGATGTGCGGGAGCACACAGGTAATACCCTTGCCGGAGAGGATCTCGTACACGCGGCGATAGACAATCAGAAGCTCTTCTTTCGGTGTCGCGCCAAGGCCGTTCACCATGACGGATACGCGAGTTCCCTCCGCAATTGGCATATCCTCGAGGATCTTCGCCACGATCAGATCCGCCACGTCGTCCGCCGTCATCATCTTGCGGACCTCGATGCCAGCCTCGCCGTGGATACCCATACCGATCTCGATCTCGTCATCCGCAATGGAGAAAGTCGGGCGACCGACTTCCGGTACAATGCAGGGAGAGAGCGCGACGCCCATCGTACGGGTATGTGCAAGCGCTTTCTTCGCCTTTGCCGCGACTTCATCGAGAGAGAGCCCCTCGTCCGCCGCCGCACCAGCAACCTTGAAGGCATACACCATGCCTGCCACACCGCGGCGCTTGTCCGCCCGATCTTTCGGCGCAGAAGCGACATCGTCCGCCACTAGAACGGTTTCCGTCTTGATGTCGTCCTCGAGATCAACCTCTTCGCAGGCCATGTTGAAGTTCAAGATATCGCCGTTATAGTTGCCGTATAGGCAGAGAACGCCGTTGCCGCGGTCGCACGCGCGGATCATGTCAGCCATCTTGGAGGCAGCGGGGCTCGCGAACACATTGCCGACCGCACATCCGTCTAGCAGGCCCTGCCCAACATAGCCCAGGAACACCGGCAGATGTCCACTGCCACCCGCCGTCACGATGCCGACTTTGCCCTCGCGGGTCGGATAACCAGAGAGTAGGATCCGACGGTCGCCGTTCAGAAGCTTCACGCGGTCACCATACGCGGCGATGATGCCATCCATCGTCTCGTCCACGAAATTCTCCGGCTTGTTGATGATCTTTCTCATGGGAAATCCTTCCTTTCTAATATACAGTTCTTATATAGTGCCGGCAATCCGGCGGATTTGCTTTTATGATACCCTCTTTTCTGGCGGTTGGCAAGGGGAAAACCGGTTCTTTACGCCTGTCCCGCCCTTTCGTAGGCGTATTCTGGATTCAACACGACACTTCTCCCACCGGAGACTTCCAAAGAAGCCGCCGTGACGTAACTAGCCGCATCGGAGCAGAGGAAGACAACAGGTTTCGCGATTTCATCCGGCTCCGCAACCCGGCGCAGCAGCGTCCCACGGGCGTTGCGCTCCAACTCTTCCGGCGAGATGTTCCGCCGCACTGCAGGTGTCGCTGTGAAGCCAGGCAGCACGCAGTTCACGCGAACGCCATCCGCCGCGTATTCCGCAGCGAACATCACGGAAAGCTGCCGCACCGCGGCCTTAAGCGGGCCATAGAGCGTGCTCCTTCCCGCCGTGCCGCAGCGAGCAGCGAGCGAGGAGATGTTCACGATTGCGCCGCCGCGTCCCTTCATATGCCGGTATGCAGCCTGGCAGCCCAGGACAGCGGTATCAAAGCAGACTGCGGTCGTCCGGCGAATCTCCTCCACTGTAAAGCCTTCGCCCTGCCGCGGTACAGTGGCGCCCACATTGTTGACCCAGCAGTCGATTCTTCCGAAATGCGCAACCACGGCGTCCGCAAAGGCATAGACCTCCGGTTCGCTCGTCATATCGGCTCGAATGGGAAGAACTATACCGTAATCTGACAGCCCACGTTCTGCCGCGTGCAGTTCTTCCTCCCGCCGCGCGCAGATCGCAACCTTCGCGCCCTCTACCAGAAATGCACGCGCGATAGCCAGCCCGATACCGAGGCTCCCACCTGTAACGACAGCGGTTTTTCCGGCTAGATGCAAGTCCATAGATTCTCCTTTCATGCATCTCAGTTCGTCCAGTCGATCCTCATCACTTACATTTTCTGGTTTACAAACACTATGAAACAAAAAAGTGATTTCTTACTAACTAAATAGGCTTTATTCTCTAAATACCAAATATTGTGTAATCGTATTTCAATAAATACTATTTGTAGCGCAATCTAATCGTAACAATTTCATGCTAACATAGATTCACTACAAATGATCAGGGGGGAACAAGATGCATTTCAAGAGAGCCTTCCGTGTTTTCTTTATCACTATGCTTCTCTTTATACTGCTGGTCCCGGCTTTTTCCTTTGGTCAAGAATCCACACGCGGTTACATTCGTGTTGTTGGTTATAAAGATGTCATCCCAAATTGTGGTCGGAGATTTGCTCCCTATGCAATTTTCCCGGACATTCCCCATGCTGAGGAACCACATATTTATTTAGCCTACAGCTATACTCGTTATGGAACATACTCGAAAGTCTGGCGGATTTGGCTTACTGATGGAAGGCGAAACAAAATCACAACATCGAAGAATATTTCTGTTTGTTTTCCCTATCCCAGTATTTGGTCAGCGAAGGACGGAAGCTATTGGAAATGGACAAAAGGGTACGCTGAGAAACTCTATGATTGGTACTATTCCAAAGGTTATCAATACCATGATGAGAACTGGCATGTGAGAACAGATATTTTTTACGGTACCCCACTTCGGCCTGTACCCAAGATGAACGAATACGGGCTGATGATCAACATCGGTGCCGGCTTAGAAGACAAATCTGTTTTGATTCATTTCGTTTCTGCAGGAGAAAAGCCAAATACTGACTACGTCAGCCCGCTTTCCGGCTATAACCCTGAGGATGAAGATGAAGATGAAGAAGAGGATGAAGACTGGTAAAATAACGCTCCATCATTCTGCCTCCCTATCTGGGAGGTTTTTCTTTTGACACTCTTTATTATGTGTTATTTACCAGCCGTTAATTCCAGCATTCTTCCAAGCAGCTTTTTAGGGGACCCATATGGATGACGAAATTCAGATCATAACTTCGAGTTCCTTTCTAGCGTGTGACTTGGAATATACTTTTTCTTTTCAGCAAGTGTAATTTCTAAACTCGTCGAGTTGCATACCAGACACTCCGCACATCGTCCTCCTTCCAATTGTTTTCCATGCAAGGAGAACTGGGCGAACCTGGCTTACATGCCCAGATACGCCTTCCGCACTTCCGGATTCGCGAGCAACTCCTTTCCCGTCCCGGTCAATGTTACACGGCCAGTTTCAAGGACGTAGCCCCGGTCAGCCACGGCGAGCGCCGCAGAGGCGTTCTGCTCGATGAGTAGAACCGTCTTTCCCTGCTTCCGGATGGTTTCGATCAACTCGAAGATCTCTTCGACTACGATCGGCGCGAGACCCAGACTTGGCTCGTCCAGCATAATGAGCCGAGGATCCATCATAAGCCCGCGCGCGATGGCCAGCATCTGCTGCTCGCCGCCAGAGAGGCTTCCGCCTGCTTGTCCCGCACGCTCTTTCAGGCGTGGGAAGAGGTCGTAGTTCCGTTCGATCAGATTCGCGATTTCCCCCTTCGTGATACCCTTCTTGCCGAAGGTACCCGCGATCAGGTTTTCGTAGACCGTAAGCTGCGGGAAAATCTTCCGCCCCTCCGGAACATGACTAACACCAAGTCGCACGACACGGTCCGGCGCAGCGCGGGTCACATCCTGCCCGTCGATAAAGATGTGCCCCTCCGCCTTTTCCGTGAGGCCGGAAACGGACATGAGAGTCGTCGTCTTTCCTGCGCCATTCGCACCGATCAGGGTGACAATCTCGCCCTCGTCCACATGGATGCTGATATCCTCTAGCGCCTGCACGTAGCCGTAATAGACCGTAAGATGCTGGATGTCCAGCAGATGCCGTTTTACGTTTGCCTGTCTCGTATCACTCATTGGAGTGCCTCCCCGGCCACCAGGCCCTTGCCGAAATAGGCGGTCTGCACTTCCGGATTGACTTTCACCTCATCCGGCGTCCCCTCGAAGATCTTCCGCCCGAAGTTCAGCACGAGGATGCGGTTGCAGGAATTCATGATGAATTTCATATCGTGCTCGATGACCGCGATGGTCAGCCCCTCGGCGTTCAGCTGCTTGATGAAGGACATGAGCTCCCGCGTCTCGGGCGGGTTCATGCCCGCCGCCGGCTCATCCAGGAGCAGGATCTTGTGCCCCAGCGCCATGGCGCGCGCGATTTCCACCTTGCGCTGCATGCCGTAGGAGAGGTTCGAAGCCTTGACATCCCGGTACTCATAGAGCCCGATGCGCT
>JAIKWN010000253.1 GCA_024684665.1 Clostridiales bacterium | reverse complement strand
TGAGATCTCCTGCAGCAGCGTGATTAACTCAGAATATGCGACAGCATTGATCATGTCCATAAATTAACGCCTTACAGATTCAATTTCAATGTGCTTCACATCTTCGGGAGGATGTTCCACGAGGGACAGGATCCACGGCTTTGCCATGGAGCGCACCTCCGCCAACTGCCATTTGTTATAGCCTTCATGCGCCAGCAGATCCCCCTGCTTTACTTCAAGCGTTCCCTCCATTGAGGAGAGAAATACCGTCACAAACCAGTCAATTGCCGCACCGTCTCCTTCGTACGTCGTGCCCTGCAGGCTTCCCTCCGCCATGCGCCGGGCAAGTGCAAGCTGTTCCTGCCGCATATTCTTCATGGTTTCACTGCCCTCCGCATAAAGCGGAACCATTTCATAGATAAAACGATCTTTCATCCACATGAGGCTCCCACCACAGGCAGGCCAGGCAAAGGGTACACCCACGCCTATCTGTCGGAGGCCATCCTCTTCCAAAGTAAAGTTGGAATGCCGATGCCCGCAAAGGTATACCCGAACCCCTGCATCTCTCAAAAGTCTACCGAGCGCCTCTGCGTTTGCTGTTTCGTCGCTCCCTCCAGATTCCGCCGGGAGAATCGGGTAATGCCCACAGACGATCGTCTCCATGCCCGCCGGGCGCGTGGAAAGCAATTCCTTCAGCCAAGCGAGCTGGCTTTCAGATACCGCACCATGTTGAACGTCCTTGCGTACGGGATCGTATCCGTTCGTATCCAGCATTACAAGCAGCAGCCCGGAGGGAAGGATGCGGGCATAGCTTCCCCCCTCCCGCCAGTCCGCCCCCATGTATCCAAAGGAAGCGTACAGCTCCGCGAATCCCTCCGGAGAAACGCCGCCGGAAAGATCATGATTCCCAGGCAGGACATAAACGGGACAGCCGACGGTTTCCCGAATCTCGCAAAGGAAGGAATACACCCGCGCGTGTTCCGCCTCCCTCCCGCTGTTTGCCATATCCCCCAGAACAAGCAGCGTATCCTCCGGAAGAAGCTTTGCGCATACCGCCTCCCGCAGCTCCTGCGTTTCGCTGTCCGCCTTAAAATGCAGATCGGAAAGGATAAAAAGCCGCTCCGCCCCGGCATGGGAAAGGAGCATCGCGAAAAACAGCAGGAACAGCAGGAGCCGCTTCATGAAGAAACCTCCCTTATTTCACCCTTACGAGGCATGTTGCCTCCGCCCCGCCAGGGGCCTTGACCCGGATGGTCGCGGTGCCCGGGGTAACAGCGCTGATCACACCCGTGCTTCCCACCTTCGCGACCGCGGGATTGTCGCTCTCCCATCGAACTTTTGTTTTAAGATCCGAAGGCTGGACTTTCAGGCGAAGCTGCCGGGTCCCGCCCGGGTTCAGCGTTATCTCCCCTACATTGAGAGAAAGGGAAACCGGCATCACCGTCACATGGCATTCCGCGGATCTCCCGCCCGGAAGTACCGCACGCACAACCGTTTCTCCGGGCATCCTCCCATGCACGGCCCCTTGTCCATCGATTTCTGCAATTTCCGGATTGTCGCTCACATAGTGGATCGCCT
This sequence comes from Clostridiales bacterium, assembly GCA_024684665.1. The sequence continues at coordinate 7,680 of JAIKWN010000253.1, read as the reverse complement.
TGTACCCTGCCGGTTTCGTTTCCGCAGCCAGCTTTTTCTTCTTCCCGGCAGAGAGTGAAAGTTCCTTCTTCTGAAAGGCGATCTTTTCCGGCTCGTTTTCCACCGAAACGGTCAGGGTTTCCCCGTCCGTCCAGACGGTTACCGTACCGCATTGCTTTTCCGCGGTGATGAGAGGTACCGCATCCGCCGCCGTTACGGAGGATAGCGCGACCTTTGTCGGCATCGCCTTGTCTGAAGTGGAGAATACGACATACCGTGGGGAAGCAAGCTTCAACAGCTCGTCCCCTGTTTCGCCGTTGTGATGTGGGCTCTTCAACACGTCGCAGGCAAACAGTTCCCCAGATACCGCAGCGATTTCGGAAATCTCTTCCGGCATGGCGTCCGCCGTCAGGAGAAACGTTCTCCTCCCGTAAACGACCCGCAGGACGAGGGAATTGTTGTTCTCCATGTCAGAGATTTTGTTCGGCTCCCGAAGTCGCAGCGGACCCAAAACCGTCATCGTCGCTCCACCCAGCGGGATCTCTTCACCCGGATAGACCGTACGATAGGCAGCAGCTTCCGCCGCTTCCCGCTCTTCCTTTGTCTGCGCGCAGGAAAGGATCCGCCGCCGCACACCGTCGTGGGGCTGGAGCACTTCCGACGGGTGCATCGCCGCGAGGATCGCGGAGCCGCCGCCCACATGGTCCTTGTGGGCATGGGTACCGACATAATACGTAAGCTTTTCTACACCAGACTCCCGCATTTGACTGACCGCCTTCAGGCCGTAGTCGTGCGTACCCGAGTCCAGAAAGGCCGTCTCCCCGTCACACTCCAGCAAGATACCATCGTTGCGGTCAATTGAAAAAAAGCGGACGGTAAGGCCATCCGCTAAAGCCGTGCCGAACACCAGGCACAGTAAAAGAAACAGAATCCCTACTTTTTTCATCCGGTTCTCTCCGCATTCTTAATCCGAAAGCATGATCCGGAGGATCTCCCGGTCAGTCTCCCGCATACCCTCACGGCCCAGCTGGCCGACGCCGGAGACCGTTTTGTCCACGCCCTTTTTAACGATTCCGTCCCCGCCATAGAACTGCATCCCGTTTTCGAACATCCGGTATCCCAGCAGTGCGTTGTCAATAGCCAGGGCGATCTTCGCGGCACAGGACGCCTTTGCCCCGTCACAAATGACGCCGGAGGAAATGGCCAGGGAATTAACGAGAGTATGAGCGATAATGCGGAAGTCCGCTCCCTTCAGGTAGGCGATGCCGCAAGCCGCCGCCGTCCCTGCGTTTATAACGCCGCAGTAAGCTGAGAGCCTGCCGATCGGCGTTTTTTGATATATTGCCAGGAGGTTGGACAGAGCAAGAGCCCGATACATCTTTTCCTCCGGCAAGCCGAATTCCCGTGTATAAATGACAACGGGCACGGAAGCCGTGATTCCCTGGTTGCCGCTTCCGGAATTGATGATCACCGGGAGCTCGCAGCCGCTCATGCGGGCGTCGCTCCCCGCTGCAGCATAAGCCCGGCATTTGAGAAGCACGCTGTTCTCGTCCTTCAGGCACAAGAGATCTTCATAGGATTTGAGCAGAACGGAGCCGATATTCGCGCCGTAATTTCCCCGGATGCCCTCCTCCGCGATGGCCATGTTGTATTCCACCTGGCGCCTAAGGACGGGAAGCACATCGGGAATGCGCACGCTCTCCGCGAACTCGTATATGGATTCTGCGGTCATGAAGGAGCGGTCCGTCAGGTCGTTTTCCTCCTCGCCCCGCACCTCCTGGGATTTCAGAACCACCCCGTCCCGCTCGACCAGAACGATATTTGTGTGGTAGTTCGCTATGCGGACACGGCAGGTATGTCCACCGCCAGAGAGCACCACCAGCAGATCGAAAACGAGACCGGAATCTGCAAGTTTGATTTCCACAGGCGTCCGCGCGAGGAAGGCGGCGATCTCAGCTTTCTGCGCCTCTGAAACTTTTGAGATCACCTGAAGTTCCAGCGAAGCGTTTCCAGCAACAATGCCTGCCACGGCTGCGGCGGCCAGCCCCCGCATCCCGCCCGTATTCGGCACCACGACACTCTTCACGTTTTTGATGATGTTGCCGCTGGCGTATACCGTGACCGACTCCACAGGCGCGCCAAGCGTTTCGCGGGCCACCGCTGCGCAGTATGCCACCGCAATGGGTTCCGTACAGCCCATGGCAGGCAGCAGTTCTTCCTCCAGGATTTTCACATAATCCCGGTAAGCCTTACAATCCGCTTCCATCGTCCTCTCCCCTTCTCCTTTTCCGAGTCCTTATTCAGTCGTTCTCAGTCCGAAATGTCTACGTCCGGGGTAATCTGGAAAACGTATCCAGGATAACGCTGTTCGAGGTTTTCTTCAATCTTCCTGCAGAGTTCACGCCGGTTCTTCGTATCGAAGGAAAGCACGACGTCCATCTGCGCTGTTCCGTTTTCCTTATCCACATAGAAACCGTGCATTCCAAGCACTTCCGGGGTTTCCGAGAGCATAGCCCGGATCTCGTCCCGCATGGCGGCCGCTTCATCGTTCTTCGTATTGGTGGCATATACGGAGACGCCCGTCATGGTAACACCGTGCTCCTTGAAAACCTTTTCCGTGATGCGCCGCTCCAGCCGCGCCGCTTCCTCCACCGTCATGGTGTCCGGAAGTTCGATGTGAACGGAGCCAAGAAGCTGCTCCGGCCCGTAATTGTGCACGACAAGGTCATACGCGCCGCCAACCTCCGGGAAAGCGGCGATGGTCTTCTTCATAGCGATGGCCAGGTCCGCATCCACCCGCTCCCCCAGGATTTCGGAGATGGTGTCCCGCAGCATTTCAAAGCCGGACTTGACGATGACTGCGGAAATGACCGCACCCAGCCAGGCCTCCAGACTCACCCCGGTGAGCAGGAAAATCACAGCGGCGACCAGCGTGGAAGCCGAAATCACGGAGTCGAAGAGCGCGTCCTTGCCGGAGGCGACGAGAGCGTCCGAATCCACCCGTTCGCCGGTCTTCCGGACATATGTTCCAAGGACGATCTTCACCCCCACCGCGGCAGCGATGATGAGAAGGGAAACGGGCGTATACGCCGGCGTTTCGGGGTGCAAGATGCTCTTCACCGATTCCGTGAAGGAAGTGATGCCGGCGTAGAGCACAAGAACGGAGATGATCGTCGCCGAGATGTACTCGATCCTTCCGTATCCCAGAGGATGTTTTCTGTCCGGCTCCTTCTGTGAAAGCTTTGTCCCGACGATGGTAATAAGGGAGGACATGGCGTCGCTCAGATTGTTGACAGCGTCCATGACTACTGCGATGGAATGGGACAGAAGCCCCACCGCTGCCTTGAAGGCGGCAAGAAGTACGTTAGCCCCTATACCGATCAGACTTGTACGGACGATGATTCCGCCCCGATCCTGCTGCATAACCTCTCCTTATTTGTCCACAAGATAGAAACAGGGATACCCTGCTTCGGTCGCGAATTTCGCTGCCTTGCTGCCTTCCTTGCAAAGGAAGACCGGCTTGTCCTTATCGTCAAAGGCGCTTACGTCAAACTCCGTACCATCCGATTCCACGGTGATCGCGAGATCACCCGTTCCGGAAAAAGCGCCGTCCCCAACCTTCTGAACGGATCTGCCGATCTTCACCGCCAGGATATGGGAATCCCCGGAAAAAGCGTATCCACCGATATTATTCAGGCTGTCGGGAAGGACGACCCTCAGATTGCTCCGCAGGACTTCGACATGGTACGCTTCGACGATTACACCGTCCTCCATCACGTATACGTTGCTGTCCCCTTCCCGGTTCGCGGTCAGCACACCATCCTCCACGGAAACTGCGGTAGCGTTGGAGCTGGATACTTTTGCCGCACCCGGGATCGCAACGCGGTCCCCCGGGAAAAGGCGCAGGGTCATTTTAAAGTTCTCTTCCTCAGCATTGTACCCGGCCAGCCATTCGCTCCAGGGCGTAGCGTAATTCGTGTCACGGTTCTCCTGAATGTACTGGTAGATAAGGCGTACCATCTCGGCCTTGCTCTTTCCCCCGTCAAGAGGCGAAGTGCTGTTCAGAAGGTTTTCTCCTCCAGTCATGGACTGCCTGTAGACGATGTCACTGAGCCCCACACCCGGATTCTTCATCATGTCGTAGATCGCCATAAAGGTGGCTGTACGGCCATACCCAGCCAGGCAATGGAAATGCAGCCAGGATTTTCCCATATCCAGATCTTTCGCGAAAGCGATGAATTCGTCAATGCAGACGGGCTGCGGCCAGAGGCGGTCCGTCGCCGCTATGCGAAGATAGGTAAATCCGGCATTGTTCGCCAGCTGGCGTTCCGTACGGAAATCCGCAAGCTTGAAGGCGACAGCCTGCGTCGTTCCCGCGTCAGGCCAGCTTCCCCCGCTGCCGGGCGATCCGCCGCCGGGGAATCCGCCGCTGGGCGGTGCGCTGCCGGGCGATCCGCCGCTGGGGGGGATTCTGCCTCCCCAGCCGAGACGGACCTCCATACGCTCCGCAAGTTGATTGGCGAAGCGCTTGAATTCCGCAACGATAAGATCCGGTCCGCTGTCCAGCCCCTTGTTCTTATTGGGTGCGTTCTGCCGGTCTGTCAGCGATACTGCACTGCCGTTCGCAAAGCTTGCCTCTGCCGCTCCCTGTTCAGACGGCTCTTCTATCTCCCCGGCGGTCAGATACGCATGGAACTCCTGGCGCAGATCCACGATGACGACGGTATCGATATCTTTCTGCTCAGCGAATTCCTCGATCTTCGCCGCGAGGTTTTTAAACTGCGTCTCGGAATACTGCTGGCTGCCCGAAATGTTCAGGGTATCCATGCCCTCCGTGCTCGGGTTATAAGCGGGGGCGGATCTGTGGCGCCCGAAGCCGGACGAAGTCGTCAGCTCATATTCCCCCTCCGTCAGAAAACGCAGGTTCCCGGGCATGGTGTTCCTGTCCTCCCGGTCGAGGGAAAAGTACTGACTCGAAGCGTCCTCCGCCGTAGCGAAGGCCGTCATCATGAGGGCGATCAGAAGCGTAAAGCATATACTCCTGATACAGAACCATCGGGGTTCCCTAAGCCGGTGCGTTCTGTCAAATAAAGCCATCTTGTTCCCTCCATTGATCCTTCCACCATCCGAATTCCCGGAAAACAAACGGCAAGCTGGCCCTCTTCTTACGAACACAGATGATATGTACTCCCAAACCCGTATATTATAAAATACTGCGGCTGTTTTGACAAGCTTTCAGGAAGGAGCAGATGAAGCTGCGCCAGGGATACGAATTCTTTGAGCCCCCCTGAAAGCATAAGCCACTCTTGACAAATTGCAGTCGAATGGTTACACTATTCTCAACAACGACGGCATCGTAAACCGTCCGAATTAACCAAAAAGGAGGACACCATTATGAAGAAACTCTTGTGTATCGTCCTGGCGCTTTCGCTCACGCTCGGCTGCGCCTCCGCCTTTGCCTCCGATCTCGTCATCTATACGGCGAGAAACGAGCGGCTGAACAACATCGTCATCCCCGAATTCCAGAAAGAAACGGGTATCGAAGTCGAGATCGTCACCGGCTCCACCGGCGAGGTCAACCAGCGCATCAAGGCTGAAGTCGAGAGCGGAAATGTGACCGTTGACGTCCACTGGGCCGCCGGCGAGGCCATGCTTTCCGCGAACCGCGACATGTTCGAGCCGTACGTCTCCACGGAGAACGACGCCATGATGGAGAACTTCAAAAACGACGGAACCAGCCCGTTCTCCGGCGCCTTTGCGGAGCCGAACGTGCTGATCGTCAACACCGAGAAGCTGGAAGCCGCCGGCGTCACGATCGAAGGCTATGCGGACCTGCTGAATCCCGCGCTCAAGGGCCACATCATCGCGGCCGACCCGGCGAACTCCTCCTCCGCCTTCATCAGCCTGCTCGGCATGCTCTACGGCATGGGCGAAGGCGACCCGATGTCCGACAAGGCTTGGGACTTCATCGACGGATTCCTCACGAACCTCGACGGCAAGACCGCTTCCTCCTCTTCCCAGGTGTACAACGGCGTAGCCTCCGGCGAATACTGGGTCGGCCTCAGCTATGAGGATCCCTGCGTAGAACTCGAGGCGGTCGGCGAGTATCCCGTCAAGGTCGTCTACGCCAAGGAGGGCGTCGTCTTCTCCCCGCAGAGCGTCCAGATCGTGAAGAACGCCCCGCATATGGACGCCGCGAAGAAGTTCGTCGACTACGTCCTCTCCGAGAAGGTGCAGGCTGCGGTTGCTGCGGAGCTGAACCTCCGTCCGCTGCGCGCCGGCATCCCCACCAATTCCAAGATGCGCCCGAACGAGGACATCACCCTCGTGCCCGGCTATGCCGAGAGCTACGTCGCGGAACACAAGCCTGAGATCGTCGCGAAGTACATTGAGCATGTGGAAATGATGACCGAGTAATTCACCGTTTCAATACCACAACAGGGGTCTGCGCAGCAGACCCCTGTTTCAGAAAGAAGGTTTCAGCATGGGCGTTGCCATAGAAGTCGACAATGTCATCAAGAAATACGGGGATCATACCGTAATCAACGGGCTCTCCCTTGCGATTAACCCCGGCGAGTTCTTCACGCTGCTCGGGCCTTCCGGCTGCGGCAAGACCACGCTGCTGCGTATGATCATCGGCTTCAATTCCATTGAGGGCGGTGAAATCCGCGTCGACGGACAGGTCATCAACAACATCCCGACCAACCGCCGCAATATGGGCATGGTCTTCCAGAACTATGCGGTCTTCCCGCACATGAACGTTCGTGACAATGTCGCATACGGCCTTAAAACGCGGAAGGTCCCGCGAGATGAGCGCAGGAAGCGCGCGAACGAGATGCTGGAGATGGTGAAGATCTCCCAGTTTGCAGAGCGCATGCCGGCGCAGCTCTCCGGCGGCCAGCAGCAGCGCGTCGCACTGGCCCGTGCGATCGTCATCCAGCCGGACGTGCTGCTCATGGACGAGCCGCTCTCCAACCTGGACGCCAAGCTGCGCGTCGAGATGCGCACGGTCATCAAGGAGATCCAGAATTCCGTGGGCATCACGACGGTCTACGTCACCCACGACCAGGAGGAGGCCATGGCGGTCTCGGACCGCATCGCCGTCATGAACCTCGGCGTCATCCAGCAGATCGGGACCCCGAAGGCGCTGTACCAGCGGCCGGCGAACCTCTTCGTCGCCTCCTTCATCGGAAGGACGAACATCCTGCCGGGCGAGCTCCGGATGCAGAACGGCACGCCGCAGCTCATCTTCGAGGGCGGATACAGTGTGCCCATGAAAAACGTCCTGCCCGCCCATCAGAAGGACCAGAAGGTCCAGGTCTCCGTGCGGCCGGAGGAGTTCGTGCTCGATCCCGCCGGGCAGGGCATCCGCGCCCGCATCGACGACAGCGTCTTCCTGGGGCTCAACACCCATTACTTCGTCACGACCGCCGCGGGCGTCAAGGCGGAGATCGTCCAGGAGAGCCAGATCGACTCCATCCTGCCCAAGGGCATGGAGGTCTCCCTGGACGTCAAGCAGGAGAAGATCAACGTCCTCACGGAAGACGGCGAGGCGAACATCCTGACCGGCGTCCAGAACGACAGGGCGGGAGCGTGAGCCGCATGATGAAGAAAAAGCAGCTGGACATCTGGGCGCTGCTCTCCCTCGTCATCCTGGGGCTGTACGCGCTCTTCCTCATCTTCCCGCTGCTGCGGCTGCTC
>JAIKWN010000237.1 GCA_024684665.1 Clostridiales bacterium | reverse complement strand
ATCAGGAGCCTGCCCCCCTTCCGGCGTCGGCTGTCCCCCCTGTTTACGCTGAACGACGATATAAAGGAGACTACTATGAGAAGAATCCTCTGCTGTTTCCTCTGCCTCGCCGCGCTGCTTGCATCCTGCTCCTCCGCGCCCGCAGAGGGAATACCGTTTGTGTCTTTCGGGAAAGCCGTTTCGGCATTTTTCCAGAACTTCGATCCGGAAAAAGAATCGATGCGGCTCACGGTCGAACAGCGCAAGGGAGGCGCGTTCTCCGGCACGCTCGGCATGAAGGACGGCGTGCTTGCCCTGCGGGCCGATCTCCCCGGCGGACCTGCCGCGCTGCAGATCGGGAACGAGGCAGCGTGGTTCTCCGCAGACGGCACGGTGTACGAACTGCGCTACGCGGACTTCGCGAAGCGGCCGGCTTCGCAGGGTAATGAGTCCCTGCAGGTCTGGGGCGAGATCGCGGGGCTCTTCGGCTCCCGGGTCCTTCTGCCCGGCATCCGGACGGAACAGACTGAGGACGCGCTGGCCATCCGCCTTTCCTACACGGCGGAGACGCTGCTGCCCGCCCTGGCGGAATTCGGAGACGCTGCCGTCGGATCGGACCGGTACCTCGGCGCGATCCTTTATATGCTGAATATGTACGCAAGGTCGGCTGGGCAGGACGAACTGACCGCGGAAGCCGTGCGTGCCGCGTGGCCGGAGGCGCGGGAGATGCTGCTCGCCCTGCCGAAGGACGCCTCCCTGGACGGGGATATCCGGATCGGCAGCGCCCTTGCGGAAGGCACGATCACGCTTTCAGCCTCCGGCACGCCGGTGACCCTCGCTTTCTCGGGCAGCAGCGACCGGCTCCTGCGCTTCGACGGGTCGGTTTCGGTCTCCGGCGCGGAAACCGCAGCCCTGCATCTCCTCGTCAACAGCCGGAAGGGAGATTTCTCCCTGAACGCCGCCCTGCCCGCGCGCCTCAGCGAACTCCGGGCGGAAGGAAGCCTGCGCTCCGGCCTGCTGAGAGGGGAAGCGGAGCTCATCCGCTTCGGAGAATCCTTCCTGAACGTGCAGCTCACCTCGACCTCTGTCCGCGAATACGGAGAGCCCGCGGGCAGCGGCCAGCTCGTCGTCCGTCCGGGAAGGGTGCATTTCCCGGGCTGGGGAACGGTCGTCGCCGAATACGACTTCGCGCCGAGCCGCTTCCAGGCAAGCTGCAGTGCAAACGGGCGTACTTCGTCCTTCCGCTGGAACCGCGACGAAGCGGGAAACTTCTCCGCCTCGCTGGAAGTTCCGGCTCTCACCCTTCAGGCCAATCTGTCCGGCTTCCGGCGGCATAATGCCTTTTCCATGCATTACGCTCTGACCAAACAGGGGCAGCGGGTCTCCGGGAGCCTTTCCGGCAGCCGCTCCGGGGACCGTTTTAATCCGCTTGCTTCCCTGACGGGGACCCTAAACCTTTCCAAACAGAACCGAACCGTTTCCCTGCAGTTCACAAGAATGGGAGACGATCTGCGCTTGGCCGTGCATGACGGAAAGAGCCAGCTCACCGCTTCACTCGCACCGGGCGGCAGCCTGAAAATCCGTCAGACTGGAAGGGATTCCCTGGAGCGCAGCGTCACCGGCGGTTTCGACGAAAAGGACGACTATCTCCTAGACTATGCAATCATTTCCCGCCCCATCGGGATGCCGCTGCGGACGGCGGAAAGCCACACGCTGCTGCGCGTATCCGCCGGAGGCGGAAATAAGCTTTCCATCACCCTGACGGAACGCTCCCTCCGCCATAAACCCGATGGGTCCATACAAGAGGAGGAGGCGCCCGTGCAGCACTTCGCCGCCGCGCTTTCCCGCATCCCAGCGAAGGCGGCAGAGCCCCTTTCCGGTCAGGAAACGATCCGCATCACGCCGGAACAGCTGATCGCGTTCCTCCGTGAAGCCGCACAGTGATCCGCGAAAACCTCTCTGAAACCAAACCCTTGTCGCGCCGGAGAAGTCCGCTTCTCCGGCGCTTTGCATGCCCTCGTCTCCCCGGACGGTTGACTTGCGCTTTCAAACCGAATACAATCAGCATAAGACACTACTGCAACCGGAGGAATTGCCTGCAATGAAGTGCCCGAACTGCGGCGCCTGGAACCGCGCTTACCTGCCGAACTGCGTAAAATGCGGCGTGCCCCTTCCCGAGGAAGCGCCGGAAAAGGCAGACTGGGAAGACGCGCTGCACGAAAAGAAGCCCTCGCTGCGTATCACGAAATACGAGGAAGGCGAAAAGGAAGGCGCGCTGCCGGAACCTGCACCGTATGATCCGGAGGCTTATACCCCGGAAGGCCTGGCCGATGAACTGGAAGCCCTCGCACGTCGGAGAGACGAGGGCGAGCGCAGGATGGAGACGCTCCGCCGCCAGTTGGGGGAAGCCCGCCGTTCCGTGCAGGAAGCGGAAGTGATCCGCCCCCGGGAGGAGGAGCCCCGAAGGGCGGGAAGCAGAAGGGTTGCCGCCCCGCGGGAGGAAGAACGGCGGGAAGAGGAAGAGAGCACGGGCACGGTATATGCCGCCCCCGTTCATCCCCGCCGCCAGAACAAATCTGTCGAAAAGTTCCGCTTCGACGACCGCCGGACGGACGTCCCCGTATACGTGGACGGATACGACCCGGAAGACGGCGTAAACCCGGAAGACGCGGACGCCCTCATCGGCCGCCCGGCCAGTCGCAGGGGCGGGAAGAACAGCGCAGAACGGGAAATCGGGAACCAGAAGAAAAAGAAGCGCATCCTCCGGCGCGTCCTGTTTGTCTTTCTCTTTTTCGCCGCCGCCGGCCTGTTCACCCTCGGCGGCATCCTGGGCGCGCGATGGTTCGCCCAGCAGCAGGACCAGCAGGTGCGAAGGGACAACGAATCGAGTGTGGAATGCTTCGCCACCGTCACGCAGGACGGCCATCCCGCCCATACCATCATCGTCCGCGGCAGGGAAAACGCCACGGTCTACCTGCAGGAGACCGCCTCCACCTACGTCATCGCGGACGGAAACGTGACCCTCACTATCCCCGATTACATGTGGTACGACACCGACTCCTCGACCTATGCCAAAGTATATGAAACCGATACGGCGGAGATCACGATCAACCCCTTTATCCGCTATGCCGCGAACGGAGAACAGTACGCGCTCGAACCACAGCATTTCACCATCGATGTCCCGATTTCTCCCGTATATCTGCTCAATCCCGGAACCATCCGGGCGGAGGTGGGCGTTTCCATCTACGAAGTGCGGCTCAACGTGCTGGCCGGTTCCACCGTGTACATCGACGGTACCAACGTTTCGACCCTCATCCGGGAAACGGGCAACGTCTCCAAGAACGTGCAGGTGCTTCCCGTCGGGGACAATACGATCTCCATATCGGTGAAGAGCAAGTTTTACCGGGAGAACAAGATGGAGGTCGTGCTCTACCGCGCGCCCCAGGAGATTCCCCTTGAACTGGTGCCGACCGTCATCACGGAGTGGAACTACGAGGACGACGACCCACTGCATCAGACAACGATTTCCGGGACGACCCTTCCCGGCGCAACGGTCACCATCGAATCCCCCCACGAGAACCTAGTGGTCAACAGCGAGACGGGCGAATTCACCTTCAAGCCCCTGTTCCCCGTCCTCGGCAACAACGACGTCGTCATCCGCGCCTCCTATGAAGGAAGGGCGGACTCCGTCATCACCCATACGGTCTATTTCATGCCGACGGCAGACGTCTATACCCGCCGGGCCTGGGACCTCGACTCCCAGTATAGCGACCTCATCAACTACATGGATCTGCGCAAGAAAAACGGTACCATTTATGTGGGCACCGGCGTCATCAAGCGAATCATCAGCACCTCTCCCCAGATGGCGATCATGGACATTGGCACGGAGACCTTCGAAAAGCTCGTGCTCCTCGAAAACAGCTCCAAGACCACCTGGCAGCTGGGCGTCCGTTACCGGATCTACGGCGAAGCCTTCGGCCTCTACGACAGCATGCCCCGCCTCACGGTCCGGTATACTTACCTAATGGAGTGACCCCAAGTGGCATAGAAAACCGGCAGCCATTCTAAGCTGCCGGCTTTTTATATCCGTATTCAGTCCCGTCACGGAAGGTCTTCCCGGGTCGTGACCTTGTGCACCCGGTCTTTTCCCACCATGGCGACGGCGCGGCGGATAGCCGCCTGATGTCCGTTGTCCACCCGCGCGGATCCGGAGGTCTTAGAGTTCAAAAAGTGCAGGCAGAATTGCCCGGGATAATTGTTGCCGGTCACCATTTTCGTCCCGTGCGGCGTACCGTAGCAGGAGCAGACGATCCGGTAACCAAAGGCGGTGGTCAGCAACATAGGCCGCCGTTCCGCATCGATTTCCTTCGGCGTCGATGCGCCATAGATGGAACAAAGGGTCTTCGTGTCCTTCTCAGTAAGCGGCTCCACGTCCAGGTGATACCCTGAGGACTGGATGCGCACCTCCAGCGTCTTATGGGTCGACAGGTCCTGCAGCTTCGCGGTGCGGCCGGAAGAGAAGCCGATCTTCGAGAATACGCCGTTTTCCTTCGCCCGGAACCAGTCGAGGTTGTACAGGCGGGAATGCGAGGAGGAAGATGAGGGCGCGGAAGTCGCCTTTACCGCCGTCTGCTTCGATGCTTTCTTCGCTTCGCTCGCGATCCTCTGCCGGAGGGCGCGATCCGCCTCTCCCGTCTCCTTCAGGTTGTGATCCTGCTGGTATTTTCGGACCGCGCGGGCTGTTTTTTCTCCGTAATGCCCGGTAATCTCCCCGTAATAACAGCCGAGCGCAGTCAGGTTCTTCTGCAGTTCGCTCACGCTTCGTCCCTTAGAATCCAGTTTCAGCACGCCGGAAGATGCGGAAGACGAAGAGGATGAGGCGGATGACGAAGAAGCGGGCTTCGGTGTCGCCGCCGCAGCAGCAGTCTGGCTGCCGGAATCCTTCTTGAGAGCATCCCGTAGCGCCCTGCGCGTCGCGCTGTCCGCCCGTCCGGTCACCTTAATATCCTGATCCTTCTGGAAGGCCTCAATGGCGGCCACGGTTTTGCTGCCGGCATGCCCGGTGATCTCCCCCCAGTAATAGCCGAGGGTTTTCAGTCCTTCCTGCGCCTCGCGGACGGCGTCGTCGCTTTCCGCCGCCTTCGCGGATTCGGGTTTTGCGTCCTCTTCCGCCTTATCCGCTTTGTCGGCGAATTCTCCCGTTCTGCGCTGTGCGCGCTCCGATGCAGACATGGTTCCGGCGGGATCGGACGGGATCTTTCCTCCGCTGACGCCGAACCGGTCCTTCGCCTCCGAAGAGGAGAGGACCTCTATATAAACGGTTCCGCCGCTCTTCAGAGCCGCCCAGCCCTTGTCCAGCTTTCCTTCCAAGGTACGGTACTGCACCTGGACGAAGGTCGACCCGCCGCTCGTTTTTGATGCTAGGATGTACACACAGCGGTCAGCGCGAAGATTGTCCACGACCGGTGCGGAAAGAGACGCGCTGTCGCGGACGCGAATGCGGTCCGTCGTCTCGCCGTAGACTTTTTCATAGGAGGCCGCAGTGGCCGCCCCCGCCGCAAGAAGCATGACCGCAAGAAGCAGCAGCACCGCCGCCGCGCGAAAAGACCGCCTGTCCCTTATGGTATTCATGCCCGTTCCTCCGTTCCAGTTTCGCTGTTATCAGGCTCTTTTCATTACGGGCAAATTTTAAAACGATTATCAAAATTTGTAAAGAGTTTTGAATCATTCCGGCATATTATATGAGGCCGCTGGGCCAAGCATCTCTAAGATGCCGCTTCCCAGCAGCCTTTTGCACATTCAATTCTGCTCATCCAAAAGCGCGAACAGGGAAGAGCCTAGACGCTTTCAATATTCTTCGCGGATCCAGACGAGCATATCTCCTTCTTCCCGGTTCGCCCAGGCAAAATAGGGTACAGCAGTCAGGATACAGGGTTCAGTCGCCGGCGGGGATGCACTGTACAGTGCGCCGGGAAGGCATTCTCTTTTCCCTTCCATGCGCAGGCAGATCATCTCTTCCGGCAACCCGGGCGGAGACGATACGGGAACGATCTCCGCATCGCGCGGCAGGATCAGCGACGAAAGGGGCGCTTCCTGGTCCGTTTCCTCAAAACAGTACACCATCGGCCCCCGGGCCAGCGCCGTCTTCCCCGCGCAGTCCCTGACGCGGGGATCGGCATAGACGCGGCGGACGGGCATGCCAAACCGCAGCGCCACGGTGTCTCCTGGCTGCCAGCTGCGGCAGACGCGGCAGTACCCGTTTTCTGGGAGGCACGGGACCGCACGACCGTTGACCAGGAGCGAGGCTCCCTCCGCATATGGCGGGATACGGACGACCAGGGCAAACGATCCCCCGTCCAGGACGGTATACAGCGCTTCTCCCGTCCAGGGCATCCTGCTTTCCAGCCGGATCCGGCCAAAGCGCGTCTCCGCTTCGCTGCCGATGAGCAGATGGCTGTATACAGCGTTCTCATCCTCGCTCCACAGGTATCCCCCGAGAGAAGCGATCAGCCGCGCAAGATTGGGTGGACAGCAGGCGCAGGCATGCCAGGGCGGGCGCCGGGAAAGAACATGCTCGTAACCCGGCACGGTCCCGCTGACGCGGGTATCTACCGCAAGGGGATTCGAGTAGAAGAAGCGCCTCCCATCCAGCTGCATCCCTGCGAGGACCCCGTTATACAACTCCCGCTCGATGAGATCGGAAAACCGCCCGTCCGCCTGATTCCCGAGCAGCCGATGCGCAAAGAACACCATGGCGACGGAAGCGCAGGTTTCCCCGTAGCACCGGTCCGGCGGCAGGTCGAAATCAACGGTGAACGCCTCGTGGAAGGCGGATGCTCCGACCGCCCCCGTGATATACATTTGCCTTTGGGTAATGTTATCGAACAGCCGCAGGCAGGCATTCAGCAGCCCGCGGTCTCCAGTTTCCGCCGCAGCATCCGCCATGGCGGCGAGCATATACAGCTGGCGCACCGCATGTCCCCGCACGACCGTCTGTTCTCGGACGGGAACATCCGACTGATTGTACTGACTGTCCTCCGGTGCGATATCGTATCCGCCGTACCGGACTCCGGGATGCCGTTGCGTATGCTTCCGGAACCACGCCGGATCCCTTCCCCGGAGGTCCAGAAAGCGCAGCGCCATATCCCGGTACCGTGCGTTCCCCGTGGCGCAGAACAGACGCAGAAGCCCGATCTCGATCTCCTGGTGCCCCGGAATCCCCTCCTCCTTCTCAAAGCGTTCGCAGATGTGATCGGCGAGCCGGATACAGATGCATAGCAATTCCCGTTTGCCCGCGGCTTCATACAGAGCCACTGCGGCCTCCATCATATGGCCCGCGCAGTAGAGTTCGTGGCATTCGAGCAGATTCTTCCATCTGTTTTCCGGTTCTTTGACCGTGAAGTACGTGTTCAGATAGCCGTCCGGCTGCTGGCAGCGCCCGATCAGCGCGACCATTTCGTCCACGCGTCCGGATAGGGCATCGTCCGGCTTCAGTGCCAGCGAATACGCCGCCGCTTCCAGCCACTTGGCCACGTCGCTGTCCTGAAACACCATCCCGTAAAACGCGCCGTCCTCCTCCCCCGCAGCCATGCGGAAGTTGCTGACGGCATGGGATTTCTCCGCGCCCGGGACCTGATCATGGAGGATCCTTTCCATGTAGGGGATGGTCACGTCCGTCATCAGCCGCTGACGGGGCGACCAGAAAGCGTCGCTGATCCTGACGCTGCTGAGAGGTACCTCCCGGATGCGCACGTTTTCGTCCCCCCTGTCAGTTCTTCATGCCCGTCATCACGATGCCTTCCACAAAATACTTCTGTCCGATCAGGTAGAACACGATGCCCGGAATGAAGGACAGACAGGTGGCGCACATGATGCTGGACCAGTCGTCGTTGAAAGAACCCCGGAAAATATTGAGTCCCAGCGCAAGGGTATACCGGTCCCTCCGGGTGATATAGGTGACCTGCTGCAGAAGGTCGTTCCACAATTCAATGAATTTCAGCAGCCCCACCACGATCATCGCCGCCTTGATAGCGGGAACGATGATGAATAGCAGAATCCGGAAATACCCGCAGCCGTCGATGGTGGCCGCCTCGTCCAGTTCCCGGGGCACAGTCTTCACGAACTGGCGGATGAGGAAGATGTTGAACGCCCCGCCGCCGCAGAAATGTGGAAGGATCAGCGGCCAGTACGTATTCACCAGCCCCAACTTCGACCAGGCGATAAAAAGCGGGATCAGCGTGACCATGGACGGAAGGAGCATGGAACCCACGCACAGGGTAAACAGGAACTTCTTTCCCCGGAACCTGAGCCTTGCAAACGCGTACCCGCCCATGGTAGCCGTGACCACAGCGCCGAATACGGCGGGCAGCAGTATCGTCATGGTGTTGCCCAGAAACCTGAGGTACTCAAAAGATTTCAAAGTCTCCCTGTAGTTCTCAAAGCGCCACTGCGGCGGCAGGAAAGAAGGCGGATATGCATACAGTTCCCCGTTCGTCATGAGGGAGGAGCGGAAAATCCAGTAAATCGGGAACAGAACGACCAGCCCAAGCACGACGAGCAGGATCAGACAGAAGAAGTCGGCGGTGTTTTCCCGCTTCCGCCTGCTTGCCATCCTGCCGGCCCCCGCCACCTTCCGCACGGATTCGCTCATTCCTTATCATCCCCCTCGTAGAAGATCCAGTTTTCACTCGTAGCAAACAGGACAGCGGTAAAAACAGCGATGATCAGAAAAAGGATCACGGCGATAGCGCTGCCGTACCCGTACTTGTGCGACTTGAAAGCCTGCGTGTACAGCATATAGCACATATAATAGCTTCCCGTTCCGGGTCCGCCCTTGGTCAGGGAGAGCGCCGGAGTGATGACCTGCAGATTGCTGACGAGGCTCATGAGCAAATTGTAAAAGATGATAGGTGTCATGCATGGGATGGTGATTTTCCAGAAGCGCTGCCAGGCGTTTGCTCCGTCGATTTCGGCCGCCTCATGATAGGTGCGGGGAACGTTCTGCAGCCCTGCCAGGAAGATCACGATCAAATTCCCGCTCAGCCATACGGCGATCAGCGCCAGCGAGGGCGTAACCATCGCACTAGAATCCAGGAACTTCACCGACGTTCCGCCGAGAGACTTGATCACATAGTTAAAGAACCCGTGATTGTAGTCGTACAGCCATTTCCAGCCCAGGTACACCGCGAGAGCCGGCAGCACGTAAGGAAGATAGAACACCGCACGGAAGAAACCGCGCGCCGGCACCTTCCGGTTCAGCAGCAGCGCGATCACCATGGAATAAACGACGCTTCCAATCACGGACAAACCGGCGTATTCGAGCGTGGTCAGGAGAGAGTCATAAAACTTCGTGTCCCGCGTGAACAGGCGCACATAGTTTTCAAGTCCCAGGAACTTCATTTCACCCAGCCCGTTCCAGCTGAACAGGCTTAGAGTGAAAGACGCGATCATGGGCAGATAGGTGATGCACACGAGGCCGACCACTGACGGCAGCAGGCATATCCATGCCGCCCGGGTCTCCGCCCGGTTGTATCGGATCCTTTTCTTTCCGGGAAGCGCCGCCATCGTATCAACTCCTGTGTCCATTCGGTTTGAAATCGGGGGAACGCATACGCGTTCCCCCGTTTTGCGCCTCGTTTCTCTTATTCCACGACAATGGCTTCGCACAGTTCGGGATAAATCTCGTTGATCACGTCTTCCGCCGTGCGCTCTCCGCTCCATACGCTCTGCAGGGCGGTGAAGAGGATCTCATTGGTGGTCACCTGCGTGTTAGGTGTGAAGTACCAGCAGGCGGGGACGGCATGCTCCATGGTATAATCCACGAGCACCTTCTTGCCGGTTTCCAGATCCTTGAACGGATACTTCTCATTGCCCAGCCAGGCGCCAATGCCTTCTTCCGTCTTGTAATAGTATTCGCTCTTGGGCATCCAGATTCCTGTGAGGACGAGGGAATCCCAGTTGCTCTCCTCACGCGTGTACCATTTGACAAAGTCGTAGGCTTCCTGCTGATGCTTGCCCCTGAACACGCCGGTGAGGCCGGAGGTGCAGCTCGTGACCTCTTCTCTCATCATCGGCAGGGGCGCGATGCCGTAGTTGATATTGAGGTTCGGGAAATCGGTGCCCAGCCGCCAGGTCCCGTCGGTGGTCATCGCGACGGTGCCGCTGCCGATGCCCACGCCGATGCCGTTATCTTCGGGGATGACGTTCAGCGGCGCCACATGCTCCACAAGAGCGAGATCGGCGACCTTCTGGATGGATTCGATGGCCTCCGGGCTGTTGATCAAGCACTCGTTTCCATCCTTCGAGAACCATGCACCGCCGTTCGACAGGGCCCAGACCTCCATCTGCCAAGTCCAGTTGTTCACGAACGCGCCGTACTGGACGATCTTCTCGGGATTGAAGCCTTCCTCGCCAGGGTGTTTTCCGGCTTCGTCGAAGGTCAGCCGCTTCGCCGCTTCGACAAACTCATCCCAGGTATAGGGCTTGTCGGCGGAAGGATAGGGCTCGCCCGCTGCATCGAACATGTCCTTGTTGTAATAGAGGATCAGGATCTCGTTGCAGCTGGAGTACCCGACGGGTACCCCGTTGTCCCGGAACGTGATGCAGTCCATGGGCTGAAGCGTTTCGCCGGCATACATGTCGGAGACATCCGCCATCACGCCGTTGCGGGAGAAGTACAGCACGGAGTTTTCGTTGACCATGCCGCAGTCCGGCAGCTGATCCGCAATCGCGTAATTGACCAGCGTCTGGGTGTATTCCTCGTTGGGGATCTGCATGGGCTCCACAAAAACCTTGTCCTGCATTTCATTGTAGACATCGAGAGCCGCCTGCACGCTTTCCGCTTCCGTCTGGTTGCCCCAGAAAGAATAGGTGATGTGCACACGGCCGTCGCCATCCGCCAGGGCCAAAACGGGGAGCACCAGCGTAAGGCAAAGCATGATCGCGAGCAGCTTTTTCATGGGAGTTCCTCCTTCTTTTTAGGTTATACGTTTAACCTTTTTGCTGATATTACAGTACCACCATACGTTTGAAATGTCAAGAAGGAAAACCGCTTTAATTTACATGAATCTGCTGCGATCTTGTTTCTGTCGCCCGTCTCTTGACTCCGGACTAAACCTCCGCTATAATCTTATTAAACGTTTAACTCGAAAGATGGTGTTTTCAATGGCTACCATGCGCGATGTGGCTGTTCTAGCCGGCGTCTCCACGGCAACGGTCTCACACGTGATCAACGGTTCCAAGAAGCTCTCCCCGGAAACGACGGAGCGGGTGCTCAAGGCAATTTCTCAGGTTAATTACAAACCCAATACGCTGGCCAAATCCCTGCGTATGGGGCAGACGCATACCATCGGCGTACTGGTGGAAGACATCCGGGGCCTGCCGGTCGCCGCAATCGTCAGCGGAATCAGCGAGGCACTGGCAGGCGCGGGGTATAAAACCATTTTCCATGACCTGCACCTGCTCGAGAAACTGTATAATCAATACGAACAGATCGGTTCCTACCGCAGGCGCATCAATGAGGGCCTCTCCCTGCTACAGTCCTCGCACGTCGACGGCATCATCTACGTGGCTATGCACGACCGCCACCTCGACTACCTGTTCGATCCCATGGATACGCCGCTTGTATTCGCCTATTCGCACGGAACGGAAACAGACACCTTTGTCACATATTCCAACCGGGACTCCGCCGCCGACATGATCCGGCTTCTGCTGAACAGGGGGCACACGCGCATCGGCGTCATCGCGGGTCACCCCCATTCCTATCCTACTGCGCAGCGGATGCTGGGCATCCAAATGGCCATGCAGCAGGCAGGGCTGACCATCCCCCAAGAGTACATCCGCTACGGCGACTGGGAATACGAATCCGGCGTGAGGGAAACCCGGGAGCTTCTGAAGCTCACCCCCCTTCCGACCGCCGTTTTCGCCATGAACGATCTGATGGCCGCCGGGTGTATGGCAGCGCTCCTTTCCTCCGGTTTCCGCATCCCGGAAGACGTCGCGGTCGCCGGCTTCGACAACCGCGAGATCGCCAGTTACGTCCGCCCCCCGCTGACCACGATATCGCTCCCGACCACAGAGATCGGGACGAGAGCAGCGCTCCATATCATCGACATGATCAACGATCCTGGCGCAGAGCCCGTGCGGGAGATCATCCCCTGCTCGGTCATCGAGCGGAAATCCGTCTGAGTCGCGGTTTTCCAGCGTACCCGAAGAACGTAGCCAGCAGATGAAAGCCAGCTTTGGCAGCCGGAAACGACTGCACGAAAACAGCGGAAGCACACGCTTCCGCTGTTTCATATACCACCCGGTTTCCGGGCTGAAAATGCGTCAGGTTCCTTCCGCCGTTTCCCCGGGAAAGCAGACCTCTTCGATCCGCGCGAGCAGCGCGTCCTTCCCTGTCCGGTCTTCTGAGGAAAACGCGATCACCTGCCAGGGCTGAACGGAAAGTGCCCGACAGATCGGCGCGATATACCGCAGGCGCGCGCCCCGGGAAATCTTGTCCGCCTTCGTCGCCACCACTGTGAACGGGATCCCGTTCGCCCGCAGGTATTCGTTCATCTGGCAGTCTTCCCGGGAGGGCTCATGACGGATATCCACCAGGTGAAAAACCTGGCGGAGGGTTTCCGTCCGGGAAAAGTACCCTTCCATCATATCACCCCAGGAATCCCGCTCTTCCCGGCTGACCTTCGCATAGCCGTAGCCCGGTAAATCGACGAGGCAGATGGCTTCGTTCAGGCAGAAGATGTTGATGAGCCGCGTTCGCCCGGGCGTCCTGCTCGTCCTCGCGAGGCCGGGCCGGCCGGTCAGGCAGTTGATCATAGATGATTTTCCCACATTGCTGCGCCCAGCAAAGGCGATCTCTGGCAGTCCCTGTCTCGGATACTCCCCGTATTCCCGCATCGAAAGAACAAAATCAGCGCGCTTTACGATCATGTGAACCTCCCGCTTCCCCGCGCTTTACACCACCGGAACGGGCGGTACATCCATCGTCCCCGTGGGAAGCACGCGGACGCCTGCGGGGATGATCGGCTTCTTCGCCTCCGTTTCCGCCAGGGGAAGCAGCGCTGCCGAAAGCACTTCCTCGATTTCCGTCACAGGCCGGATCGTCAGCGCGTTTTTCACCTTGTCCGGCACCTTTTCGAGGTCGGCTTCGTTCTCCTTCGGGATCAGCACCGTATCGATGCCCGCCCTGTGCGCAGCCAGCAGCTTTTCCCTGAGGCCGCCGATGGGAAGCACCCGCCCCCGCAGCGTGATTTCCCCCGTCATCGCCAAGTTCTGCCGGACGGGCCGGCCGGATAGCGCCGAAACGAGCGCCGTCACGATGGTGACGCCCGCGCTGGGGCCGTCCTTCGGTACCGCGCCTTCCGGAACGTGGATGTGGATATCCGTCGTCTTGTAAAAGTCCACCGGTATGCCATAGCGCTCCGCATGCGCGCGCACCCAGCTCCGGGCCGCCTTCGCGCTTTCCTTCATCACGTCGCCCAAGCTGCCGGTCAGCTCCAGTGCGCCGGAGCCGGGCATCGTGCCCACCTCCACCTTCAGCGTGTCGCCGCCGACGGAAGTCCAGGCAAGGCCGCAGACCACTCCGATCTCCGGCTTCTTCTCCGCTTTATCATAGTGAAAGCGCGGCGCGCCGAGGAATGCTGTCAGCCGCTTCCCGTTCACGGTCACGCTCTCGAGGTTTTCATCCAGCATGAGGACCGCGCTCTTGCGGACG
The DNA here is from genome assembly GCA_024684665.1 of Clostridiales bacterium. The sequence goes on along the minus strand of JAIKWN010000237.1, from coordinate 22,505 downwards.
ACCTTGCCGATCGTCCTCCGGAGGATGCGCACGCCCGCTTCCATCGTATACCCCCGGACAAGGGAACGGATCACAGCGTCGCTCATGCGGACCGCCCGCTTTTGAAGGCCGTGCTCCGTCAGCTCCGCAGGCAGCAGATGCCGCTTTGCGATCTGCAGCTTTTCTTCCTCCGTATAACCGCCGATCTCAATGACTTCCATGCGATCCAGCAGGGGACGCGGAATGGTATCCGTGGTGTTCGCCGTCGTGATGAAGAGCACGTGAGAAAGATCAAAGGGCGCTTCCAGATACGTATCCCGGAAGGCGGAATTCTGCTGGCTGTCCAGCACTTCCAGCAGCGCGCTCGCCGGGTCGCCCCGGACGTCCATCCCCACCTTGTCGATTTCATCAAATAGGAAGACGGGATTCATCGTGCCCGCTTGCTTGATCGAGGAAATGATCCGGCCCGGTATCGCACCAATGTAAGTCCTCCGATGCCCCCGGATCTCCGCCTCGTCCCGGACGCCGCCGAGGGACATCTGCACGAACTTCCGCCCCAGAGCCCTCGCGATGCTCTTTGCGACGCTGGTCTTGCCAACGCCGGGAGGGCCCACAAAGCAGAGGATGGGGCCATGCATATCCTTGCGGATGCGGCAGACCGCAAGATACTCGATCACCCGCTCCTTGACTTCCTCAAGGCCGTAATGATCCTCCGCCAGGACGCGGCGGGCGCGGCCAAGATCCAGATCGTCTTCGGTGAACTCTCCCCAGGGCAGGTCCAGCATCCACTCCGCGTAGGTCCGGCTGACGCCGATCTCCGGGCTGCCCGGGGTCATGCGGCTGATGCGGTCAAGTTCCCTTTCCGTCTTCTCCCGAGCCTCATCGTTCATAGGCGTGTTCGCGAGCCGCTCCCGCAGTTCCTCCACGTCCGTCTGCTCCCGGTCGCCCAGTTCCGTCTGGATCGCCCGGATCTGCTCCCGCAGGTAGTAATCCTTCTGGTTCTGCTCGATCTGCTCGTGCAGACGGTTCTGCACATCCCGCTCCACCTCGGAGAGTTCCGTCTCCCTGAGGAGCATCGCCCCTACGAGGCGCAGCCGCTCCCCAACGTCCGCCTCCTCCAAGACGCGCTGCCGGTCTTCCATCTTCGGGAACGCATTCGCCGAAATGACGTCCGCCAGCTGGCCAGGATCCCCGATCGCGAGAATAGCCTGCGCCGTCTCGTCCGGGATGCGGCCGGATGCCCGGCAGAAATCCCCGAAATTGTCCTTCACGGCGCGCACCAGCGCGTCCGATTCCACGGAGGCGGAAAGAGGCGTTTCGACCACCTCCGCCACGCGGCCCAGAAGGAATTCTTCTTTACGGATGCCGAGAAGGCGCCCGCGGGCCTGTCCCTCGGCGAGGACGCGCATGCGGTCGCCTGGAAGCTTGATCAGCTGTTTGATTTCCGCGATAGTCCCAACTTCGAAAAGATCCTCCCTCTGCGGTTCTTCTTTCTCTGCATCCCGCTGCGCTACGAGGAAGACCCTCTGGTCCTGCGACATGGCCCGGTCGAGAGCAAGCATGGAAGGATCCCGCCCCACGTCGAAATGCAGCAGCGTACCGGGAAACACCTGCACGCCCCGAAGCGGAAGCACGGGGATATATGTGCTTTTCGCCTTCCGTTTCTGTGTATATGCCAATGCCAAAACCTCCTTTGGCAGAACGATTCCAAACAACTGGACGAGTTCTTCTTGGAGTATAAAACATCCCGTCCCGCTTTGCAACTGTCAAAAAAACCGGTCCCCGCTTCCCCGGGGGAAGCGGATACCGGCAGATGTCGGATTTCCTGTGCGGTCAGGAGACGGAGAAAAGCTCTGCAGAGCCTGCCTGGTCACGATGAGTCATGCCGGAAATCTGCTTCCGTTTCGTCTCCGCCGCCACAATCTCAGGCATGCTGTTTTCCCGGATGCTCTTTTCCGTCACAACCACCCGCTCGGCATCCGGGCGGGAGGGCAGCTCGAACATGGTCTCCAGCAGCGCATCCTCCAGGATGGCACGCAGGCCGCGGGCGCCGCTCTTTCTTTCGAGGGCCTTTTCGGCGATGGCGCGCAGCGCGCCTTCCTCAAACTCCAGCTCCACGCCGTCCATGCGGAAGAGCTTCACATACTGCTTCACGAGGGCGTTCTTCGGCTCTTTCAGGATGCGCACCAGCATCTCCTCGTTCAGGTTCTCAAGAGCCACGAGGATCGGCAAGCGACCGACAAATTCCGGGATGAGGCCGAACTTCAGGAGATCCTCCGGTCGCACATCCGAGAGCACCTCGCCCGCATTCCGCCGGTCGCGGCTCTTCACCTCCGCACCGAAGCCGATCGCCCCGCTGCCGTTTCGCTTTTCGATAATTCGCTCGATGCCGTCAAAAGCGCCGCCGCAGATGAAGAGGATGTTCGTCGTGTCGATCTGGATGAAATCCTGGTGAGGATGCTTCCTTCCCCCTTGGGGTGGCACGCTGGCCACCGTTCCCTCGATGATTTTGAGTAGCGCCTGCTGCACGCCCTCGCCCGAAACGTCCCGGGTGATCGAGGGGTTGTCGCTCTTGCGCGCGATCTTGTCGATCTCGTCGATGTATATGATACCTCGCTGCGCGAGCTCAATGTCGTAGTCCGCGTTCTGGATGAGGCGCAAGAGGATGTTCTCCACGTCTTCACCGACGTAGCCGGCCTCCGTGAGGCTCGTGGCGTCCGCGATCGCGAAGGGGACCTTCAGGATGCGAGCCAGGGTCTGCGCGAGGAAGGTCTTACCGCAGCCCGTGGGTCCGATCATCACGATATTCGACTTCTGCAGCTCCACGTCGTCCCGCTGCGCGGGGGCGCCGATGCGCTTATAATGGTTGTATACGGCGACGGAAAGTGCGCGCTTCGCCTTTTCCTGGCCAATCACGTACTCGTCCAGCACCGCCTTGATTTCCTGCGGCTTCGGCAGGGGGCCCTGGGGGCGCTCCTGCGCGCTGTCCATATTGTCCGCGATGATTTCCTGGCAGAGCGCCACGCACTCGTCGCAGATGTAAACGCCGTTGCCCGCGATGATGCGGCGCACCTGGTCCTGCGTCTTTTCGCAGAAGGAGCAACGCGCCACGCGGGGCTGCCGGCTGTCTCTATCTTTTGCCATGGCTGATCCGGTCTCCTGTATTGTCATGCGCCCCGAAGGAGCGCTTATTTCTGCCGCGGTGCATAGATCTCGTCGATGATACCGTACGCCTTTGCCTCTTCCGCCGTCATGAACGTATCGCGCTCAACGTCTCGCTCGATCCTTTCGAGGGGCTGTCCCGTCATCTCGCTCATTAGATCATTCATCTTCCGCTTCGTCCGAAGCAGCCACTCCGCATGCAGCGCCACGTCCGTGGCCTGGCCGTGGGCGCCGCCGCTCGGCTGATGGATCATGACCTCGCTGTTCGGAAGCGCGAGGCGCATCCCCGGCTCCCCCGCCATCAGCAGGAAGGCGCCCATGGATGCCGCCATGCCCAGGCAGACGGTCCGGATCTTCGGCTTCACATAGCGCATGGTGTCGAAAATCGCCATGCCGTCCGTCACGCTTCCTCCGGGGCTGTTAATGTAGAGGGAGATGTCTGCATCCGGATCCTCAGTCTCGAGGAAGAGCAGCTGCGCCACCACACTGTTGGCCACCTGTTCGTCGATCTCCCCGCGCAAGAAGATGATCCGGTCCTTCAACAGGCGGGAATAGACATCAAACGCCCGCTCCCCCATCGCCGTCCGTTCGATGACGGTCGGTTCAAAATAGTATCCCATCGTGTTTCCGTTCTCCGTCTATCCGTACTCCGGCTTATTCCCCGGCGACAGCGTTCTCGGTCAGGAAGCGGATCGCTTTGTCGCGAATCGCGTCAGCACGGAAGTACTCCCTGTCGCTGTCCGTGAAGGTCGCCTTCAGCTCTTCCGGCGTCTTGCCGGTCTGCGGGGCGAACTTCGCGATCTCCGCGTCCACTTCTTCTTCGGTGGCCTCGATGTTCTCCGCCTTCTCGATGGCGCTGAGGACGAGGTGAGCGCGCACGCTCTTCTCCGCCTGCGGGCGATAGTCCTCTCGCATGGCCGCCTCATCCTGGCCCGTGTAATGCATGAAGTCTTCCATGCGCATGCCCTGCGCGCGAAGGCGGTAGGAGAAGTCCTGCATCATGGAATCGATCTGCCGGTCGACCATGGCCTTCGGGATATCCACCTCCGCCAGCTCGATCACTTTGTCGACCACCGCGTTCTTAAAGCTGTTCTCGTCCCGTTCCGCTGCCTGCTGCTCGAGCTTCGCGCGGACGTCCGCCCGGTACTCGTCCATCGTTTCGAACTCGGAAATGTCCTTCACGAACTCGTCGTCCAGCTCCGGCAGCTCTTCTTTGCGGATCTCGTGCACCTTGACGTGGAACACGGCTTCTTTGCCGGCCAGGTCCTCCGCGCCATAATCCTCCGGGAAGGTGACAGTCAGGTCTTTCTCCTCGCCCGCGTTCATGCCCACCATCTGCTCTTCGAAGCCGGGGATGAAGGCATGGGAGCCGATGGTCAGCTTCTGGTGCTCCGCCGTACCGCCGGCGAATGGAACGCCGTCCATCGTTCCGGCGTAGTCCAGTTCGACGATGTCGCCGTCCTGCACGGGGCGGTCTTCCACCTTCACTTCCGCCGCCTGCTTCTTGCGCTCGCTCTCGATGCGGGCGTCCACCTCGTCCTCGGTGACGAGCGTATGCTCTTTCTTCACCTCGACGCCCTTGTACTCGCCCAGCTTCACGTCCGGCATCACATACACTTCGCAGGTGAACTTGAGGTCCTGCCCCGCGCCGATCTGCTGGATATCGATCTCCGGCCGGTCGACAACTTCGACGTGATTCTCATCCAGGGAGGGGCCATAAATCTCGTCGAAGAGGATATCGAAGGCTTCGTTATAGAGGAAGCCCTCGCCGTAATAATTCTCGATCAGCTTGCGGGGCGCCTTTCCCTTGCGAAAGCCGGGGATGGACACGCGGCCGCGCACCTTATAATAAGCCCGGTTCACAGCCTCGTCGAACCGGGCAGCCTCGACTTCATAACTCAGCTTAACCTTGTTGCTGGAAATCTTTTCTACGGAAACGTTCATTTTAAAGGTACCTCCTGTGATTTTCTTTCCTTTATCTATACACTGCGCTCTTTTTGCACACGACAGCGCGCATTATAGCATCTGAAGAGGGGGAACGCAATCCCCTTTTCCGCCCGTTTTTAAAACTCGATCCCGCAGCGTTCAACCCGGCTCATGCGCCAGGTCCTGAAGCTTGCTTTTCACCCGCTGCAGAGCGTTGTCGATGCTTTTGACGTGCCTGCCAACCTCTTTCGCGATCTCCTGATAGCTCTTCCCGTCCAGATAGGCGTCCAGCACCTTCCGTTCTAGGGGGGAGAGCGTCTCGTCGATGCGCCTTCGTACCCGAGAACCATCCTCCTGGCTGATCATCAGCTCCTCCGGATCCGCGTTCCTCCGTTCGCTCAGGACATCCAGCATCGTCCGCCCGCTTTCTTCTTCGTAGAGCGGCCTGTTCAGGGATACATAGAAATTGAGGGGGATATGCTTCTGCCGCGTCGCCGCCTTGATCGCGGTGATGATCTGCCGTGTCACGCAGAGCTCCGCGAAGGCGCGGAAGGTCACGTTCCGGTCCTCCCGGAAATCCCGGATGGCCTTGAAGAGGCCAATCATTCCCTCCTGCACGATGTCCTCATGGTCGGCGCCGACGAGGAAGTAGGAATGCGCCCGCGAACGCACGAAATTCTTGTATTTTGTGAGTAGCGCCTGCGTCGCGTCCGCGTCCCCCTTCTGCCCGAGGAGCGCGATTTCCTCGTCCGTCATTGCAGCATAGTCCGTCATACCCGTCCTCCCTCGCGCCCCGGCCCGGGGGCACTTTTTTCCTCCGTCAGGCCTGTTCCTCTCCCTTCCGCAGCCGGTCGAACAGCTCCCGCTGCTCCGCAGAAAGCCGGGAGAGGATGTCGCTCCTCGGCTGCCGCTCTTCCCGCAGCTGCGTCCTGCCGCCCGCGCGGACGTGGGACAGTTCCAGCAGGAACTCCCGGGAGGAGATGCGTACCGCCCCCCGCCCCAGCGCGACCGTCTGTTCCAGCGCGTCGCTCGTGGCAACCCGCACCTGCCGCCATTTCGGCGCAGCGTCGCAGACCGCCTCGATGTAGTTGTCCGCGCTTTCCCCGTGTCGGGTGAAGACCACCTTGACCCCGTGGCGCTCCGTTTCGCTCCTCTGTTGCCGGTCGGTATAATGCCCGTCGAACACCAGGATGATCTCCTGCCCGGAATAGCCGGCGTAATCCGCCACGAGGTGGGTCAGGCGCTCCCTCGCTTCCTCGATGGAGAGGCGTTCCTTCTTCGGCACGTCCCAGGCGCCTAGAACGTTGTAGCCGTCCACCAGAAGAAGGGGTTTCACTTTGCGTCCCTCCGGGCGGAAATGGCGTAGAGCAGTACGCCCGCAGCTACCGAGGCGTTCAGTGAGTCGATCTTTCCCCGGACGGGAAGGCTGACCACGCGGTCGCACTTTTCCCGCACCAGCCGGGACATCCCCTCCCCCTCGGAGCCGATCACGAGGGCGCAGGGGCCGGATAAATCCACCGTCCTGTAGTCCTCGCCCCCAGCGGCGGAGCCGAAGATCCAGACGCCTTCCTTTTTCAGCTGGTCCAGCGTCCTCGGGAGATTCGTCACCTTCGCCACCGGTAGATGCATGATCGCGCCCGCGCTGGCTTTCACCGCCGCCGGCGTCAGCCCGACCGCGCGCCGCTCCGGAAGGATCACGCCGTGCGCGCCCGCGCACTCCGCGGAGCGGATGATAGCGCCGAGGTTATGCGGATCCGTGATGCCGTCCAGGATGACCAGGAAGGGATCTTCGCCCTTCTCCTTCGCCCGGGCGAGAATCGCTTCCAGCGTGGAATACGCGTAGGCGGACGCCACCGCGATCATACCCTGATGGCCCGACGCCATCGCGTCCAGCCGCGCGCGGTCCACTTCCTGAATGACGACCTTTCGCTCCCGCGCCATAGCGAGGATCTCCCGGCCAGAGCCGATGATCTCCCCTCGGGCGACGATCAGCTTTTCCAGGTCCCGGCCGGATTTCAGCGCCTCCCGGATGGGATTGCGCCCCACGAGCCAGTTCTCATGCTGCACCTCCTCCGGAAGCGGCGCGGGGGCCGCGCGGAAAGGCTCGCGCTGCAGCTTTTCGGTCCGCTGCCGCTCTCCGCCGGGGCGGCGTTCCGCCCGGCGTCCGTCTTCCTGCCTGCGCTTCTCTACCGGTCCCCGTTTCATATCCCGCGCCGGGCGGCGGGTATCCGCGTCGTCCCGGAGGTCCTGCCGCTTGTCCCGCGGTTTTTTCGTAAAGCTGTCGTAATAAGCCATATTCCGCTCCTTATCGCCGCGTCCGCGGCCGTCTTATTCCTCTGTCCCGCATCCGCTTTCCCGGTCGATATCCCGGGAACGCCGCCGCATCTCCTCCACCCGGAGGCAGCTGTTCTTCCCTTCCGGGCAGGAACCCCGCAGGCAGGCGGGACCCGCGTCCCGAAACAGCGCCGGCGCAGCCTTCCGGCATTCCCTCAGCATCTGCCAGGCCATCTCCCGGATCTCCCACTGCGCCCTCCCGCAGCAGCGCAAGGCGAAGAAGTGGCGAAGCTCCCGGGCGTTCATCGTCATGACGAGACGGGTCGCCGCCGCATTCGGGAGCACGAAGCGCGCGTCCTCGTTGGCCGCCTCGTTCGTCCCTTTCTTCCCGCCGCCGAGCTTCTCCTGCCACACGCAGTACCAGCGGTGCATTTCTTCCATCTGCCGGCGGTATTCTTCCTCCGCCTCCGCCCCGAGGGCGCGGATCGCGGGCGGGATCACGTAGTCGAATCCCTCCGCCATGGAGACGTAGCGCTGGCTCTGCACGGAGAAGGAAGCCAGGCGGTGCCGCGTGAGCTGCGCCAGGAGGCTGCGGCTCACGCCCTCCACCGCGAAGGTGAAGCTCGCGTGCTCCGAGACGGAGAGGTGCCCACGCTCCATGACGCGGGAGAGGAATGCGTCCTGATCCTCCCGCACCACCTTTTCCCGCAGGGCGTCGATGTCCAACCGGCTGTAGCAAAGGCGCGCCGCCATGGCCGTGATCTCGTCCGGATCCGGCGTCGCGCGCAGGAGGACGACCTTCAGTTTTGCTTCTCCCATACCGATTCCTCTCCCTCAAACGCCAGCCGCATGAGCTGCAGCATCCGTTCCTTTTCCCCCCGCACGAAGAGCCAGCCCCAGAGAGCTTCCAGCCCCGTCGCCATGTGGTAATCCGCGGGGTCCTGGTTGCGTGGGGACGCGTGCTTCGCCTGGGCGTTCCGGCCCCTCTTCACCGTCTCCCGCTCCTCCTCCGAAAGCACCGCATCCAGTCTTGCGAGCATCCGCGCCTGCGCCTCCGCGCTGACAAGGCGGACGGCCTGCCGGTGCAGCCTGCCCACCGGAGCGCGGCGCTTCAGGAGCAGGCTGCGCGCGTAGAGGTCGTGCAACGTATCCCCCAGATAGGCGAGCTGCAGGGGGCTGTACTCCCGGGCGTCCGCAAAGGCAAACGCCGGGCCGTCCGTTCCCGTTCCGGGTTCCATTCCGGTTTTCATCCTTACTGTTTCCACCGTTTTCCCGTCCGTCTCATTCCGCCAGGAGGGCCGCTTCCGCGACCGCCCGCAGCTCGTCCGTCGCGTCGTAGGTGCGGATGACGCGAATCTCCGGGAAGTACTCCTTCGCCATGTTGAAGGTGGTCCGGTCCTTCGTCCCCGGGTCGCGGATCAGGAAATGCGCGGTCTGCGGGTTCTCCGGATCGAGGTCCTGGCAGCCGTATACCACAACCCAGTGCGTCCCCAGCTCCTTCGAATGGAGCGAAACCAGCGCCGGCCTTCCGCTTTGCAGGCAGGCGAGCAGGATGGGCGCCGCCTGCCGCACCCACAGTCCTTCCTGCGAGCGGGCGAGCGCCTCGTATCCCTTCGGCCACTGCACCTCGTCCCCGGTGAACTGCACCCGGAAGAGCATGTCGAAGGGAGTCACTTTCTCCCCGGTGCGTACGCTCTCGGCGCAGGCGAGGCAGCAGAGGGTGCAGCCGGCCTTCCCGATGGTCAGTTCCTTTCCCCCCGCGTCTACATTCAGGAACACGTCGCGCCAGCGCTCGTCCTTCTGCAGCCAGAGGGGCGCGGGCAACTCGATGTTGACGGTTTCCGCCGCCAGGGATAGGGCCGCCGGCAGCAGCAGGAGCATCAGGCAGGAAAGTGCAATGGCTTTAACGGCTTTTTTCAAGGAAGTTCCTCCTTCCGGATCCCGCGCCGCCAGCCGCCCTTCCGGAAAATGGCCGCTTCCAGCGCGGTTTTCATGACGTTGTTCGCTACCATGCAGCCCCATACGGCCGGCAGCGAGAGATGCAGGAGCGATACGACGACGAAGGTCCCGAGAATCCGGATGCCCCACATCGTGGAAACCGAACACACGAGGGGGACCCGCGTCGCTCCTACCCCGTCGAAGACGCCGTCCAGGATGATGCCGACGCCGTACAGGGGCTCCGACAGGGCGACAAGTCGGAGGACCTTCGCCCCGAGAGCGATCACCTCCGGGTCCCGCGTGAAGATCGACATCATCTGCCCGGGCAGCAGGAAGAGCACGAAGCCGGTCGCGCCCATGAGCAGCGCGCTGACCCCCATCATCGTGGTCGCTGTCAGGTTCAGCCGGCGCCCGTCCCCGGCGCCCAGCGCGTTTCCACAGAGGGTCGCCACGCCGGTCTGCATGCCGTAACCGGGGATGTAAAAAGCCTCCTCCGCCGTGAGCGCCAGAGTATGCGCCGCGAGCGCCGTGGTGCCGAGGCGCGTCACCTGGGATGCGAAGACCACATGGCCGAGGCAGGTGCCCACGCGCGTGAGCGCCGCGGGGAGTCCGATGGACAGACAGCTGCGTAGGATCGGCAGGTCGGGCTTCAGGTCCCCGAGAGAGAGCGACAGGCTCCTGTGCCGCAAGAAGACGAAGACAGTCACGATGCCGCCCAAGGAAACGGAAACCGCCGTCGCGACCGCCGCTCCCCGCACGCCGAGGCCGAAGCCGGGCACGGTAAACGCCCTCCCGAAGAGCATCCTCTGCGTCTCCCCGAAAATGAGGAAGCGGTTCAGGACGACGTTCATGAGATTGACGCCGATACCGATCAGCATGGGCAGGCGCACCTCGTGCGCCGCCCGGAGCGCGTAGCCCAGGATGACCATCAGTGCCCGCAGCACCATGGGGATGCAGATGATGCGGAAATAGGCGGAAGCGTCCGCGTGCAGGGAGCGATCCGCCCCCATCCAGCCAGGAAGTGCCCCGCTGACCGAAACCGTGACCACTGTCAGCACCGCGCCAAAGAAGAGCGCCAGCCAGACGGCCTGTCCCGCAGCCCGCCTGGCTCCTTCCCGGTTGCCCGCGCCCATGTTCCGGGAAACGATGGCCATCACCGCAACGCCCATCGCCCAGAGCGGGGAAGCCATCAGCCACGTGACGGAAGCCGTCATGCCCACAGAAGCGGAAGCTGCCGCCCCGAGCCGCCCGACCATCGCGGTATCCGCGTAGCCCACCACGGTGGAAAGCGCCTCTTCCAGCATCACCGGGACGGACAGGCGCATGGCGTCCCGGAGGATCTCCCTCCGCTCACGGCTGATCCGGTATCTCACGTACGTTCCTCCGCCCGGGAAGGGCGGCGTCCTCCACACCCCCCGGTCATTCCCCTTTTTCTTTCCCTTTTCTTTCCTGATTTTTCCCCGTATTCCAAACGGATTCTTCCCCGTAGATCCTCAGCATCTCACGCGAATAGGAACCGTCCTCCTCATGGGTATAGAGCACCGGCAGGAACAGGAGCCCCTGTCCGCCCCCCTTCATGCCCTCGAGCAGGACGAGTTTCGGCGTTTTCTCCGGTCGAGCCGCAACGAACCGCGCCCGCTTGGGTTCGATCCCGGAGGCGCGCATCGCGTCCGCGAGCTTCAAAAACCCCGTCGCCGGAAACACCGCTGCGAAGCGGCCGCCGTTTTTCAGGATCGCGGCGCAGGCAGTCGTCCATTCCCCGATCCCGCAGCCACTTCCGCCCCTTGCGAGGGCCCGCTCCGGCTCCGGGCTCACGAGGCCCTCGCCGGACTGCAGGTACGGGGGATTCGTCACCACGAGGGAGACGGAGCCGTATCCGATGATCTTCGCCGCGTCCCGCACATCCGCATGGTACACGCAGATGGCGTCCGAGAGGCCGTTCATGGCGGCACTTCGCCTGGCGCGGTCCGCCGCCGCCTCAGAGAGCTCGAAAGCGTCGATGGAAAGGCCCTCCTGCCTCGCGGCAAGGAGCAGCGGAATGACCCCGCTGCCCGTTCCCATATCCGCCGCCCGCTCGCCCTTCTTCGCCCGGCAGAAATCTGCCAGCAGGACAGAATCCGTCGAGAAGCGGAACCCCCGCTCCGGCTGGATGATGAACAGGCCGCCCCGCTGCAAGTCGTGCAGGCATTCACCGGGGAGAAGCCAGTCTCCCGGCGTCACGGCAGCGCCTCCGTATAGGCCGCGGCCACATATCCCCGGTATGCGCCCCAGCGCACTGGTAAAAATCCGTTCGTTTCCTCCCCGGTCACGGTGAGGACCGTTCCGTACGGCAGCACGTAGAGGGATTCCCCGTCCGGCCGGGGCGCGGCGCGCAGGTGCAGCCCGTTCCCGCTCGTCACAGCGACGCGGCGGCTTTCCTCCGCCTCCTCTCGCAGGATCCGGGAGGCCGGCGGGACCGGCGTGAGTTCCGCTCCCCTCCTCATCGGGGTTTCCAGCGCCTCCGCCGCACCTTCCTCCCCGTCGTCCCGCATGAGGTACGCGAGGGCAGCGTAGCCTTCCGTTCCCTGATAGAGGACGCGCACGTAACCGTTCTGCACGTTGAAGGAGAGAACCGAAAGAGACGCGCCCTCCGGCATCACGAGCAGCGCGGTGCCCTCCGCGGAAGGCGCGGCGCGCAACACGAGACCTCGCTCCGCCATGACCCTTGCCGGAATGCTTTCCGAAATGCTTTCAATGCTTTCTGAAGGCGGGGGCGCGTCGTATGCCGGATCCGCCGCCACCCGAGGGATTTCGGTCTCCCGCGGGGATTCCGCCGTCGCCGCCTCCTCCGGCTCAAGATACTCGCTCTTCACGAAGCCGATCGTGTCCCCGTGCCGCACGCAGCTCCAGCTACCGTAGGCCATGAGCAGCAGGAGCCGCTCGCCGCTGCGCAGGTGCCCGATGACCTCCCCCGTGACGCCGGGCGCGGCGCGCAGGTTCAGCATCTGCTCCTCGTCCGCGAGGCGCACCCGCACGACGGTCTCCCCTGCTTCCGGTTCCGGCGTTTCGGCGTCGTCCCGCAGGAACGCGCTCTTCACGTAGCCCGCGGTCATCCCGCTCTGCACGAGGCTGTATTCCACCCCCTCCGATAGGAGGGCGACCCGGGTTCCGGAATTCAGCTGCATCAGCACGGGCGCGTTTTCCCCCGGGGCGGCCCGCAGATCCGCCCTGTCAAGGGCGTGCCCCGGCGAAAGAATCCTCTGGACCGCTTCCGCGGCTGGCGCGCTGTCCGGATAGGTGAGTCCGTCCAAGGCGGGCAGGATCTGCCGCGTCAGGGTGTATTTCCTGAGCGCGGAGCCTGGATAATAGAAAGCCAGGATCTCCGCAGCTGTCCTGCCGCGGTTCGCCATCTCCTCCGCGCCGCGCTGGCTCATGCCAACGCCGTGCCCGAGCCGCCGCGCTGAGAGGCGGAATCCCGCCTCCCCCTCCTCCACGGTGATCAGCTCGTTCTGGAGCACGTTCAGCGACAGGCCGCAGAGCGGCTCAATCTCGGAAAAGTAGTCGAAGACGGCCTCCGCCTCGCCGTAGCCCTCGATCGCCATGCGTACGGTCAGCGCCGTATACAGCCGGGAGGGCGGGGCGAATTTCGGGCTCCCCACCGCCACATTCGTAATTCCCCGGATCTTAGGGTTCTCCCGCCCGGTCAGATACGCCACCCGCGACGCGAGGAGCAGGTTCAGTTCCTCGCTGCTCGTCATTCCGCTGCGGTAAAAGAGGACGGAGCGCACGGCGGAATTGCCGTTTTCAAGGTCATAGGGATCGTCCTGCACGGGGAAGTCGTACGCCGTCTTCCCGCCCCAGGCGTGCTCCGCCGTCTCGGTCTGCCCGCCGTTCGAGGCCGTGTAATAGGTGGGCATGAACCCCCCCTGCACCATGCCGACCGTGCCCCAGGTCCCGGCAATCGCGCCCATCGCGTTCTCGCAGCTGCCCGGCGTTCCGCAGTAGACCTGGTCCGCGGTGGTATCCACAAGGTCGTATTCCGGCCCCTGTAGGGACATTTTCCGTAGGGCGTAGGTCCTGGCGGCGATCGCCTGGGCGGCGAGCGCCTCCGCCGGGAAGGATTCGTCCATCTCGTAGGGCAGGACGCCCGGCAGGTAGTCTTCGAGGTACACATAGAGGACGGGTTGCACGCATCCGTCGTTTTCCGCGACCAGGAGGTCGCCGGGATACAGGTTCGCGGGAATGCGGGCCTCTTCGATGCGCAGGCCGTTCTCCCCCGCCGCGAGATGCCGGCGCAGCCAGATCGTCTTCCCTTGCGCCGTACGCTGCCCGTCGACGTAAAGGGAAACCGTTCCCTCCTCCGCCCGGACGACGCCCGCTGCGCCCCGGGGGACCGGGATTTCCTTGCCGACGGTATACGATCCGGCGAAGGAAACATGGATCTCCTGCCGGCCGGAAAGGGAGGTCAGGCTGACGCGGACCGTGCCCGAAAGCGCGGTCCCTTCGGCCACGGCGAACCGGGCGAATGCGAAGAGGCAGACGAACAGCAGGAGCGCCCGCCGGATCATACGCTTCCCTCCCCTCTTCCTGTCAGGCCGGGAAACCCGGTAAGTTTGCCCGGCCCCCTTCATCTTATCCGTCCCATCCGTTTCGTTTCATTAGTCTCATTCGTCTCAGTAAAAGGGCATCGTCCCCGACGATGCCCGCACGCGATTACAGCGCCCCGTCGATCATCTGGGCCACCGCTGCCTTCGGCCGTGCGCCCACCATCTGTGCCGCGGGTTTCCCATCCTTGAAAAGGATCATGGTCGGGATGCTCATGATGCCGTAGCGCTGCGCCAGGTCGGCTTCCTCATCCACGTCCACCTTTCCCACGACGACTTTCCCGTCGTAATCCGCGTCCAGCTCCTCCACGATGGGAGCCATCATGCGGCACGGGCCGCACCATGTTGCCCAGAAGTCCACGAGGACCGGCTTCCCGGAAGCGAGCGCCGCGTCGAAGGACGCCTCATTGAAATGCTGTACCATAAAGAGTCTCCTTTCCTGAATCCCAAAGGGATTTGGTTCATTTGGTTCGTTCGGTTCATTCCTGTTCCGCCGGGCGGACGGATACGATTCGGGGCTGCCAGCGCTGCTTCTCAAAGCGGGGATTCAGCGCCCGCATGAGAAGATAGCCAGCGGCGGTCCCCAACAGCGCGCAGGCGGCCGCGAGGAGTTCCCCCGGGGAACCGGCCGCCGCCTTCCCGGCGATCGCTCCGAGGGCGAGGCCGCCGATGAGCCCTCCGAGTGGGATCAGGTAAGCGACGGCGGAGGCGAGCACGAAATGGCTCTCGTCGATCTCCACCTCGATCCTGTCGCCGGGGCTGCCCTCGCCCGGGATCACGAGCGTGTGCTTCGCGCAACTCTCGCTGCCGCGGTTGCAGGCGTGGCATTCGCCGCAGGCCTCCGGGCGGTCGAAGATCACCGTCAGCATGCCGTTCTCCGATTTTGCGATCACGCCGCTGTTTATCATCGGCAAATTCTCCTTTCCCTTTTCCCTGCGCCGCGCGGTTTTCCGGGGCGTCCGTTATGCGAGGTTCTCCTTCATCCTTTCCCATTCGTCGCGGGTGATGAGAGTCTTGCGGGGTTTTGACGGGGCCTCCGCCTCGCCAATGATGCCCATGTCGGTCATCTGGTCGATGAGCCGTCCCGCCCGGGCGTAGCCGATGCGTAGCCGCCGCTGCAGCATGCTGATGGAAGTTTGTCCGTCCTCCAGGGCCCGTTGCACCGCCTGCTCGAAGACCTCGTCGATCTTGTGCTCGGCCGGCGGCGGATTGTCCTCCGCGCCCTTCTCCTCTTCGCCGGCGCTGTTGAGTGCCTCGATGAACTCCTCGTTGTAGGTGACTTCGTCGTGGTTCGCCTTGATGAAGTCGACCACGTGCTGCACTTCCTCGTCCTGGACGAAGCAGCCCTGCACGCGCGTGGGTTTGCTCATGCCCTGCGGGGCGTAGAGCATGTCGCCCTTGCCGAGCAGCTTTTCCGCGCCGCCGGTATCGAGGATGGTGCGGCTGTCGATCTGGGAGGAAACGGCGAAGGCGATCCGGCTCGGGATGTTTGCCTTGATGACGCCGGTGATAACGTTGACCGAGGGCCTCTGGGTCGCGATGACCAAGTGGATGCCCGCCGCCCGCGCCAGCTGCGCGAGGCGGCAGATGGAATCCTCCACCTCGCCGGGGGCCACCATCATGAGGTCCGCCAGCTCGTCGATGATAAGGATGATCTTCGGGAGGATACGCTCCTCCGGCTCCCCGTTCGCGCGGATCCGCTCGTTGTAGCCGCGGATGTCCCGCACGCCCAGGGACTCAAACTGCTTGTAGCGCACTTCCATCTCCCGGACGGCCCAGCTGAGCGCCGCACTAGCCTTCTTCGGATCCGTCACGACGGGGATGAGTAGATGCGGGATGCCGTTATATACCGACAGCTCGACCACCTTCGGGTCGATGAGGATCAGTCGCACCTCCTGTGGCGTCGCCCGGAAGAGGATGGACTGGATGATCGTGTTGATGCAAACCGATTTGCCGGAGCCGGTCGCACCGGCGATCAACACGTGGGGCATCTTTGCCATGTCCGCGATCACCGGGGCTCCGGAGATGCTCTTGCCGAGGGCTACCGCGGTGGGGGATTTCTCCCGCCGCATGGATTCGCTGCCCAGCACCTCGCGCAGGCGTACCATCTCGATCTTCTCGTTCGGCACCTCGATGCCCACCACCGGCTTCCCGGGGACGGGCGCCTCGATGCGCACGCCGTCGGAGGCGAGGTTCAGGGCAATGTCGTCTGCCAGGGAGGTGATCCGGGAGACCTTCACGCCCGGCGCGGGCTGGATCTCGTAGCGCGTGATCGCGGGGCCGTGGGTATAGGTCTTGAGGTCCGCGCTCACGTTAAAGCTCTGCAGCGTGCTGATGAGCTTTTCCCCCGCCGCCTTGTCCTTCGCGTCCCGCTGCGGATCGTGGCTGCGGCTGCCCTCGGTCAGAAGGTCAATAGGCGGCTTCACGTAGACAAACTTCGGCGCCTCCGGGGCCGCGTGCTCTTCCTTCTTCGGAACGATGAGGGGCGTGTCGTCCAGCCGCCTCCCGGGGACCGCTTCCTCCCGCGCTGCGGGCGCGGGGGCAAACCCCGTCCGCGCGGCCGGGGAAGCAGCCTGAGAAGCAGCCTGTACGGGCCTGGTCGCTGCCGTCTCCGGTTCGGGGGTGGGCGGCCTTCTCGGCCGCCGCCGCCTCGGGACCGCCGGCTCCGCGGGGGTCGCGGACGGGCCTTCCGCAAGGGAGAAGCTCTCCGCAGGCGTTTCCGGCTCCGCGGGGGACTCCTGCGGCTCCGGCTTCACATACGCGCCGCCGGCTTCTGGCTCCGCCGGGATTTCCCCGGCTTCCGCCTCCCCGTACAGGTCTGCGCCGCCCGGCTGTGCGGGCGTATAAACGCTTTCCGCTTCCGCCGGGATCTCCCCGGCTTCGGCTTCCCCGTACAGGTCCGCGCTGCCGGACACTGCAAGCGCGTATCCGTCTTCACCTTCTTCTGTAGATTCGGGCGGATACTCGCCTTCCGCCTCTGTCCCTTCGCTGTATCCGTTCTCCGGTTCCAGCCGGGTATAGGGCCGCCCGGTGAAGGCCGCGACAGCCTTCTCCTCGAAATCCGGATCGTTCCTCGAAAGGCCCGAAGCCTCGAACTCGTCGTCCGTATGCAGGTACAGCGGCGTGACCCGGTAATTCTCCGGCTTCAGCCGGGAGAGATACGGGTTGCCGTCTTCGCCTTCCTGCGGCAGGGACGCCGCTTCCGTGCTTCCCGCCTCCGCGCCCTGCGCCCCGGGTTCCGCCGCGAAGGGCGACACGCGTCCCTCCGCCGTCCCGTCCGCCTGTCCTCCGAAATTGAAGGGGAGGACCTTTTCCTTCGCGGTAGGTACGCCCTCCGCCCGGACAGGTTCCGAGGCGGGCTCCGCGGGGGGGTAAACGGCTTCCGGCTCCGCCTTCTGCCGCGGCTTCGCTTTGTCTTCGTGCCTCAGGATGACGGAGGATTCCCGGCTTTCCGCCTCCTGCCTGCGCAGCTCCTCTTCTTTCTCCTCCGACTCTTCCTCTTCCCGCCGGCGCGCGAGCTTTTCCTCCAGCCGTTCCGCCGCCCGCTCCTCCTTAAGGAGCGCGCGGTTTTCCCGCCACTCTCCGAGGCGGACCCGCAGGTCGTCCGCGACCTCGGAGGCCCTAGCGCCTAGGGGGCCGAGGGAAACGCCCGTCATCACCATCAGGGTGACGATGAGCGCGAGGCTCATGACGAACATCCCGCCCCACACGTCGAACCACTTATACAGCGGCCAGGCGAGGATCGCCCCCAGGGCGCCGCCGCCGCTCAGGTTCAGGGAAGAGCGCGCGAAGGAGGCCGCGAAGAAGCGCGGCCAGTTCGAAGCGGTCCCCTCGGAGGTCAGGACGCCCAGGACGCCGCTCACGTCCCGCAGCTGGAGCATGGTCTCTACGAACAGGAAAAGCAGCACGGCGCCGATGGCGCGGCCGCGGCTGACGGGGATCCTTTCGCTCCCGAGGACGAGGAGGATGCCGGAGAGGCTGAGAAGGATCGGGAGCAGCAGGCAGAGCCTTCCGCCCACGCCCTTGAAGAACAGGTTCATCGCCTGGAGGATGCCGCCTCGGGAGGGCACAAGCAGGCAGAGGAACGCCAGCACGCCGACGCCGAGCAGCACAAGCCCGGCGATGCCGCGGCGATCGGGGCCGAGGCCGCCTCCGCGGGTCCCCCGGGAATTCTTCTGTCCCGCGCCCGTCTTTCCGGCGGCGCCCCCGCGCTTTACGGTTTTCTTTTTTGCGGGCACGCTCTTGCCCCTCCCTCTTCCGGATTTCAATGATTCCGGGAATCGTCGTGGCTTCCCAGAAACCGCCTCGATCCCCATTTATACTATACCACAAACGGCCGTGCCGTTCAAGCGAAGTGCAAGCTCCTGCAGCTAGCCTCCCACCGCTCCGTTTCCCCGTGGTCCTCGAGGTCGTAGCTGAGGATCGAGAGCGTCGCATAGCCCCGCAGGAGCAGGTGGTAGTCGTCCTTCCCGTCGGGGATGGATTCGCTCAGCCAGCCGCCGAGCGTGTAATACTCCGTGCCGTCCGCGTCCGACGCGCGGTCGTAGCGGTCGTCGTACCAGATGCGGCAGAGCGGGACCGCGCGCAGTCCCAGGACCTCCCCCGTCTCCGGCACGTTCAGATTCGCGATGTGCAGGGGCGGGAGCGGAGAGGAAGCAAGCATCCGGAACACCCGGAGCGCGACGCGCGCCGCCCCCTCGAAGTCCGCGCTTTCCCGCCCGAGCGAGACCGCCATCGAAGGGACGCCGCCGAGCGCCCCCTCCATCGCCGCCCCCACCGTCCCGGAATAGAGCACGTCCGTCCCCATGTTGTAGCCGTGATTCACGCCGGAGAGGACGAATTCCGTATCTGGGGCGAGGCAGCGCAGGGCGAGCTTGACGCAGTCCGCCGGGGTGCCGCTGACCGCGAAGGCCCGCCTCGCTCGCGCCACCTCGCTGCGGCGCACCGGGACCGGCCGCCGCAGTGTCACGCTGTGGGAGGCCGCGGAGCGTTCCCCGTCCGGCGCGACGACGGTGATCTCGTGCCCCGCCTCCGAGAAGACCCGCACGAGCGCCCGCAGGCCCGCGGCTTCGATGCCGTCGTCGTTCGCAATCAGGATGCGCATGGCAGTTCTTTCCGTTCCTTTCGTTCCCGTATCAGTTCCTGTAAAGCAGCGCGGTCATCACGCCGCTCCTGCTCTCGAATTCCAGGCGGACGCAGTAGGGCAGCAGATTCCGGAAGACCATGTCCTTCGTGTTGCTGACCGTGGCGTCGAACCCGGCGGGCAGGTACGCGACGCCCCCCTGGGAGTGCCAGTTCATGTCCTCCACCACAGTCGGCATGCGCAGGACGATATTGTAGATGGTCGAGCAGACCTGGCAGACGCCGCCGCCGTAGCCCATTTTGCTCTCCCCGGAAAGGATCGGCGCGGGCAGGTATCCGTTCTCCTCGTCGTACGGCCCGCAGACCGCGTTGAAGGAGAAGCTCTCCCCGGCGGGGATGAGGATGCCCGTCAGCCGTGCTGTCGCAAGGTCGATGTTCTTAACGCGGTTCACATTTCCCTCTTTCGCCGCGCTCATCGAGTAGAAGGTCGTGAACGCATAGAGCAGGTCCCCCGGCTTCGCCTCCCGCCAGTCAGCGAAGGGTGTAAGCGCCAAGTCCTCCTCTCGGAGGAAGACCTCCTCCTCCTCCCTGCGGTACGGGAAATACGCCTTCCCGTTTTTCAGGCGGTGCACCGATAGCAGCGAGCCCGCCTTCACCTCGATCGGATAGCGGTAGTCCTTCGGGCGGAACGTGAGATCCCGGAGCGCCCGCCCCACGGCGACGTGCTGGCTCGTTCCCGGCATGCTCCCCTCGAAGGGGTTCTTCCGCTGCACGAGCTCCACGAACTTCGTGAGGACGTAGCCCCTGCGGGTCCCGTCGCTGATGCGCGTCCACACTCGGCCCTTCGAATAAACGTCAACCCGAGTCCCCTTTTCGATGGTCCCGAGGGAGGAAGCGCTCTCCCGCGCCGCCGTCCGTACGGTCATCCGCTTCCCGATGATCCCGGTATAACACGCCGCCTCTTCCTCGGCAAGGGCCGTAAGCGAGGGAGGAAGCGTGGCCGTCAGTGCAAGCAGAAGCGCAAGCAGAAGTCCGGGGATAACCCACGCCTCGCGGGCATGTTTCGTCTCAGACATCCCGATCCCCCTCCCGGTAGATACGGATCGTCACGACGCCGCCTTCCGTCCGGCTGTCGATGACGATGGGATACGGCAGGGCGTTCCTGAGCTTCAGGTCCAGGTTCCCCGCACCGACCGCCGCGTCCAGGTCGAGGGGCGCGTAGAAGATACCGTAGGAGGAATGGGGCTGCTGGCGAACGATCTCAATCGGGATCAGCAGCGCCGCATTGTACAGCGTCGTGGACACCTGGCAGATGCCCCCGCTATAGCCCGTCTTCTGGGAGGAAACGTAGTTGATGATCGGCCCCAGCTCGTAGCCGTTGCCCTTCGTATAGGGCGCGCAGAGTGCGTTGAAGCTAAAGACCTCGTCCGGCGCAATTACTGCGCCCCCGATGCGGCGCACGCCCTCCTCGATGTTGAAGATCCGCCCCCGCCCCGTCTCGTTCTCCGGTTCCGGGTCGAAGAAGGTCGAATAGATCGCGAGCAGCTCGCCCGGCTGCGCGTCCGCCCAGAAGACCACCTCTTCCAGCCAGCAGTCCGTGAGCTTCGGGATCTTCGCCGTGACGCGGTGGTAGGGCAGCGTCGCGCCGCCCCCGGTCTCCGGCTCGTCGATCGCGACGATCGCGCCCGCCGGGAGCGTCCGAAGGCGTTCCCCCGTCTCCGCGTCGAAGATCTCCGTGTCCTCCTCCAGGTGCGCAGCGCTGGGGTAGGCGCGCGTCCCGGGGATCAGGGGGCCGTAGGGATCGCTCTTGCGGTAGTGCTTGAGGTGCGGCGCGAGGACGAACCCCTCCGCCTTTCCCTTGCGCACGTACGCCCAGCCGTCCTGCGCTTCCATGACCTCGACGCGCTCGTCCTCCGCGACCGTGCCGAGGGAAGGCGCGTCCGCGTCCGCCTTCTTGCGAATGTGCAGCGTGAGGTCCGCCTCCGCCGTATAGTGCGGCTCGAAGGCCGGGGGTGAGCGGTATTCCTCCGGGACCTCCTCCCCGCCCCGCAGGGCTTTCAAGTCCCGCACGGGCTCCGCGAGCACGTAGCCGCGGATGCCGTGCTTCACGGCGCCCAACCATTCCCCCTCGAGGGAGGTGACGTACACCGCCTCCCCCTCCGCGATCCGCTGCATGCGCTGCGCGGAGCGGCTCTTGCCCGCCCGCAGCGTCAGCTCCTGCCCGGCGACGCCGGCATAGAGCGCCTCGCCCTCGTCGTCATAGCCGGCAGCCGCCGTCAGGTCCTCGACGTTCTTGCTGAGGATATAGCCCGTGACGCTCCCGCCGGCCTCCGCGCCGGCGTCCGCCTCGATCTCCGTCCACTTCTCGCCGTATTCGCGAATGCGCACGAACTCCCCCGCCGCAACCCCGCCCAGCTTCTTTCCAGAAGTGGAGCGCGTCGCGCGGATGGTCATGTTCTTCGTCACCCTGCCGGTATAGAGGATCCCCTCCCCCTCCGCGAAGATGCGCGCGGGGAGCAGCAGGATGAGGCAGAGCAAAAGCACGGGGCGGATCTTCATAGGCTTCCTCAGGCTTCCTTACAGGGGTCGGTCAGGCTGCTGGGCGGGCCGCATACGGCCTTTATATGGCCCGTATGCGGCTTGGCGGCCTGGAATGAAAAAGCCGGCATGGCGCAAGGCGCCGTTGTGCCGGCAGAAGGGGTTTCATGATCGCGGCTCGTCCGCAGGTTCCGCCGAAAAGACGGGGTTCCCGCAGCCGCGGCAGCGATGGGGCGCGTCCATATCGAAGGTCTCGAGGGGAAACCGGTTTTCCTTCCCGCATACGGGGCAGGTCCAAGCGATCTCCTCCCCGGGGCGCGCCGTCCGTTCCGGTTCCATGCCTCAGGCGCGCTGCATGTAGGAGCCGTCGCGGGTATCGACGCGGATCTTGTCGCCCACGTTGATGAAGAGCGGGACCGCGATCTGGTATCCGGTCTCAAGGGTCGCGGGCTTCGTGGTGTTGGAGGTCGTGTCGCCCTTGAAGCCCGGCTCGGTATCCGTGACTTCCAGCACGACGAAGTTCGGCGCTTCGACGGAGAAGGCGTTGCCCTTAAAGAAGCGCACGGTGGCCATGGTCTCTTCCTTCATGAACTGGATCGCGTCCTCCACCTGGTCGTGGGTCAGCGGGATCTGCTCGAAGGTCTCCTGGTCCATGAAGTAGTAGAACTCGCCGTCGTTATAGACGTACTGCATTTCCTTGGTCTCGATGGTGGCCCGGGGCTGCTTGTCCGTCGGGTTAAAGGAGCGCTCCACCACAGCGCCGGTCATGACGTTCTTGAGCTTCGTGCGCACGAACGCGGCGCCCTTGCCCGGCTTCACGTGCTGGAAATCGACGATCGTCCACACGCCGCCTTCCCACTCGATGGTTACGCCTTTACGGAATTCGCCTGCGGTAATCATAGGAATCATCCTCCGATCCGAAATAAATTTGCTCGGCATCGCTGGTCGGCCGATGCCGGAATCGCGATACACCTGACGATGTATTGTAACACAGAGGCGAAACCCGGTCAAGATGCGAATTGC
>JAIKWN010000216.1 GCA_024684665.1 Clostridiales bacterium | reverse complement strand
GATCTCGATGATCGTATCCTCATAGACCTGCCAGATGCTGTAGGTCGTCGGAACGCCCGCATAGCAGTACACGTTTCCGCTTGCCGTCTTCCGGACGCCCTTGATAACGGTATTCTCATCATACTGTTCCGCAACAACATCTACGAAAAGCTGCAGATCCTCATCCGTTGCGTCATTCAGGTTCGCGTGCGGGCCAAAGTCTGCCGGCGTGATCGCTACTGTTACCGGCGTCACACCATCCCGGCTGATAACTGCAAAGAAGCCGTCGTTGATGTCGGTGTCGATCTCGTTGATATCCACCGGGTTGTCCAGCGTCAGCGTAACCTTCACAGGAACCTCGATCACATTGCCGGCCTCGTCAAGATCCTTCCCCGTGTGCTCCCACAGGGTAACCTTGAAAGCTTCTTCCGCCACTGCAGAGAAGCAGGAAAGCACAAAAATCGCGCAGAGCACGAGAATCAGTTTCTTCATATGGTTTTCTCCTTATCAGATGATTTCCAGATGGGTTCCCGCCAAATCAGTTCGTCCGCAGCAGCAGGCTCTTCAGGATGAAGCCCACATCATTCGTGGTCTCGTCCATTACCTGGCACCAGTTCCCGTTCTCCGCAATGACCTTCAGCTGTGCGCCGTAGTAGTATACGCGCTTCACAGGAGAGGACTTCGAAGCTTCCCAGCGCATGTTCACATAGTTGTTGGTGGGGTTTACAATGACGTAGTAGTTCGCTGCCACGAAATTGTTGTAATTCGGCACCCCTGACGCAGAGGAAGAAGAGGAAGGCGTGGTACGCCGCTCGGAAGTCGGTTTATTCCGGCTGATGAACTTCGTGGAAATCCAGGCCTCGTCCGATCCGCTCCACAGAGTCATCCGTGCCCAGCCGTGCCTTGTGGACAGCACATCAATCTTTGCTCCACGGTTCAGGTGGGAAACGATGTCATAGTCGGTACCGGGGCCGCTGCGCACACGAACGTTATTGCCCGTCACATAGTAGAGCGAGGCGGACGCCGCAGCACAGACCGCGATCATCAGCAGAGCAGCCAGCAGTGTCATTCCGAGTTTTCTTTTCATGATGTATCCTCCTGTTTCAGGCCTTCCGGCCAAATGAATGCGTTTCCTGATCATTTCCTGTTTTGCTATTATGCGTGCAGATTCCGCGATTGTCAGCCTGCCGCAGTTCTCATATCCCGCTCACATAGGCGCGCATCATGAAGCCTACCTGATAGGTCGCCGGATCCAGCACCTGCAGCCATTCCGCATTCGCAGCAATAGCGGTCAGGGTGTAACCCTCATAACAGTAGCGGATTACCGGTTCCCTCGTCGAAGGCGCCCAGCGCAGATTGACAAAGCCACCCACGCGGGAAGGATGCACCGTAACTGTCCGGGGGCTGATGGAAGTCATCGTGGCATACTGCTCGGTGGCGGTCTTCTCGGTCGCCGGATAAGGAGGCACCGGAGTCGGGGCATACCCGTGTCTCAAATAGCGAGACATGACATACCCGTGCGTTCCGCTCACATAGATCTGTGTCCACTCCCCGCTGTAACCGGTGATCGTTACCTGCGTACCATTCTCGATCTTCCGCAGGACATCCGCATTCGTAGAAGGATAAGCGCGGACGTTGAGCCTTCCCCCGCTCGTCTGCACCCATGCTGTCCCGGAGGCAGAGGTAACGCTTGGGGAAGTATAGGCAGGGATGTAGGCAGGGGTGTACGACGGCGTATAAGCCGGGAAGCTGTTAGTCGGATGCGCGGGTGTATAGCTCCCGTACTCATCCCGATAAGCTTTCCCGTCATCGTCCGGAACATAAGTCGGGCTGCTGTCAGTCGGATGCGCGGGTGTATAACTCCCGTACTCATCCCGATAAGCTTTCTCGTCATCGTCCGGAACATATCCCTCATTCGGATAATAAGCGATGCTTCCCTGTCCGTCTTTCTCGTCAATGACGGTCATATTGCCGTCTGCATCCTCGTGGACAGTGTGCCAGGAATCCTCCTTCGCGTCATACATGTGGGTGGTCACGCCGTCGCTGTTTTCCACTTTATAGGTCGTATCTCCGTTCGCATACTCCGTATAACTGGAATAGGTATCCGAGTCATAATCGTAAGTGCCTCCGCTCTCCACAACATCGAGATCCTCCGCGAGGGCAGCGAAACCAAGCAGGCAAAGGCAGAGAAAACCTATTAACAAACGTTTCATGCTGTTCTCCGTTTTATTTTCCGTATTCTCGCCGCATTACTCGGTGATCCAGACGTTGGAAAGGAAGTCGACCGCCATTTTCAGGAGCTCTTGCGTCATTGTCTGCCCCTGGCCGGGAAGAATGACACAGCCGATCTGATATCCTCTGTACAGCGTATAGATCTCAAACCGAGCTTCTTCCTCATCCAGGATGTTGTAGACGAGAAGCTTCGTTCCATGGGCTGTCTCTGCTTCACTGAATTCCACATGCTCTCCCAGAGCAGCCGTATCCTGCGCTACCATGCCGGAAATCTGCTCTTCCGTGAGATCTCCGATGGATCGTCCGTCCGCCTCTTCGTCGAAGGCGATCGTTATGATTGCGACGGGATATGCCGGATCCTTCGGCGTAAGCGTACCATAATACAGGATGTCGGAGACATAGTTCCCTTCAAAAGTGTAACCCTGCGGGATCTCCGCTGATACGGTAAACGCGCCCATGACGTTCACGGACTGTCCGGCTTTCTCCGGAGCTTCCGCCACTGCTGTGGACAAGATGCCGCAGAGAACCGCAGCCAACAGAAGCCAGATGAATGGTTTTCTCATACCGTTATGACCCTTTCAGACGGATCAGCCGTTTTCAGCCGCTCCTGCTGCCGCTGGCATCTCGTCGTAGGTGCGCAGCAGCAGACTCTTCAGAATGAAACCTACTTCGCCGGTGGATTCGTCCCGGACCTGGCACCAGTTGGCGTTTTCCGCAATCACGTGCAGGCGTGCGCCATAATAGTACACGCGGCGCACGGGAGAAGACTTGTTGGCTTCCCAGCGCATGTTTACGTAGCTGTTTGCCGGATTCGCGATTACATAGTAATCCACAGAGGCGAAATTGCGGTAACTGTTTCCGCCAGAGCTGCTTGTGTCTTTCGGCACGTAGCCGCCCGTGGGTTTTGTTCGGCTGATACATTTCGAGGACACCCAGGCGCTGGTATAGCGGACTCCGTCGTCGTCGTCCCTGTAGTTGTAATCGATAAGCGCCCAGCCGTGGTTAATCAGGCTGACCTCTACCTTATCGCCAAAGGAAACGCTGCCGACCACATCATAATCCGTTCCAGGGCCGCTGCGCACGTTCAGCCGGCGGCTCGTGCAATAATAGGTTGCCGAAGCGGACGCTGCCGCGGCGAACGCAAAAACCAGAATCGCCGCCAGCAGGAACGCTGTCCATTTCTTCATAGTAACTTCCTCCTTCACGAAAACCCAGCGGGTTCCCCCTTAGAGCCGGATCTGCGGCTCAGCCGACACCGTTGCCGTCCTTGCCTTCCGCATCCGCGGGTTCCGGCGTGGCCCAGTTTTGGGAGATCCGGTTCTGGTATTCCGCCTCGGTTTCGCGATAGCCGCATTTTTTGCAGAGGTGGTAATTGACCCCGTCCTTATCCCGCCGCCAGTCGGAAAACTCGTGTCCGGTGGCCGGGATGATCTCGTGATCTTCTGCCTTGCAGCGGCTGCAGGTGCGTACACGCTCGCCGTCCGTATCGCAGGTTGCCTTTGTCAGCACTTTCCAGTTGCCCCACTTATGTCCGAGGGCTTCGACGGGGCGGTATTCCTTTTCCTTGCAGCGGGCGCAGGTATGCACCTGGGTGCCTTCATCCTCGCAGGTAGGCTTCACGTCCGTCGTCCATTTGCCCCAGGTATGTCCAAGGGGACTTGTTTCCTCGGAAGTAGTAGCTTTGCAGCGCTGGCAGGTTCTCGTCTTCTCGCCGGGTTCCGTGCAGGTGGCCTTGAGCGTTACCCTCGCGGTTCCCCACTTATGTCCCAGCGCGTCTGTCGGCCGCGTCTCCTTTGACTTGCAGCGGCTGCAGGTACGGGTCTGCTCGCCCGGGGTTTCGCAGCCCGCCTTAGTGGTGGTCTGCCAGCTGCCCCAATTATGCTTCAGCTTTTCGATGTACTGCGTTTCCACATAGCCGCAGCGCGTGCAGGTGCGGGTGCGCTCGCCTTCCTCCAGACAGGTAGCCTTTTTCGTCAGCTTCCACTTTGTCATCTGGTGGCCAAGCGCCGGAATCTCCTGTTCCCGCACGAGGCCGCAGACGTAACAGGTATGGGTCTTTCTGCCCGCTTCGGTGCAGGTCGGCTCATAGAGAGTCTGCCAGGGGCTCCACTCGTGGCTCGCCCGGATGACCTGCTCCTCATAGCGACCGCATCTTCTGCACTCGTGCCATTTGAGGCCGTCCGTAGTGCAGGTCTTGTTCCTCGTGATGTGCCAGTTGCCCCAGTCGTGTCCCAGAGCGTTGACCTTATCCGTCTTCTCCGCATTGCAGCGGGAGCAGTAATACTTCTTATAGCCGTTTCCTGTGCAGGTCGGCTTCTTCTCGTCGTATTTCACCCATTTGTGGCCGAGCTTCTTCAGCTTAACCTTGAAAACGCCGCAGGCCTCTGTGCGATAGCAGCGGTAGCTCGCCCAGCCTGCTGACGTGCAGGTCGGCGCCTCGCCGTCGATGATATTCGAAACCGCTTTACAGACAGGGCATTTGTGCGTAGGTGGGAAATTATACGCGAAAGCAACGACCGGGAGCAGCACCGCGAGGAGCAGCGCCAGAAGCAGCCAACTCCGTTTTGTTTTCATAGTCTTTCCTCCGTTTCAGCTGTTCCGCAAAAGCGCTTACTCCTCGATGACCCACATATCGCTTGCGATCTTCGTAGCAATGTCATAGTCCGCATCCGTCAGTTCCGTCGGCTTCTGCAGGTCGATGCGGAAGACATAGCCCTGCCACACGCTGATCATATCGGCATAGTCGGTCTGGGCATCGCCCTCAGTCACAACGAAGAGCGCCGTTCCATGTTCCGTCTCGCGGATTTCAATCTGGGGATCGTTGTAATCCGCCGTGAGAACCTCGCGGGCAGCGTTCATCTCTTCCTCGCTGATGTCCTTCGTCACCGTGCGTCCCGCGAAGATCGGGCTGTAGGTAACTGAAACATAGACGGATACCGCGGTAGGATCGTCGGGCATGAAGGTCGCGTTCAGGCTTCCGCCCCGCTCCTCGGTCTCAAAGGTATATCCTTCCGGGATGCTGTCCATCTTGATGTCGAAGTCGACGAAGGCCTTCTCAACGCCTTCCGTGTTCTCTGTCACTTCCGCGACAAGCTCCGGTTCCTTCTCCGTCAGGAATTCACTCCTGACAAAGCCGATGAAACCACTCTCGGTGTCCATCACCTGCGCCCAAGAGGCGTCCTTCGCGTAAACGATCAACTCGTCGCCATCGTTCATACGATGCTGAACGGCAGCGTCGCCACTGGGGGCCCAGCGGAGGTTCACAAATCCGCCGGGGAAGGGTGGCTTCACGTATTCCACGTGGGGTTCCACCTGGCGGAATCCGCTGTAGTCAGCTTCGAGGATGCTTTCCGCCTCTGGCACATCCTCCGCAAAGGCGGCCATGGGGATCAGCAGGGTAAACACCAGCAGGATACCCAGCATTTTTCTCAGGTTCATCACTTTTTCCTCCTTGCATTTTTTCCGAATTTGGGTCTGTTTTTATGCGTGGCAAAAATTATAACATATTTATTGGTCAAAAAATAGGGGTATTTTTGCGCAACATACGTTTTTTTATCTGACATCCCGTTTTCCGTCATTTCCGCCGGAAGGTAAACGTCTCTCCGTTTGAAAGATACATCCAGCTGGTATCCGTAATCGAAACCATAACACCACCGTCAGAGAGCATGGTAATCACAAAACGGATGGCGTTGCCGGAAGCATCGGAGCCCGTCATGTCCAGCCAGCCGCCCCGGTCACTGCCGTAGCCGTTGATTGAGGTCAGGCGGTAAATGCCGAGTTCGCAGCTGTAGCCGCTGCCGCTCCTGCGAATGGTCAGGGTGTTTCCATCAGATGAAGAGTAGTTTCCAACGAACGAAGCGCCGTACCCGCCGGAAGAAGAACTCCCGGAGGATGAGCCGTGTGAAGAAGAACCAAAGGACAGGTAATCCGTGCTCACCCAGCCAGTCAATCCCGTATAGCAATCGTCATACCAGGAGCGTGCGGCAGTCACACGGATGCGTGCCCAACTCCCGGAGCGCTCAAGCAGCTGCAGGGTATCCTGGGAAGAGATGTGGCCGATTACCTCTCCTCCAGGGGATTGACGGACCCGCAATTGCCCTGTCGTCGCCCGCACTTCACCACCCCCGTAGGAGGTGGAGGAGGATCCTGAACCCGCATATGGATCGTAGGAAGATCCGCCGTAGGAACCGGAGCCGGAATCGTAGGAGAACCGGGGACCAGTTCCCCCGATCGCCAGGTAGTTGTCACTGACGAAGCCGTTCTGTCCGCCGGAGCGCACAACCCGGTAAAAGACATAAGAACCTGAAACGTAGCGCCCCAGCACGCGGACGCGCTCACCCCGCGTGCATTTTCCGAGACTCCGGCTGCTCATGGAGGGCAGCTCCCGGAGGTTCACACCACCGGAGAGGATCTCCCCTCCCTGGATCGCGTCCGTATATCCACCATAGTAAGCCCGCTCCTCGCAGCCGCACTCCAGATAGGACGCATCCACCCATCCCGTGAGGCCCGGCCAGGAATCCGGGCTGGTATCCGCACTGAAAAGCACCTGGATTCTCGCCCAGTTTCCGTCCAGCGACAGAAGGCGCAGAAGATCCGCCTGTTCCACATGGCCGACGATGGCACCGTTTCCACTGGCGGAGCGTCGCACTTTCAGATAGTTCCCGCTGGCCCGGCAGCTCTCATCCCCGATGTGCATCGAAAGATGACGGGTATGAAAAGCCGTATCTCCATCCGTCGCCAGATACCGCGCCCGTGCGGCACTTCCTCCCGCAGCGCACAGAAGCAGCGCCAGCAGCAGGATCAGGAAAGCTCTTCGTTTCATCTCTTCTTCCCCCTCAAATGAGATTTACAGCTCCGGCTGTTCTTCCGGCAAAACTCCGCCAAACGCTTCCACCCGAACAAAGGGAACAGGTGAGAATTCATGCATGTCGGTGAAAACCACGAGGCGAAGCGCATCCTCGCTCTCCCCAGCTTCGAACGCGATCCGCGCCTGAAGGTCCTCCGCAAGCAGCTTTCCGAGTCCGCTCTCCGTCTCGTCGTCCGTGATGGGTGCCTCATAGAGCTTGCCGTCCATGCAGATCAGCGCATCTTCGTAGCAGTCATAGGAGAAGCGTCCCAGGAACACCGCCGCCGCATGGCTGATTGGGGACAGGATTTCAATATCCCATCCGCCCTCCGGATTGCGGCTGACGAACATGCTTTCCCACTGGGTTTCCTCCTGCAGCCATTCGCCAGAAAGATGGGGCTCAAGTTCGTCATCCGAAGGTGCTGCGGCATAAGAACCGCCGGGCACCTCCTGTATCGCACCGTTTTTCACCAGGATATCAAAGGTATAGACTTCTTTCGCCGCCAGCAGATCGTCATAACGCAGGATCCTGACGGTCTGTTCTCCGTCACCAACAGGGGAATAGCGGGCGATTAAAGCTCCGTTCTCCCACGCGGCGGATTCAAGGGAAACGACACCGTCTTCTTTGCCCGGATCCTCAGCTGTCCAACGGTTCGCCTCTTCCTGGGTACAGGGAATGCGAACCTCGTAAACGCCGTCCACGAGGGTTCCGACAAGCGCATCGCCCCGTTCACCCGCATCTTCCGCCATTGCAGTCCCGCAGAGGCATATCGCCAGGACCAGCAGCAAAATCGTCAGTTTTTTCATCAACAAAGCCTCCCTATATAAATGCTGTTCTTGAGACGCGTTCCCTGCCCGGTTTTATCCCTACCGTTTATCGTGATCAATAAATTCCAGGGTAATGACCGCCAGGGCAGCAAAGGCAATAGCAAACGCAACAAGGCGAAGCCAGTAATATAAGATATTCTCCATAGAATTCTCATAAGCCTCGACCCGGCTGGCTTCCGCGCTCTTCGTCTCAATCAGCTCCCGCGTGCGTTCCTCGCCGGCAAGCGTCAGCAGCTCGCGAACTGTCGTGTCGACGGTGTATGTCTTATCCCGGTTTGCGATCACGTTCGGTTCCGCCGCCAGCTTTTCCAGCAGTTCCCCGACCGTCATGCGTTCGACGACGTACTGTTCCAGATAGTGCTTCCCCAGCTCGGAATGGGCCGGATCTTTCATCTGCAGGACGTCTTCCAGCGTCTCGCGTATGGTCTTGATCCTATCCGCTGCGCCCGGATTCCGTGTCTGGTCGTACAGCAGCGTTTTCCGGAATTCTTCCAGCATCGGGTGCTGTCCGTCTTTCAGGAAATCGAGTGCCTGACCAAGGGTCACGGCAACATGGACTTTCTGATCTTTCATGCCGGCAAGCGTATTCCACGCCGTCACAAGGGGCTGCGAATTGTAATCCGCCTGAGAAGCGATGGTCTTAAGGCCGTAGTTTGAAATGGTGAAATACGTAAAGGGTTTGCTCCATGCCGGCAGGCTCAGCATGCCGCCGGAGAAGACCAGCTGAAAGATAAGCACGAACGGCATAACTGTCATAGCGGTCGTCGTGGTGCGCGCCAGCGAGGACACCCAGAGGGAGAGCATATCCGATGCATACGAAATCAGAAATACGGAGATGCCCATGTCCACGATCAGCCAGGGGGTAAACAGCCCTGCCTTTGGATACTGCACGCCGACAAGCCGCGTCACATACATGGTTACGCCCGTCTGCAACAGGCAAAGCAGCGCCTGATACAGCATATGGGAAAGGACATAGGAGGAGATATGCATGCCGGAACGATGCTCCCGCTTGATGATATCCCGCTCACGGCAGATTACCTGAATGGAATTGAAACATCCATTCCAGATGGCCACGCACACCATGGCGAACGAGCCCATCAGCGTGCCTTCCATGCTGATGAAGAAACGCCTGCGGATGACCATGCCCACAAGCCCCGCGATGAAAGCCGACATGGGCAGCACTTTCCAGTCGTTCTGATAGACGAACATCCGCAGGAGCTTACCCAGATAAATGATAACCTGTGCGCCCCGTCCCCGGTGGCGGAGCCTCAGCCGGCGAACAGCCGGTATCCTGCTTTCAGCCATGGCGCACCTCCGCATACTTCGCAATGAATTCCTCAGCACGGCCTTCGCCGCCGACGGCCTTCCCGTTGATGCACTTCACGATCTCTTCCATCTTCTCCCGGCCGAAGAAGGCGCGTGCCTCGGGGATCGGTCCGTAGAAAGCCAGACGGCCGACCCGCCTGTCGTCCTTTGCCAGGACGATCACGTCGTCAAAGAGATCCACCACCCGGTCCGGCGTATGCGTGATGACAATTACGATCCGGCCCTGATCGGCGATTTTCCGGAGCTGCTGCATGAGCTCCCGCGCCATCACGCCGTCCAGTCCGGAATCCGGCTCGTCCAGAATGAACAGCAGCGGATTCGGAATGAACTCCATCGCAATCGACACACGCTTTTTCTGTCCGCCTGAAAGCTTTTCGACCAGATGCGAACGGGATGGAAGGAGACCGAAGATCTCCATGACCTCATCCACGCGCTTTCTGCGGTCCTCCGCAGGGACATCCATGGGCATCCGGAGCTTTGAAGCGTCCGTCAGCGTAGCCTGTATGGTATCCTTGCCCCGCATCAGTTCCTGCTGGGGGACAAAGCCTATCTCATACTGCATTTTTTTATACTGCGTATAGAGGTTGTTCCCGTTCAGCATAACTTCTGCATTTGCCTTCTCATAACCGGTAATGGCATTCAGAAAAGTCGTCTTTCCGGCGCCGCTTCCACCAAGGAGCAGAACCATGTGCCCCTGCGGAATGCTGAGATGAATATTTCTGAGAAGGATCTTCTTCTGAAAGAATTCCATAACCGACCGTTCTTTCAGGTTTACAGTCAGTCCCTTATCGATCACCGCAGCATTCCCATGGGAAGCCACGCGCGAGAATTCTTCCCGCATTTCCTCCACGCGCCACGCGGGCTGGTATTTGTCCGAGAAACCCCAGATCAGCGCGGCGAGAAAATCCGTAAAGCACCAGAGCACGATCCAGCGCTTTTTTCGCCCGTAGACGTCGCACAGGCCGGCATAAACGCGGATGGCATACACGAAAAACACAATCCCTACCGTAATCTCAAACACGTCCAGCATAAGGCCGAGAGCATCCCCACGGGGGCGATTGACCAGATTCTTCAAAGCCTGGCTGGACAGAACCCGTATGATCAGCAGGATAAACGCCGTAACGCTGGTCACACGTCCTTCCGGTTCCCGCCCGGCGCATTTGGCGAGGAAATATTCCCTCGCACAGGGCACGAGCACCCATTTTCCGGAAACCCCCGATTTCTCAAAGATCTTCCAGAGGCCAACGAGATAAAGGGCACAGAGGACTGCTCCGCGAATCCCTTCTGAATATAGAAACACGGTGCTAAACAGAGTTAACGTCGTCGTAGTTCTCACTCCTTTCGCGCCACCGCAGTTTCACGGGTCTGGTCTTCTTTCTGGTACAGGGAAATCATATCCCGGACTCTGGCTGCCGGCTTGGTCAGCTTCTCCAGCGAACCGCCGCGGTTCATCGTGTCGATAATGGCTGCAATGTAGCGGTTCATGCTGACGCTGAAATAATAAGGTCTTGCCAGGATCTCCGGGGACTGATACACCAGGTTGGTCGTGAAGATCCGGTCGAAATCACCGGCCTCATAAGCCTGATCGATCTTCTTGAGGCCGCTTGAGAAAAGGCCGAAGGTTGCAAACACGAACACGCGGGCTGCGCCCCGGTCCTTCAGTTGCCTTGCCACATCCAGGACGCTTCCACCCGATGCAATCATGTCATCGACAACGATCACGTCCTTCCCCGCCACACCGCTGCCACAGAAATCGTGGGAAATGATGGGGTTCGTTCCGTCCACGATCCGGGTGTAATCCCGTCGTTTATAGAACATGCCAATATTGACGCCAAAGAGAGTCGCGAGGAACACGACCCGCTCCGTCGCACCCTCGTCCGGCGCCACAAACATGAGATGCTCCCCGTCGATTCTGATATCTTCGTATTCGGTAAGCAGGGCCTGTGTGAACTGCAGCGCCGGTGAGATATTCTCGATTCCGGAAAGGGGCACCACATTCTGCATGCGCGGATCATGCGCATCAAACGTCACGATCCCATGCACACCCATGTTTTCCAGCTCCCGCAGCATGACGGCGCAGTCCAGCGATTCACGACCTGTCTTGCGGTGCTGCCTTCCCTCATAGAGGAAAGGCATTACAACCGTGATCCGGCCCGCCTTCCCCCCTGCCGCGGCGATCACCCGCTTCAGGTCCTGATAATGGTCGTCCGGGGACATGCGGTTCAACTGCCCGTTCATGCGGTATGTCAGGGACGAGTTGCATATGTCCACGAGGATGTACAGATCCCTTTCGCGGACGGATTCCTTCAGAATCCCCTTAGCCTCCCCGCTCGCAAAGCGCGGGCACTCGCAGCCGATCAGGAAATGCTCCCCGCCCCTCCACTCCGAGAGGATGCTGTCCACGCGACTGCCGATCCGCATCGCAGATTCCAAAGCGACAATGCCAAGTCTGCCGGGCATGCGGTCCCTCCTTTTTCCGGTTCCCGTCAGGCGTCATTCTCCGTCTTTGCCGTTTCAAAGCTGTGGATGCCCACGACCTGCTCCACGGGTACGGAGAACATGACTGTGTGCGCAGGCGAATTCACGCCCGCCTTTTCCATAATCGCCCGCATGATGGCCGCGCGCTGCTCCAGTTTGGCGACGATCATGACGATTTCCTTTTCCTGTCCCAGGGTAACTCCGAAAAATCTCCTGACCATCTCGCCGGCGGTTCCCTTCGCATGGACGACGGTCCCACCGCTGGCGCCCGCGCTTCGGGCGACGTCCATCACCGAGTCCACATGCCCGTTTTCAATGACCGCGATAATCATTGAGGCAGTCTGTCTGTCTTCCAAGGCTTTCGCACTCCCCTCGCCCGTATTGATGCTTTCCATGCCCGTCATCCGCTTGAGGCTGCTTTTTCCGCCGATGCTTTCCAGCGGAATGGTAATCGCGATCCCGTGGCCGGGGATCGTGAGGCCGAGACTCATTACAGCCCGGGTCAGCACCTGCCGAACCCGACTGCTTTCCATAACAGCAGCAAAAAGAAGCCGCCCCGTCTCCTCGATGCCCAGCATCCGCAGCTGCTCTATTTTCGAGGAACCTTCACAGGGTAAGGACACAACACCGCCGGGATGCAACCGCTCCAGCATCTGCGAATAAGCAGCACTGTCCTCTCGGCGCACAATCATCAGAAGCAGTTGAATGTTCATCAGATTTCCGCCTCCCTTCGCCTCACATGAGTTCGATAATCTCTTCCGGTTCCGCAAGGACAGCCGCCTCACTCAGCTTTCTGCGATACAGAAGGCCCAGAAGCTGAATGGCAATCAGCGGCGTCATCGCTACCATAGCCACGAGGCCGAAAGCGTCCGCTGCGGGATCCCGCCCTGCCGCCACGCAGGTGCCTAAGGCAAGCGGCAGAAGAAAAGCCGCGGTCATGGGACCGGAAGCCACGCCGCCGGAGTCGAAAGCGATGGCCGTAAAAACCGGAGGCACGAAGAAAGTAAGCAGGAAAGCCACAGCGTAACCGGGCAGGATGAAAGCCATAACGGGCAGGCCCGTAAGCGCCCGCAGCAAAGCGAGTCCCACGGACAGGGCTACGCCGATTGAAAGAGCAAAGCGAAGCGCCTGCTTGGGAATCGTGCCCGCCGTGGTATCATAGACCTGTCCGCAGAGCACCTGCACAGCGGGCTCCGCCGATACCGTAAACCAGCCGAAAAGCATTCCAAGTGGGATGAGCAGCCAGCGCACTTCGGTCCCGCCCAGTTCCTTCCCTATCGTATATCCAACGGGGAGGAAACCCACGTTCACCCCCAGCAGGAAAACCACAAGACCGGCATAGGTATAAAGGAGACCCAGGGCAATGCGAATCAGCCGGCTCTTCGGCATATGCAGCGCAAGCACCTGCGCTGCAATGAAAAAGGCGATAATGGGCAAAAGGCCGAAGCCCACATCTTTCAGATAAACGGGTAACTCGGTGAGGAACGCAGAAAAGAGCAGCTTTGAATCTGCGGCGTTCGTAAGGATGATCGGGCTTGCCGCCCCGTCCTCCGCGCGGAAGAAAACCGAAAGCAGCATCACTGAGAGGATGGGCCCGGCGGAGCAGAGGGAGACGAGGCCGAAAGAGTCGTTTTCCGCTCCGGCGTCGCTGCGGATGGAGGCGACGCCGGTACCCAGGCCAAGAATGAAAGGTACCGTCATCGGTCCCGTAGTCACTCCGCCCGCATCAAAGGCCACGGCAAGAAATCCCCGTGGCACAAAAATGGAAACGAGGAAAATGATCCCATAGGATATAAAAAGCAGCGTCCGCAGTTTGATCTGAAAGAGAATTCGAAGAAGCGCCACAACAAGAAAGAACCCGACTCCCACCGCGACGCAGAGGACCAGAGTGAGTTTCGGCACCGACGGTGCGTTTTCCGCGAGGACAGAGAGATCCGGTTCCGCGATGGTTACCATAGCGCCAATGAAAAAGCCCACGAGAGCGATGAGGCGCACTTTCTGTGTGCGGGTAAGCGCCCCGCCCATCGCCTCACCGATGGGGGTCATGGCCAGCTCTGTTCCGAGGCCGAAAAGGCTCATCCCCACGATCAGCAGCCCCGCCCCGAAGAGGAAGGCGGACAGCGCGCCGGATGGAATCGGCGCAAACAGGCAGCAGACGATGAGCACAAGTCCCACAATGGGCGCTATGCTGCCGGCTGCCTCCTTGCGCTTCTCTGCCAGGCTGTTTCTCTGCAAAATCTGCAGCAGCTCCCTCGCCCGATCTGTTATTGCGTCCATATTGCGCCAAAGATCCTTTCCGTTTCGCGATTTCTTAAGAACAGGAAATACCAATATCCAATATAGCACAATCCCTACACATGAGCAAGTGAACCCGGACCTGTATGATCAAATCATCTTCCTCACTCTGAAAGAGTCAAAGGGTTTGCTCTTAAATATTACTGATCAAATTTTGATATGTTTTAACGAAAAAAAGAAAAACCGCCCTCTCAGGCGGTAAAACTGGTATACTCTTACTCAAGTTAACGCATACGCTTGTCGATGATCATCTCAACCTGATCGCCGCGGATGCTGACGCGGATATCGTCCGCCACATGGGAGACCACAGATTTTTCCAGTTCGTCCCAGGCTTCGTTGTACTGCTGATCCGGTTTCATGAGGTTTGCCCGGCAAAGCGCCAGAGACCAGTCCAGATCCCCAAGCGCGTGGGCGCCGGCGCTTTCCATGCCGCAGAGCATAAGAGGAGCCGCTGCGTAAACCGCGTCAGTCTCGGCACCGCTTTCGAAGAAATCCCGGATATGCCCCATGATCCCTTTCGCGGCTTCGTTCCTTCCCTGCGTGGAGGCTGCAAGCAGCTGACGCCGTTTTTCCGAATCCATCAGCGTTTCCACTGCGAGATGCAGATGAAAAACGCCGTCTTCATCCTCGATCCAGAACTCACCGATGCGCTCGCCCGTAAGGGAACGCATCATGCCCATCATTTCCTCCGTCAGGAGGCGCAGATGTATGGCGCTCTTCACGGAGAGCCGCTTGAAAACAGCGGTGCGTTCAGCGAGATCCAGCGCCTTTTCAATCTTGTTTCCTTCACTTGAAACCAGAATGACGTCGGATTTCATGCCGCGTCACCTTCATTCCACGGTCAGGATATCGGAGAATCCGGTTACGTCGAAAACCTCGCGCACGATCTCGTTCACATTTTTAACCTTCATTCCGCCCTTACCGCTCATAGCCTTGTGCGCGGAAAGCAGAACCCGCAGACCGGCTGAAGAGATATAATTGAGCTTTTCGAAGTCCAGCACAAGGCTGTCGGCATCCGGCATCTTTCCGTTCAGAAGGGCTTCCAGCTCTGGCGCCGTAACCGTATCCAGTCGCCCTTCCAGGGCAACGCAGAGGTTTTTTCCTTCCCAAGTCTCGTTCAAGGTCATAATAATATCCTCCTCACGCTATTTCTCTTGGTCAGATACGGGCAAATCCCGCCCATTTTTCGCTAACCCGCGGAAATACTCTACTCCCGTAAAGCACAAATGTCAAGAAAATACGCGCGGACAAAGCGGAGGAAAAATGCATCTCAACGCAAATCATCCCCTGACAAACCTTCTTGTCACCGGTCTTGTTGCTCTGCTGGTCTTCCTGCTGCCGCGGGCGGATCGGCGTATCTGCCGGCATCTTTCGATCGATCCTGCGGGAGGCGTAAGCGACAACCCTGCGGCAGACCGGCTGCTGCTTCTCCGACAGGGGATTTTGCTCTGCTCCTTTCTCCTGTATCTCGCAGCACTCGCCTATTTTGTCTTTTTCTCCCGCCGTCCGGGCAACGCTTACGCCGTGCACGCCGCTCCCCTTTCCGATCTGCAGCGTTCGGTCGAAACGGATCTGGGCCTTGCG
Organism: Clostridiales bacterium; assembly: GCA_024684665.1. The sequence continues at coordinate 13,371 of JAIKWN010000216.1, read as the reverse complement.
GACATCCTCCGGATCACCTTATCGGACGGGCTCTCCGCAGGCATTTCCCATATCCGCGTTGTGAAGCCGGAGAATATCGCGCAGATTTACATGAACGTGATGCTCTTCGTCCCAATGGGTTATCTGCTCCCCTATCTCTTCCGATGGTTTCGCGCCCGCGTGCGGATTCGTCCCGTCCTTTTCTGCCTGTTCGTTTCCTTTGCCGTAGAGAATCTGCAGCTGCTCACGCGCCGTGGTCTCTATGATCTTGATGATCTGATTTCCAACACCGCGGGCGGATACCTCGGGCAGTCCCTTTATATCGCCGCCGGTTACGTGGTAGCGCATCCAGCATGGAAAAAGGAACTGGCCGCCTGGCGCAGGTGGAAACGCAACGCAAGGAAGCGCGCCCTGTATCCTTTCGCCCGGAAGACTTCTCTCTCCAGGACGACGCTCTTTGGGACGGATGAAACCGCGGTCTGGGACTTTTACATCACCCTCCTGGGCTTCCGGCCGCTGCGTCAGCTGATTCCCGGGGACTCTCCCGGAACCGATTTCCTGTTTGGAATGGGAAAGCACCAGGTAGAAATACGCTGCACAAACCAGCCGGAATCGCCCGGGCCCCAATTCCTTACCATCCGGGCCCGCCATCTTCCAAAAATCCGGCAGCGCCTGCTGGAGAGAGGCATCGAGCCCGGCCCTTACGAACAGGATCCTTATACGTCTCTTCGCCGGTTTTCCTTCCCCGGACCGGACGGCGTAACCGTCACCATTCTGGAAGAATGAGCTGAAGGTCCGTTTTTCCCGCCGAAACTCCGCACAGTGAGGTGTTGAACATGCATCTGAACGCCAAAGAAAGCATCGTCCTCCCCGCGATCCCGGACAGTATTCTGAAAGCCACCGATTTTGTAGACAGGCTTCTCGATACCCTGAACTGTTCTGCAAAGGCACATGCGCAGCTGAGCGTGATCATCGACGAGATTTTCAGCAATATCGTGTACCACGCCAGGGGCGCGTATACCGCGGAAATCCGTTTCTCCTATGATCCGGAGACGCATGTGGTGGAACTCACTTTTCTGGACGAGGGGACGCCCTATAATCCTCTTCTGCACAAAGAGCCCGATACCACTCTCCCTGCTGAGAAAAGAGCCATCGGCGGGCTTGGTATCTTTCTTGTGAAGAAACTGACAGACAGGCTTTCTTACGAGTATTCGGGTGGGAAAAACATCCTGCATATATGGAAGACCGTCTGATCTCCGCGCGGCAATACGCTTAAAGGGCGTCTCATGAATGAGGCGTTCTTTTGTTTTTCCAAATGGACGGTTATTCCCGTATGAAGCAGGACTTCGCGCGTTTCCAAGGCTGTTCACCGGCAGCGGTTCATGTTATAATACCGATAAGCATACCTATGGAGGTATCACCTTGAAACGAATGCCCGGCTCTGCCTTTTCGCAGATTTCAGGAGATCGGGAGGCATTGCGCCTCTCGGCTGTTTCTACGCTCGTTTTCGGGCTGCTGGCGCATGGATACCGGTACGCGAACGCCGCCTTTTCCGGCGACGCTGCCCTCATCTCCCAGGCGGGGGAAGAAGCGTATCAGATCTCGCTAGGCCGCTTTCTGCAGCCCCTCTGGTGGCGCATCCGGGGAACTGTCACCGCACCTTTTCTGATCGGACTGTTCTGTCTGATCTTTCTCGTGTTTTCCGGCTGTCTCACGGCCCGTATTCTTCGGATCCGGAACCGGGCGGGCATTGTCTTTTCCTGCGGTATCCTTACGGTTTCGGAGACGCTGGGTCTCGCGAATGCGACGTATCTGCCCTGGTCGGATGTATACATGCTTTCGCTCTGTCTCGCCCTGCTGGGCGCATACTTATCCCTGCGCGGGGCTGGAATCCGGCGGCATCTCGCGCCCCTGTGCTATGCAGCCCTTCTGGGGCTGTACCAGAGTTACCTCCCCTCGGCGGCGGCGATCATCGTGATTGCCCTGCTTGCTGATCTCGTACGCGGAGAAGCAGCCGCGGATATCTGGCGGCGGGGAGCGCTTGCCGTCCTGCATCTGCTTGCGGGCCTTCTGCTCTATGCCGCGCTGCTGCGCCTGATCCTTGGTGTCTTTGGCATCTCCGCCTCCAGTGATTATAACGGCGTGGGACGCGTATCCCTCCTCTCCGCCCGGGATCTTCTGCACTATCTTGGAGAGGCCTGGATGACACCGCTCCGCTTCCTCTTCTTCCCCCGGGACCGCGAGATGATCCCCTGGCACATCTCTCAGATCCCCCAGATTCTGAATCTCGGAGCGCTTATCCTGTCGTTTTTCCTCGTGTTCACAGGGAGAAGGCACAGTGTCGTCTCGCTCGCGACTTCCGTCTTCCTTCTTCTTATCCTGCCCCTCGCCGCGAACTTCGTGATGGTTATTTCTCAAGGCGTGGTGAACGGGCTTATGATGTACGCCTGGTATTTCCTTTATCTCCTGCCCGTCGTTCTCAGTGAAAACCCGGGCCGCGTGCGGCGCACCGGCAATGCGGCAGGCCTTTGTGCAGCACTTCTGGCCGGCGTGTATATTTTTGTCAATACCATTTCCTGCAATACCATGTACGTGAAGCGGGATCTGGAATACGCCGCCACCCATTCCGCAATGACCCGCATCCTCTCCCGCATGGAGGAGACAGAAGGATACGTTCCCGGCGAAACACCGGTCGTAATCGCAGGTGTCCTCCCCTCCTCGCAGATCGCCATGATGCGGCCCGGAATGGAAGAGATTTCCGCCGTCCAGGGAATGCGTTATACGTACGGCGCCTCCTATGAAACCTCAGCCTACTGGTATCTGGCTTCGATCCTGGGTGCGCGGTTGAACCTCGTCCCGCACGGGGAGCGGACGCGGCTCGTCAAACAGACGAAGGAGATTCGCGCGATGCCCCGATTCCCGCAGGACGGCTGCGCCGCCATGATCGGGGACCATCTCTTTCTCCGGCTGAACTGAAACCGTTCGACGCGGAATACCCGAACCGTTGCGGCCTGCGCCGCGGCAGATTATGCATGAAGAAAAATCCCGGCAGGAGTACCAACTGTATCCGAAAGGCAGAAACGCGCATGCTTACAGCAAATGATAACCGCACCGCGGTCAGAAGAGCCGTCCTCATTTTTCTCGCCCTCTTCCTTTCCGCCCATGCGTATTCCCTTTTAAACCTCACCCTCTCCGGCGGTGGTCTCAAAATATACGTAGGGGGCAGCGCGGGGGAATCCATCGCCGCGGGCTGCTGGGCCCGTCCGCTCTACGAGCGCATGCGTGGCGGGATCTCCGCGCCCTGGCTGATGGGCGTGCTGTCAGCACTCTACCTCGCCGCTTCCTTCCTTCTGATCCGGGATCTGCTCAGTATCCGCTCCCCGATCCGCATCGCCGCTCTGGCCGGGATTCTCTCTCTGCATCCTTCCGTTCTTAACGTTCTTATCGCAGAGATGAACCACGCAGACACAGTCTTTCTGGCTCTGCTGCTGTCCTGTGCAGGAGCATGGCTGACCCTGCGCAAAAAAAACGACTTCCTCTTCGCCGCCGCTCTGTGGGGAATCGCCGCCTCCCTTTCTCCCAGTCTGTTGCTGTACGGTCCCATGCTGCTGCTCGCAGCAGGCCGCGCCGGAGCAGAGCCCGCCGCTGCTGGAGGGACTCGCCGGACCGCATTATCCTGCGTCCTCGCCTCCCTGTCCGCACTCGCGCTGTATGCCTGCGGCCTTTTCGTCATGCTGCGACGGTACGGGCTTTCCCTGTCTTTCAAACCGGATGCCGCCGGACTGCTCCCCGGGGCAGCTGCGCCTCTGCGCTCGTATCTCCTCCCCTTCAGCGCTTACGCGCCGCTTTCCGCTGTATTCTTCACTGCGCTGGCTGTCTTCTGCGCACTTGCAGCAATCCGCATGCGTAAGATGAACGAGCTGCTTCAGGCCGCTCTCCGGCTTTGCGGGCTGCTCCTGCTTTTTGGCATTTCCGCCGTTCTGTCCGGCGTACGGATGCTCTCGCTGATCCATCCGCTGCTGGCCGTCTTCTTCCTGTCGCTTCTGCCGGAAGAAACCGTCCTGCCCCGTTTATTCCGCCTTTGCGCTGCAAGCGTCCTGGCCGTGGTGTTCATGGGGCAGATCGTCTACGCCAACCAGATGCATCTGCTCAAGAATCTTGAATTCCAATCCACGGTTTCTCTGATGACCCGCGTACTGGACAGAATCGAGCGGACAGAAGGCTTTCTCCCCGGAAAGTCCGACGTGGCACTGCTCGGCTCCCCCGGAGAATCACCTCTCGCAGTTCCCCACGAAGGCTTTGAAGCCCTCTCTGATTTCCCTGGCGCGCAAAAGCATATGGCTGCCTTTTCGGAATCGGACGACGCAGCCTTCGTGTGGCAGATTATGGGCTATCCGCTGAATCTCGTAAGCGACGCAGAAAAAGAGCGCCTGAAAGCGCTCTCTGAGGTCCGGGACATGCCAGCCTTCCCCGCTGCGGGCAGCGTCGCCTGGGTGGGAAATGTGCTGGCAGTAAAGCTGTCCCATTAAACCGCTGCCTGTCCTTAAAAATTCCTGCTCATATCGTACCGGCTGAAAAAGTCCCGCCGGAACTCTTCGTAGCGGTCCTCTTCGATGGCCGCCCGGATGCGCTCCATGAGGCGCAGGAGATAGCGCAGGTTGTGGATGGTGGCAAGGCGCGCGCCGGTGATTTCTCCCGCCTTGAGAAGGTGGCGGATGTAGGCCCGTGAGAAATTCCGGCAGGCCTCGCAGTCGCAGCCCTCTTCGATGGGCCCGAAATCGCGCGAGTACTTCGCGTTGCGGATGACGAGGCGTCCCGTATCCGTGAAGCAGGTACCATTGCGCGCAATGCGGGTGGCCAGCACGCAGTCGAACATATCGATCCCGCGATACACGCCCTCCACCAGGCAGTCCGGACTGCCGACGCCCATCAGATACCGCGGTTTGTTCTCCGGCATGTAGGGCATCATTTCGTCCAGGAGATCGTACATTACAGGCTTTGGCTCCCCAACAGAGAGACCGCCAATACCATAGCCCGGGAAGTCCATGTCGGAGAGCGCTTTTGCGCTCTCAATCCTTAGATCCGGAAAAAATGCGCCCTGTACGATACCGAAGACCGCCTGATCCTCCCGCGTATGCGCCTTTTTGCAGCGTTCGGCCCAGCGATGCGTCATATGCATCGCGTTCTCCGCTGTGCGATGATCGCAGGGATATGCGGTACATACGTCAAACGCCATCGCGATGTCGGAACCCAGGGCCTCCTGGATGGCCATGCTCTCCTCCGGGCCAATAAACATCTTGCTTCCATCCAGGTGATTGCGGAAGCTGACGCCCTTTTCTTCGATTTTCCGAAGGCTCGCCAGCGAAAAGACCTGAAAGCCGCCTGAGTCTGTCAGGATCGGCCGGTCCCAGGACATGAAACGGTGCAGTCCGCCGGCTTCGCGGATCAGCCCCTCTCCGGGGCGAATGTGCAGGTGATAGGTATTGGAGAGGATGATCTGCGCGCCCGCTTCGCGAAGTTCCCGCGGTGTCGTGGCCTTCACCGTAGCCTGGGTGCCTACTGGCATAAAGATGGGCGTCTGTACGTCCCCGTGAGGCGTATGGACGACGCCCCGACGTGCATGCGTCCGGGCGTCTTTTTTGATAAGATCGAAGGTGACCGGTTTCGGCATCGTCGTTCCTTTCTGGTCGGGGGGCCTCAGCGTTTCATGCCCCAGTGAATGAGGGCCAGCATGCCAGGACCGGTGTGGGCACCGATGAGGGCGCCGATATACGCCATGCGAACATCTGCGTCCGGATGTTCCGCAAGGACAGCTTCCTTCAGCTGCCGCGCTGCGTCTTCATCGTCTCCGTGGCCGATGAGAACAAGCCTGCCCCTTTCGGTATCCCAGTTGTCTTTCATATGATCCAGTTGCCTGCGGATTGCCTGCTTGCGCCCGCGGGGTTTGTCGATAACGGCAAGGGTGCCATCCTCCTGAATGCGCAGCATGGGCTTGATCTGCAGAAGCGTTCCCACGACTGCAGCCGCAGCGCTGACCCGGCCTCCGTGCTTCAAATGGTCGAACACATCCACCGTAAACCAGTGGCACACGTGCAGACGGCTCTCCTCCGCCCAGGCAGCCAGTTCTTCGATGCTCCGTCCTTCCTGCTGTATCCGAAGCGCCTCGCGGACAAAAAAGCCGAGACCGACAGCTGCACAATAAGTCTCCACCGGGAGGATTTTCCGCTCCGGGAACTCCTCCCTCAGCTCCTCCGCGGCCATGCAGGCGTTGCCGTAGGCAGCGGAAAGCCCCTGGGTCAGGCCCAGGTAAATGACATCCTCCCCCGCCGCAAGAATGGGGCGGAAGGCGTTCTTGTAGGCTTCGGGTGTAATCTGAGAGGTACTGGCGAATTTGCCCGCACGCTGTGCGGCGTAAAACTCCCGATTCTGAAGATCGCCGCCCGGGCCGTATACGTGAGGTTCTCCGTCCAGCGTAACATTCATGGGAATCAGCACAGGTTCCGGCAGCCCTCTCAGAAGCTCCTCACTCACATCGGCGCTGACGTCCGAAACAATCCGGTATGCCATAAAAAAAGTCTCCTTTCCTCTCCGCCGCATCCTTCACACAGGGATGTCCGGACAGGAGAGTTCGATCATATCTTCGATCACGCGGTGCAGGAGCTGTGCCCGGCGCGTATCCGCCGCCCGATAGTAAACCTCTTTCCCCTCCCTGCGGGAGACGATGAGACCGGCGGTGCGCAGGCGCGCCAGATGATGGGACACGGCGGGAGCGCTCATGTCCATCATGGCGGACACGTTGCTCACGCATTCCTCGCAATGACAAAGCAGCCAGAAAAGCCGCAGGCGGGAGACATCGCTCATCTCCTTCATGAGATCCGCCACGCTGCGCATTTCCTCCGACTCCGGGATGCGCTCCAGCAGGATCGTAAGGTTCTCCCCATGGTTATGGGGCAGAATGCGCTTTCCCATGCTTCCCCTCCTTCGCGTTTTGCGGCGCCATTATCGCACAAGCCGGGAGAAAATGCAATCGCTTTATCCGCCCGGGGTCAGGCTGGATCAGCCGGGAGGAGCGCGGCCCTACACGCCTTCTTCGACCGGTTCACCGCGGCAGATTTTTCTTTTCCTTACCTCTTGACATCATCACGGTTTCGCGATATACTAGCGTTGATCAATTAAACAAATGTTTAATCGTTAAATTCAGGAGGAGGGAACCCCATGAAGAAGACTTATCGCATCGAGGTAGACTGCGCCAACTGCGCGAACAAAATGGAAGCTGCGGCAAATACGGTTCCCGGCATAAAGAAAGCAGCCGTCAATTTCATGGCCCTTAAAATGACGGTGGAATTCGAGGAAGGAACAGATCCCAAGATGGTGATGCCTGCTGTGCTGGCGGCCTGCCGGAAAGTCGAAAGCGACTGCGAGATCGCGTTCTGATATGAATACGCTTACCAAAAAGCAGAAGAAGACGCTGCTGCGCATCCTCATTTCCATCGTGATGACGCTTACGCTTCTGTTCGTACCGGCGGAGGGAGCGCTGCGTTTCCTCCTTTGGCTGATTCCCTATCTCGTAATCGGGTATGACATCCTGCTGCGGGCGCTGCACGGCGTCCGTAACGGGCAGGTCTTTGACGAAAACTTCCTGATGGCCGTCGCTACCTTTGGCGCGATGCTCCTCGCGGTTCTCAGGACCGGGGATTACGTGGAAGCCGTCGCCGTCATGCTCTTCTACCAGATTGGCGAGCTCTTCCAGAGCATCGCCGTCGGAAAGAGCCGGCGCAGCATCGCCGCCCTCATGGACATCCGCCCGGATACCGCGAGGCTTGAAACCAGTGAAGGCGAGAGGATCGTGGACCCGGATGAGGTTCCGGTGGGCAGCGTAATCCTCGTAAATCCCGGCGAGCGCATCCCGATCGACGGAATCGTGCTCACCGGCGAGGCCATGCTGGATACCGCCGCGCTGACCGGAGAAAGTGTTCCCCGCCAGGCACGTCCCGGCGACGAAGCCCTCTCCGGCTGCATCGTGTCCGGCTCTGTCCTTAGCATTGAAACGACGAAGGAGTTCACGGAGTCCACTGCTTCCCGCATTCTGGATCTCGTGGAGAACGCCAGCTCCCGCAAAGCCCCGTCCGAGGACTTCATCGCGAAGTTCGCGAGGGTCTACACCCCGGCGGTATGCGCATCTGCCCTGGCCCTTGCGGTTCTCCCGCCCATAGCCCTTTTCATTGCCGGACAGGATCCGCGTTTCTTCGACTGGCTGTACCGGGCGCTCACCTTCCTCGTCATCTCCTGTCCCTGTGCCCTGGTAATCTCCATCCCGCTGACCTTTTTCGCCTCCCTGGGCGGGATCAGCCGGGCCGGTATACTTGTCAAGGGATCCAATTATCTTGAGACCCTTTCCAGGGTGAAAACTGTGGTTCTTGACAAGACAGGCACCCTGACCCGCGGCGTCTTTACTGTCCGGGGCGTGCATCATGCAACCATGCCGGAGGCCGATCTTGTCGAATACGCCGCCCTGGCAGAATCCGCCAGTTCCCATCCCATCGCCCGCTCCCTTCATGAGGCCTACGGAAAACCGTTCGATCCGGGTCGGGTCTCCGGGATCCGCGAGATCGAAGGGCATGGCGTCACGGCAACGGTGGACGGACACGAAGTTGCCGCGGGAAGTGAAAAGCTGATGGAGCAGGTCGGGGCGCAAAGCCATCCCTGCAGCAGCGTTGGCACTGTGGTGCATACAGCGGTAGATGGAACGTACGCCGGGCACATCCTGATTGCGGACGAACCGAAAGCGACCGCAAAACAGGCAGTCACCGCTCTCAAAGAAGCTGGCGTCCGCCGTGTCGTCATGCTGACGGGAGATCTTCCCGCGGCAGCGGAAGCGGTAGCACAGGATCTGGGCATCTCTGAATTCCGCGCCGGACTCCTTCCGCAGGAAAAGGTCACCGAGGTCGAGCGGCTGCTCAGCGAAAAGCAGAGCGGTGAAACCCTTGCTTTCGTGGGCGACGGCATCAACGACGCTCCGGTGCTCTCCCGCGCAGACGTGGGGATCGCCATGGGGGCGCTTGGCAGCGATGCAGCGATCGAGGCGGCTGACGTGGTGCTGATGGACGACGACCCCACAAAGATCGCTAAGGCCATCCGCAGCGCCCGCAGGTGCATGCGTATTGTAAAAGAAAACATCGTCTTTGCCATCGGAGTGAAACTTCTCTGTCTGCTGCTCTCCGCACTTGGGTTGGCGAACATGGGACTCGCCATTTTCGCAGACGTAGGTGTCATGGTGCTGGCCGTGCTGAACGCCGTGCGTGCACTGTCGATGGAAAACGTATAATTGCAAAAGGAGGCTGTCCACATGCGCGTGCTTACCGCCGTCGCAGGGGAACGGGAAGCCGGAAAGGCCGTGCGCACTGCTGTGCCACGGCTTTTTTCCCTTGGAAACCATGAATTCCGCCGACTGAAGCAGCAGGGCGGCCTCCTTGTGAACGGGGAGCCTGTCCACGCTGACCGGATCCTGCGGCCGGGCGACCTGGTGGAGGTACGCCTGCCGGACGAAGGCGGCTCGGATGGTCTCTCCCTCCCCCTCGAATCACAGGGATGCCGGATCGTATATCTGGACGCAGACCTGATTGCGGTCGTGAAGGCTGCGCCCCTTGCAACCCTGCCCGGCGCCCATGAACAGGCAGACACGCTGCGGGAGATCCTCCGGGATCTTCTTCGCGCGGAGGACTCATCCTTCCGCTATCATCCCGTAAACCGGCTGGACAAGGGCACATCCGGCCTCATGCTCGTCGCACGGCATGCCCACGCCCAGCGTCTGCTTTCCGCCGGCCTGCATACGGATGACTTCATACGGGAATATCTGGCCGTAACAGAAGGGATCCCCAAGGATGCGGAGGGCGAAATCGACGTGCCTATCGCAAAGGCGGGCTCCGGCGCGCGACGCTGCGCACGGCAGGATGGAAGAAGCGCCCTGACCCGCTATCGGGTTGAAGCCGCCAGTGGTGGCCGTGCTCTTCTTCGTTTGCATCTTTTCACCGGACGGACACACCAGATCCGCGTGCACCTCGCGTATATTGGCTGTCCCATTGTGGGAGACTACCTTTACGGGCGGGAGCATCCGGCCCTGCCAAACCGTTTTGCCCTGCACAGCTGCCTGCTGGATTTTCTTCATCCCATCAAAAAGGAGCGGATCTTTTTACAGGATCCGCCCCCGGAAATCTTTGAAACTCTGCTGCGGGAAAAGCCGTGAAATCGCCTGGAAGAATACGGGAAACGCATAGGCCCGCGGCTCAGGCCTCCTCGTCTTCCTCCTCATCTTCCTCGTCCTCTTCATCTTCTTCGTCTTCGGCCTCTTCCGCTCCTTCTTCTCCGTTTTCGTTGTACAGGCCGTTGATGTAATCTACGTCCAGCAACTCGGGGTCGAGGTTCTCATAGAGGGAATATCCCGTCCTGTCGCTGTGGAAAACCAGCTCCACGCTGTCCTCGTTCCAGCGGATATCGTCCCTGCACAGAATGTACGAGATTTCCGTGCCCTCCGGATATCTCGTGTCTTTAACAAACTGCGTCATGGAAATTGGAAGCCGCGTCTGCGTCAGATCAATCTCGCCGTTCTCTCCCAGTACGCTCGCAAGACCGTTGGTGAGCATGGAATACCAGTCGAAGGACATAAACGTTTCGAGCCGCATTTTCGCAGTTTCGAACTTCTCGGTGCTGACGACCAGAATAGGTTCGTCGTCGACGGCGTCCCGCACAGCTTCGTCAAGCCAGGCATAAGCTTCCGCATCCTCCTCCGGGATCAGACAGAACCTGCTGTAGCGATCAATGGAGGCATAATTGTTGTATCCCTGGACAGCAAGTACGGTCACCGCGAACAGGGCATAGGCTGCCGCCTTGTTCTTCCCTGTCAGGAAAACCATGAGGACCATCCAGCCGGTGAACACGAGCATCAGAAACTTGAGTCCGTGATTGAAAGATATCTGCGCAGACCCGTCGGTCTCATCCGCGAAAAACGCACTCAACCGGTCCGTCAATTCCGGCGATTCTTCTTCTGGATCCAGGTCGTCACCGATCTCCTCGGAAGCGAGGATGGTATTGCGCACATGCCAGGTATCCGCCGAATCGTAGTCGCTGACAAAGCGCATGGGCTGCAGCAGGAGGAAGCAGGCCGCGCCAGCGCAGAGGACCAGCGTTGCTTTTGCACGCAGGCCGCCCGGGAAGCGGCGGATTTCCTCCAGCCCCAGCAGGAGCATCGGGAACAGGAAGGGCATGAAATAGCGAGTATGCAGCCGGATGCTCTCGTTTCCAAGCTCCTCCTTCACCGAGATTCCGAAGGAGAGGAACACCAGCGTGAGCATAAAGGAGATAAGGAAAAAGATGACCCACTGTCTCCTCGTTCCACCCTCTTCCCGGGCTTCTCCCGCCCGGTTCGCGCGCAGCTGCGGGATCAGGATGGGGAGTCCGAAAAATGCGACCGTAATATAGAGGCCATTGCTGATGAGGCAATGGATGAAATACTCGACCTTGAACATCGTGTTGATGTTCGCAAGTCCAACCTGGGCAGAATACGAGAAGGACAGCCCGAGGATGCGGCCGACGACGAAATACAGCAGCAGAAACGCGCCCCCGTGTGCTGCGGCTGCGGCGAGGGGCCGCTTCCAGTCCTCCTCATGACGGGCGAGCTTCCTGATTGCATGTACTGCGAGGCAAATCGTAAGGCCCGCGACAAAGGCGGTGACCGCTTCCCGCTCCAGGTAAATCAGGTATCCGAACGCGCCCAGCAGAGCGGCTTCTCCGCAAAGCCGCTTAAGCTCCGGTCCATCCTCAGCCTTCACCCGCTCTAACATAGTAAAGGCCCCCACCATCAGATACAGGCTGAGCGGAAGATACAGGCATTCCGGTACATACTTCTCCCCGAAAAGCAGGATTGGACTGGTCATGAACAACGCAAGACTTGCCAACTGGATCTTCTTCGATGGGGTGATCTTTTTCGCAATGCGATAAGCCGGGAAGATCGAGAAATTGATCCAGAGGGTATTCAGCCAGCCGGCCACTTGGGTGCGCACCACGGCATCCCCGATCAGATAGAGCGGGGACAGCACCATCGGATAGATGAATTTGCTGAAATCCACGGGCATCTGGTAAATGGTGAAGACCGGATTCCTCCAGAAGGTCTTTGCGAGGCCCCAGTACAGCAGCTCATCATAGTAGGTATACATGATATGCGGGCCAGGCAGGATGAATCCCCGGATGAGGACCGCCGCGATATACATGAGGAACACCGCGATCTTCATATTCCGGTCCGACCATAGCCCCTCTCCAGTGGGAACCGGTTTTTCAGTTCTTCCTTTTCCCGCAAACGCAATAAACCCTTTCGGTTTCATACTCCCACTCCTGTTTCAGCGCACTCATTCTGCGCTGTTTTATGATATCCGCCATCTTAATGCATCAGAAAGAGAATGTCAATCTTGTACGGTCGGACGGGCAAATCAGCATCCCCGCAGGTAGGTGGGTATCGCTTCCGCGTCCTTCCATCCCTTCTCGTACAGGCGCATGATTTCTTCCCTGTCTTTTGTCAGTGTTTTCATTGAGCCGATATCGTCCGGCGCAACAATGAGCACCTTCCCGCAACGCTCAAGCTCCTTCGCTTCCTGGAGCTGACGATTGTATGTTTCCGCCCTGCGAAGAAGCGCTTCTCCAGCCCTGGGATGCGTCAGCTTCAGAAGGCGGCCGAAGGTGCGGTCCCGTTTGGGATCGCGGACATCGTCCCGGGGACGGGTCAGGATGACCACCACGCGGTCGCACCCCTTGGCAAAAGCACGCTGGAATGGGATCGGATCGCTGATGCCGCCGTCATAGAGATCGCGTCCCCGCCAGCGATACGCCTTCGCCAGGATGGGGAGACAGGAGGATCCCTTGATGGGGCCGTAATCGTCTTTCGGCATGTCCCTGAAATCGTAATATACGGGTTCCGCCGTTTTCGCGTCCGTGGCTACGATTTCCATCTGCGTACGCGTGCACATCAGTGCCTCATAGTCAAGAGGATCCTCCCCACCGGAATTTGTGAGCGTCGCTCCATAAATATACTCCAGGTCGATAAAGCAACCGGTGTGCAGAAATGCGCCGATTCCCATATACCGGGAGCGAAAGCTGTATTGTGTGTAAAAGCGGAGATTTCGCCCCTGCTGACCCGCCAGATAGGTTACTCCGTTCGCCGCCCCGGCAGATACGCCGATCAGATAATCGAACGTCACACCGAGATCGAGCAGTCGGTCAAAAACGCCGGCGCCGTACACGCCCCGTTCTCCGCCGCCTACGTCCACGATGCCCGTCTTCATGCGATCTCCTCCACTTCTGCTTTTCAAAGTCCCGAAACGCTGTCATCGTACTCATCGCTGCAGC
>JAIKWN010000199.1 GCA_024684665.1 Clostridiales bacterium | reverse complement strand
CGTCCCGGTCAGCGGCACCGGCGGCGTCTTCAAGATCGGTCCGGCCGTCACCGAACCATTTGCCCGCATTCTCCGGGAACACGGCATGGAATACGTCGAGCCTGCCGCCACGCCGGACGTGGGCGCCCTCATGCTGGCCATCAAGCACGGTCAGAGCATTTAATCCGCACACCGGACAGATTCCTTTGCCTTATCGCAAATGGTGTTGTATAATAGCCGATAGCGGTGCGGTCTGTTAGCTCAGCTGGGAGAGCGCATGGGTCACAACCATGATGTCGTGGGTTCGAGCCCCGCACAGACCACCAAAATAAAAAGGAAGCGTAAAACGCTTCCTTTTTTCAATGCATTTTTCAGAACGCACTACTCCAGCCCGGGAAAATCCAACTGCCGCAGCGCTTCGAACAGAACGACGATCACGGAATTCGACAGATTGAAGGACCGCAGACGGGTATCCGCACTCATCGGAATGCGCACGGCCTGATCCGCGTGGGCTGCGATGAAGTCCCGCGGAAGACCGGCCGTCTCCCGGCCGAAGAGGATCATGTCCTCGTCCTCATAGGACACGTCCGTGTAATTGCGTCCGCCTTTGGTCGTGGCCAGCCACATGCGGCGGCCTTCGTACTGTGCCATGAATTCATCGAGGCTTTCGTGCACCTCGAGTTTTACGTAAGGCCAGTAATCGAGACCTGCGCGTTTTAAGCTCTTGTCATCAATGTTGAAGCCGAGGGGCTTCACCAGATGCAGGACGCTATCCGTCGCCGCAGCTGTTCTCGCTATATTTCCTGTATTCGGCGGAATCTCCGGTTCCACCAGTACGATGTGAATTGCCATTGATATCTTCTCCTTGCCAAGTGCGGGGCGCTAAATGCGGGGCCAATCGCAACGGATTTTACTCGATGCAGATGACTTCGATGGGATTGTTGATCCGCGGAACGATCGTGCCGTTGGACAGGCCCCTGGAAATCACCATGTTGCCGTGTATGCCGGAAGTCAGTTTCGGAAACAGTCCCTGCCCCGGTGAAAGCACGCCGCGCCCGAAGAACCGCCACTGCCCGCCGTGGGCGTGGCCCGAAAGAACGAGGTCGAGGCCCCTCCCTTCCAGATACTTCGGGTAATACTCCGGATGGTGGCAGAGCAGCAGTTTATACCCTTCCTGCGCTTCAAAACCATCGAGCCACCCGTTCATTTCTTCCGTCAGGTCGAGGAAATGGAATGACTCACCGCGGGCTCTGCAGATGCGGGAGCTCTGAGTCAGTTCCGACGTGAATCCGCCGATGATCATTCCCTGATCTGCTCCTCTTCCGGCTCCCTGCCACGCGGTCCAGCTGTTATCCAGAAGGCAGACGCCGAGACCGCGGATGACGTCCATGTCCTCCGACGTCATGAACCACTCGTGATTGCCGATAGAACAGAACACGGGCGCCATATCACAGCAGGCCCTGAGCAAAGGCAGGATGTTCTTCTGTTCCGCAATGGATGAGCGCCTGTTCCCACCGAAGATATCCCCGGCGATACAGATCACATCGGGACGGAGAGAATGTGTTGCTTTTGCAATCGGTTCCCATTTATTGTTGTGCGTGTCCGACAGGAATGCGATCCTGCAGGGCGCTCCCATTTCGTAGGTCGTGATCTCAATCATGCCTGTATTATAGCACACCAAAAAACTATTTACATTTTATGGGTTTTGCTTTATAATCCCCCTGTGATGGACGGTATTCCACAAGGAAACTGTACCGCGAAGTTCCCGGATCGATAGCAGGAACCACGTCACCTTTTGAAGAAAAGAGGTGATCGATTGAAAACAGGATTTATTGGAGCAGGCAAAGTTGGATTTACCTTAGGTAAATTCTTCAGCAGCAAAGAAAACGACAGCATCAAGGTTACAGGCTACTACAGCCGCAACACTCAATCTGCCGAAGAGGCAGCGCAGTTTACTGAAACCCAGGCGTTCATCGACATGGGCGCCCTCATCGAAGCAAGCGACGTGCTGTTCCTGACTGTTCCCGACGGAAGCATTACCGAAGTGTATGAACAAGTCCGTCAGTATCCGATCCAGGGGAAATACATATGTCACTGCAGCGGATCGCTCTCCGCAGGAGAAGCTTTTCCGGGCATTGACCAGACCGGTGCATACGAGTATTCCGTTCATCCTCTATTCGCAGTAAGCGACAAGTACGAAGCTTACAAAGAATTGCAGGATGTTTTTTTCGCGGTCGAAGGAAACGA
>JAIKWN010000195.1 GCA_024684665.1 Clostridiales bacterium | reverse complement strand
GTCGATGAGGCGCTTGTGGGTGCGGCGCTCAAACTGCTCGCGGCTGTCCTTGTACTTGTGGACGGCGCGGAGGATGGTGACGATCTCGGTCTTGGTGGGCAGAGGAATCGGCCCGGAGACTTTGGCGTCGGTGCGCTTCGCGGCCTCAACGATGGTCTCGGCTGCCTTGTCGATGAGCTGGTGGTCATAAGCTTTGAGACGGATGCGGATCATGTTTTTGCTGTTGCTTGCCATTTTTGGTACTGCTCCTTTTCGTACGTTCTTCCGGCGGCATTGGGCACCGCCTTAATTATAAGAATGCGTACGCATGAAATCTTTCGTACACACATCCGTGCGTATCAGACCACACCCGAAAAACAAACCGGCATCAAGCCGGTCTGCCCTACGCTGCGCGCGATATACGCGTGGAACGAAGGATCTCAGCCGCCCGATTGCGTACCGGAAAGCCCGGTACCGGACATACTCCACGGAAGTTACCTCGCCCTGGGCGAGCAATCTCCCGCTTCAACGCATACGTGTGCGCCCTCGCGCGCACGCTCAAATAATATAACAGCCGGAGGGGCAAAAGTCAAGCAAAATTTTCGTGCAAAACGTAGAAATTTCACACAAAATTTTGTACAAGTTGTATAAACTGTTTTTCACGGTCAAAACGGCGGGTCCTTCCCTGCTTTTCTGACCACCTGTCCGCCCAAAAAGACCACCTGTCGCAAAGCTGTTGCATTCTTTTTCGCAGCGATTATAATCAGGCTGAAAGGTTCACAGGGCATAGAAACCGGTCCGTCCGGGCCATTCGGAGAGAGAACATGAAGCTGTTATTTGATATCCAGGAAAAATACAGGGAGATCGAGATCCATATCTGCAGCGACCAGCGCTCGAAGGAAGCGCTCGGCCTGCGGGACCTGCTGGAGGGTCTCCTCTTTACGAAAATCACGGTGTACAGGAACCAGGAAACGAAAAGCATCTCGAGCTATGAAATCGTGCGCATTTATTCCGAGAACAAAAAAGTGTATGTACGGACGAAAGAGGACAGCTTTGAGGTCCGGGACCGGCTGTACGTGCTGGAAGACATCCTCCGGGAGAAAGGCTTTGTTCGCATTTCGAACTCGGAGATCGTGAACATCTTACAGATCGAAAAACTGGATATGAGTTACACCGGTACTATTAAAATGTATATGAAAAACGGCGACGAGACATTCGTGTCCAGGCGGTACGTCAGCAGGATCAAAGAAGTGCTGAATTAAGGGGGTGACTGAGATGCTGAAACGAATTCTGATCAGGTTTATCAACGGCTTCTGCTATTCCATCGCCATTACCATGATCATCCAGACCGTTGTGATGTTCGCCACGGGAGACACGCCCATGCTGCCGGAGTACATGGCGCGGTTCGGGAGCCCGCTGACCGCCTATGTGTCGCAGCTGCTGCTGATCGGTGTGATGAGCGGCATTACTTCCCTGGGGACGGCTGTTTTTGAGGCAAAACGGATCGGTCTGCTGGCACAGAGCATCCTTTTCCTGCTGATCATGCTCTCCGCGTGGATTCCCGTTGCATGCATCGCGTGGGGCTTCCACAAATACATGCTCAGCATGATCGTCACCATCTGCAGCATCATTGCGTCCTACAGCGTCTGCTGGGTCATTATGTACAAGCTCTGCCGGAAAGACATTGAAGCGATCAATGCAAAGCTTTCGGAGAAGAAAGGCTGATGAAGATGAACACTGCAATTGAAATCATGGGTCTGCGGAAGGACTTCGGTGCCAAAACCGCGGTCAACAACCTGAACCTCACCGTTCCCGAGGGGGAGATCTTCGCCTTTCTGGGCGTCAACGGCGCGGGGAAGACAACGACCATCCGGATGCTGACAGGACTTACCGCTCCCACTTCGGGGGATGCGAAGGTACTCGGGCACAGCATCCTCACTGAACTCAACGAGGTAAAGAAGCTCGGGAATCTTTCGCCGCAGGAGACCTCGGTAGCCCCGAACCTGACGGTACAGGAAAACCTGGAATTCATCGCCGGTATTTACGGCTTCTCAAAAGAAGAAAGCCGGCGGAAAACCGAGGAGATCATCGGTCAGTTCGGTTTTGAGGAGATCCGGAACAGCCGGGCAAAAACCCTGTCCGGCGGCTGGCAGAGAAAGCTAAGCATCGCGATGGCGCTGATCACGGAGCCGAAGGTCCTGTATCTGGACGAGCCCACCCTGGGACTCGACGTGCTTGCCAGGCGGGATCTGTGGAAGGTGATCCGCTCCCTGAAAGGGAAAGTCACCGTGATCCTGACAACGCACTACATGGAAGAGGCGGAGGAGCTTTCCGACCACATTGCCGTGATGGCAAAGGGCTGTCTGATGGCGGTCGGGACCCTGGCGGAACTGCAGGCGAAAACCGGG
>JAIKWN010000101.1 GCA_024684665.1 Clostridiales bacterium | reverse complement strand
GGGGAGCCGCGTTCGCGTCGAGCTGACCACGGACGAGAGCCGGGAATACGAAGGCTCGGTGCGCATGATCTCCGGGGTGGCGACGGCGAATTCAAGCCCTGTTACCTTCACGGCCTGGATCGACTTCACCCCGGACGACGCAGTGCGCTACGGCAGCACGGTGACGGTGGAAACGGAAGAATAACTACAGGATAATCATCGGAAAGGAGGCGGCGGCATGGGAATCCGGTCGAAGATCGCGGCGTTTTGCTGCTGCCTGCTTTTTTACCCGACGGGACTTTCACGAGCGGAGACCCAGGCTTCCGCTGCGGTGCAGCCCTTCGCGGGCGCGGTGGAAATGAAACCGGAGGAAACGGAAGAGCTTGAGACCCGGGCGCCCTCATTTTCGTTTTTCAACTACCGCGCGAGCGGGAGCGGGACCCTTAATTACAGCTATACGCTGGAAAGGGATTCTGCCACCTGCAGGTTTACGCTGCGCGACGCGAAGGGGCGCTTTATCGACGAGGAGAACATTAAAAGAAGGGCGAAAAACCGGAAGGTCCAGTATTCGGCGGACCTTGACGAAGGGGTCTACACGCTTACGATCCAAGAATACGACGAAATGGGGAAAATGGTTTTTCAGTGGTTGGAGACTTTCTATTTTTTAACGAACGCTTCCATCGTCGTGCAGCCCTATGCCCAATCCCGCGGGGTGACCGTCGCTACCGTTCACGGGAAGAAGCAGTTTGACTGGTACCCCGTGCTGGACGACGATTTGAAGGTCCTCTCCTCACGGTATCGCTTCCGCATCACGGCGGAGAGCATCGACAACCGCAAAGAGGATTTCAAACACTTCGGCGAAAGGGTGATCGTGGACGAGACCATGCACGAGCGCTGGCATGTGGTGGACGCCGATCGCCTGCCGTCGGGGACCTATTCGGTGAAGGTCTGGGCGTATGACAGCGGCGGAGCCGAGCTGGCCTGCTGGCAGATGACCCTGATCTGCCAGCAGCGGTGGACGATCTACGATTACGATCTTGTTACGGATCTCGACTTTACTCCCGGCGAAGCCATTACGCGGCAGCACGCGACAGGGGACAAGAGCGAGACGCTCGTGGCGTATGACGCGGTGCTTCCTGAGGTTTCATCGCTTCCCATGACAAAGCTCACGGTCGGCGGGGAGACGCTGGACGCTGGCTGCTCCGGCACGCGTTTCACCGCCTCCATTACGGGGGATACGATGACGCTGTATACCTCCGGGGCGGGGGACTGGCAGATTCGACAGAACGCCCTCGGCACGCTGAAGAAGAGCGGCATCCGCATCCTGCGTCTCATGGACGGAAACGGGAAAACCCGGGAACTGTCCACCGGTCTGACCTTCTCGGGACGGCAATATGCGTTGCTACGCGCGAAGGGATTCGTGTCAAAGGACTTCCTGCTGACGGCGGGGGAAGACGGCTGGCGTGTCAAGGTGGACGGAAAGACCTTTGATCTCGCGGCGGACGGGACCCTGATCCCGCTGGCGGGGGAGACGAAGGAGGAGGGTGCGGCATGAAAGCGAGAGCTGGATTTGTGCTCCTCCCCCTGCTCCTGCTTCTCCTTGCCGCGCCGGTGCATGCAGCAGTATGGCAGGGGACGGTCACAGCGGCGGATACGCTGGAGATCCGCGCCGGGGCAGACGGCATTGTTAAAAGGCTGGACCTGAAAGTCGGCCAGTTGGTTTCGGATGGTGAAACGGTCGGGGAGATCAAGAAGACGCTCGCCTTCTCCCCTGTGGACGGAACGGTGACGGCGATATACGCCCGGGAGGGCGAAAAGCCGGACGGAGGACTCGTGCTGACGATCGAGCCGACCCCGCTCTATACCGTATACTGCAGCGTTAAAAAGGCAAAGAAGAGCGTGGCCAATACCCTCGTGCACGGGGGCGACCGCGTCTGGATCCGCTGCTCCCAGGACGGCTCCCATCGGGCGATGGGCCGCGTCATCCTAGTGGACGGGGATGAATACCGGGTGGAAGTGACGGGCGGCGATCTGTTCGTCGGGGAGGCTGTATTTGTCTACCGGGAGGGCAGCACTTCGGATACGGATCTCATCGGGACCGGAACCGTCTTGCAGACCGCTGCGGTAAAGAGCCAGACGGACGGCGTCGTACTCTCCCTTGCGGTTTCCGCTGGGGAGAAGGTGGAGCGGGGACAGCTCTTGTACACCGCGGCATCCACCGAACGGACGGACGTCGTGAGCCGCGTTTCCGGGTGGGTGACGGCCCTCTCCGCGGCGGAAGGGGATTCCGTGAAAGAAGAGGCGGCGGTGGCGCGGGTGGCTACGGAGGTCCGCATCACGGTCACGGCAAATCTCTCCGACCGGGCGGCCCTGCGGGCCGGAACACAGCTGCGCTGCTGGCGTGCGGATGATCCGCATACGCTGATCCCCTGCCGCGTCGCCCGGGTGCTGACGCATACAGGCAGCGATGAAATGACAGCGGAGCTCGTTCCCCTGGACGGGGAACTCCTCCCGCTTGGAATGACCATCGGGGTTACGGATGAGAAGGAATAAAAAAACGCCGGCAGGGAATGCTGGCTTGAAGGGGGAAAGCTTATGCATGAGGTGATTTCGTTTTTACAGGGACTGGTGGCGGCTCTGGCGGAACTGTGCATCCCGCTGGTGCAGCTGGTCGGGATCGTTATCCTCGTGATCAGCGCGGCGAAGAGCGTCGCCGCGTACGTCCGCGGGGATGAGCACGTCGGGGTAAAGCTTGCGCACGGCCTGGCGCTCGCGTTGGAATTCCTGCTCGGCGCGGAGGTGCTGCACATCGTCCTCGCGCACGACTGGAAGGAGCTCGGTATCCTCGGCGTCGGCGTCGTGATCCACATCCTGCTGACGATGCTGTTGCACAAGGAAGTTCAGGAAGGCAAGGAGAAGTAAGCGAAGCAATCTGTACAATAACGGCTGCGCCGGGAGCGGTTTTTCCGCTGCCCGGCGTGCGTCGTCTCAGCTCGCCAGAAAGCCCTTTCCGATGATCTCGCTGGAGTTCGTGATCTGGATGAAAGCGCCCTTTTCCCGCTCGCGGATGAAGTTGCGCAGGCGGACTGCCTGTCCCGGTTTCATGGCTGCCATAACGACGGCCTTTTTCTGATGGGAGAAGGCGCCTTCCGCCCGGTAGACCGTGGCGCTGCGGTTCAATTCCCCGATGATAAAGCAGCAGATTGGCTCCGGATCGTCGCAGACGATGGTGAAGCATTTGTTGCGGTTCATGCTCTCAATGACGCTGTCGATCCCCAGGGATTTCCCGAAGAGGCCCAGGAGGGAATAGAGTCCCGTTCCCGGCCCGAAGACGAAGAAGGCCATCACGACGGAGGCGGCGTCCACGAAGAGCAGGGCGGTGCCGATGTGGATGCTGGTGTATTTCTGCAGGATCATAGCGATGATGTCCGTGCCGCCGCTGGATGCGGAGATGTTGAACAGGATCGCGGAGCCGATAGCTGGGCAGGCGATGGCGAAGATGAGCTCCAGCAGGGGCTCGCTTGTGAGCGGTGTGCTCATGGGAAAGAGCCGCTCGAACACGATGAGGCTGACGGACATGACCACGGTGGCGAAGACCGTACGCATCCCGACCGAGCGGCCGAGGAAGATGAAGCCTACGACCAGAAGCGCGTAGTTCACGATGTTCGTGAAGTCGCTAGCGGAGATCCCCGTGAGGGCGCTGACCACTGTGGACAGTCCGCTGACCCCTCCGAAGGCAAAGTGGTTCGGGAACTTGAAGAAGAACACACCCACGGTCATGAGTTCCATGGCCGCGAAGATGATGAGATAGTCCCGCACGGTTTTCTCCGCGGGCGTCATTTCCCGGGCACGCCTCTTCTCCGCTCGGGCGTGCATCTGTTTTTCTGCCTCCGCGTGGTGCTGCATGGATTGTTCCTCCTGATAATACGGCGGGTCTGACAGGCCGCCGTTTTTGTATTCCTCCAGATGATTTCCGGGCTGATTGTACCAGAAGCTGCGGCGGGGAACAAGATCCTAGAATTCGTTCTATTCTTAAAAGATCATAATAATTACTTGCAATATGTGTGAAAGGTGAAGTATAATAATAATGAATTATTTTGCCAAACAATAAGGGAGGTACAGGTATGAACAAATGGCACATTATGGTATTGCTTTTCCTGGCGGCACTATTGGTGTTCATGGGAGTGGGGGCGGAAGATCAGGATTCCATCATCCTGTCCGTAAAAGGTTTCGAAGGTAATCCGACAGAGGTATCGGGACAGTATTATTATGTGGTTACTGTTACGCTGCCCCAGGGAGCGGAAGGCGTTTTCCAGGATGGATGGCTGGTGGGTAATGACACTTCTGGGGATACCCCGTATGAATGGAATGACAGAACAGTAGATTACTATGGAGGTGAAGGGAATAGCTTCACTATTTGTTGCCGTCCACCGGAGCCTTTTAAGGATAAATACTTTATTCGGCTCAAGGATAATAGCGATAGTACTCAGAGCTTGTTGTTTGAATATACCAGTACTTTCCCCAATGCAGATCGGCGTTTGTCATTGGGCTATGAGGACTACGAACCCAGCAAAAGGATTGAGAAAACCGAAGACGGGATTACCGTTCCGCTATATTACTTCTTTGATTTTACGATTCATGCGGAGCGGGAAGGACTGGAAGAAATCCGCTTTGTATGCGGAGACGACTCTGATTTTGTCGATTTGGATGACAGGGGAAACTGTTGGTATGGCTGGGGTCCGATGAATGAGGATAACAACGGGACGCATACATACACTGCATATGTTTATGCCAAATATCAGAACGAAGAAGACTGGGTGTTCAGCAACCCTGTTTTGGTTCATGTGACCATGAAAGAAAGAGTCCAGAACGACGTCATCTATACGGTTTCGGAAGGGCAACAATCGGAACAGGCCGAGGGGCAAACAGTCTATCTTGTTCCCAGAGATGGCAGATTCGAGATTGATGTGAACAACATCGGCGCGGATTTCTATGGGATGTACATTGGGACGGACGACAACTGGATCGCGGACAGCCACTGGGTATGGAGATCGGATTTGGAACAGGGAACGACGCGTGTCCCCCTGACGGTTCCACGCTGCGAGGCTGGCAAGAACTACGACGTGCATGTATTTGCCGTAAAATGGGGTGCGCCGTTTAAGGTCGCGGAGAATACCATCCCAATCAAGGTGACGGATGTCTCCGGTGAGAATAAGGACCCTGACGTAATCGTCAGCATGAAGGATGAATATGTAGCCGGCGAACCACTCCGAGTTTTCGCTCATTATGAAAATCCGGACCATATCAACGGCTGGATGCAAATTCGGATTCACGAGAAAAATGACCCGGATAGTGTTTCTTATGATGAAGGAGGTCCGTTTGAAGATTACTGGGATGATGGGGCGGTATTCTGGTACAGTGGTGAATATGTTGTTGATGCGCTGATTTGGGAGGACGGAGAGAATGACGAACCGTATGACGTATTTAGGGGGGTAAAGGCATTTTCCGTAAAGGCGAACGAGGAGAAGACTGTTGCGGTTCCGCAGACAACGACCTTCCAGACTTACAGTGCTGGACAGGGCCTTGAACTCACCGTTAAAGCAGAAGCATCAGAGGAGGAAATTGTCCCCGAAATCCTCTGCGCGGATTTGATTCGGGTTGACTGGGATTGGCAACCCATTGACGAACAAAGCAAAGATCCGGAAGAGGGCGTGGCAGCATTCACTTTTGCTGAGGACAAATTTGAGATTGGCGGGTTTTATGAAATCCGGCTCACCGCTCTTGCGTACGGCTATACGCCTTCCGAGTTCAGTTTCCGGTTCGTGGTGGTCAGCGATGACCTGGAAGAGCAAAGCCTCACGCTGACGGTGAATGGTTCCGCGGAAAAGGAAATGGCTGTTCTGTCCAGTCAGAATGTATATGTCAAAGTCGCATATGAGGAAGAACGTCCGACAGTCATCCGAGTTCTTCGCGACGGCTGGGAACAATGGTGGGGAGACGATTCCTTTGACCGCAATTGGGGTTTTGGTGATGACGACTTAATCATGTACGCAGAAGCCAGCTGGGACAACATTGATTTTGATGAATTGGAAAGAAAGAACTGGCAGATCATTGATGATGAGAATGAAGAGACAGGATGGCGGATCGTAAATAATTTGGATGAAGAAGGCTGGCGCGAGTTCGACTGGAATCAGGATGTGAATTGGACAGCGTATAGCAATACGATCCTGCTCCACATCACGAGCCCAAACGGAGAAATGAAGGTTCCCGCTTTTGAAGTCCTAAATGAGGGTTTTGATGATTCGGAAACGATTCCATGGGGAGACGACCTGATTGTGAAAGTAGAGGATGCAACCCCCACAGATGCGAGAGGCAATGCGGTTCCGGACGGCTGGTTCTTCGGCAATCTGTACGTACAGGAAAACGAAGACGGAGATACTTGGTGGGAACGTATTGATAATGATTATCAGATTCAATGTGGTGAAAACTATATACCGACGTTTAATCTAGAAGAGAATCGGCATTATCGATTTGAAGTCGGAGCAGACGCGGAGGGTTATAGTGGCCGGAGCTGCGATTTCGAGTTTACCACAGGTGTAAAACCCGAAGGAACTGAGTACCCGATCAAATCCTTCACGGTAAACGGAGAAATTGAATCAGTAGAAGTTCAGACCAGTGTTGAGCTCATTCTATCAGCGTATCATTCCGATGCGGAATGGTATACTGTGGATATTACTAGAGAGAATGACGAGGGTTGGTACGACCATTGTGACCGCGGGAATGGTATGCTGTATGATACCTGGCGGGCGAGTGAGGCGGGTACATACATACTGACGGCGTATGCAAAGAGAGAGAATGAATACAGCGGTTTTGATTACGACCCTGAAGCTGAAGAATGGCGAGCTGTGATTGGCACAATTACTGTAACCGCGAACGCGAGCGGCGACTTGGACGAGGTTGTGGCATACTTGACGACGGAGACAGGGAAGCCGGACAAAGCTTACCTGGGCGAGACATTGACCCTAACTTTCGAAAAACTGGAGAATGCTGTTACTTATAGTTACTGGATCCATAGCGAATGGGATGACGAGTGGCTGACCGGCGGCGAGCGGACCGGCGAGGGAGTCCTGACCATCGAAACCTGGAAGCTGGAAAGTGGTGTTTACTGGGTGGAACTGGACGCGAATGCGCCTGGATATAACCAGAGCCATGCTTCGCTACAATTTGCGCTGCTGGATCGGGATAGTGATGTGGAGTATTCGGATTCAGAAGGGACGTGCTATATCACCACAAGCCGTATTGACGCAAGCGGAGTTCCGACGGAAACACCGATTCACGTCATCGCCTATCTGCCCGAAGCGGAAAGAATAAGGCTATATCTGCAAAAAACAGTAGGAGAAAACGTAGGAGAGCTTGAAGAAGAGGGAGAACTTGAGGGCTCCGGCATAAGCGACTGGTTCCGGATTCGGACTGCTGGAACCTACAAGCTTTATACGAGCGGACTGTATGGTGGCATATGGTCTGAACCAAAGTACGCCTGCACGATGATTATTACCGCGGGACGAACACTGAATACGCCTGAGATTACAATCAACGGTTATGATGACGGAACAATTGTCAAGGCGGACAACTCAGATACTCACAAATTGACAATTCAGATTTCAAATATGGACGAAAAAACGGAGTATTATCAGGTTGCCGTCAGAGCATATGGAGACGACTGGTGGTTCATTAATGACGAATATAGTCCTGATGAAATCGGGGATCTGGAGATCAACCACGGAGAAATTGAGCCTGGCAGGATGTACGAAGTTTACTGTGCTGCACGCGCGACGGGATACAATTTTAGTGAGGCCAGTCGCCAAGTTCTTCTGCTGGAAGAAATTCCGGAAGAAGTGACTTTATCTCTTGAGTCCGAGAATGGAACGGAGGATATTCCGAACTGGCCCTCCAGCAAAAATCTGCAATTCCGGCTCTATGCGCTTGACGCGCAGGCTGTGCGGTTCCTGCGGTTTGATGGCAATTGGGAATACAGGGATGGATGTGCCCAGCAGGGCGGCTGGTTTGACTGGAGCGATGGCCCCGGCCGGGGTGAGTATACTGTCCTGGCACAAGCGGCGTATAACGGAAATGGCGACGGAGATGGACATGATTTCCTGGGAATGAATGAAGAAGACTGGGAGAATTTCAACTGGGACGGTTTCGATTGGGAAGGTGTTGGCTTCAAATGGACGGCTGTCAGCAATCCCATCAAGGTGTCCGTTGTGAGTAATGGTCGTCTGAATCCCGCTGACTACACTATAGAAAAGACTAGGGTTACACGCGGTGAAAACCTGATCGTGAAGATCAATACTCTTCAGAACAAGAACGAGTGGTATGGCGCTCGCTTCGTGGGGGACGACTGGGAGAGCGAGTATTACAGTTGGGATGAAAGCCAAAAGACGATTGTCGTACCTACAGCGGATTTTGACGCTGGTGAATACCGCCTGCTGATCTGGACAGATGCGGAAGGAATTGAAGGGATTGAAACATTTGCGGATATCACTATTGAGGATCCGCAGGTAAGTGGAATAGTCTTCTCTGTTTCTGAAACAGAAGTTCTGCTGGGACAGCCGGTAACCTGTAGCATCTACGCGCCTGGCGCTGAGCGGGTTGGATTCAGCGTGGATGGTGATAGATGGGATCTGGATGAGGAAGGAAAGTATTGCTGGGGCGATTATCCCAACTGGACGGACAGTGAGAATGTCCGCTGGGACGAAGGGCGAGATGTGGGAGAGCATACCCTGGTTGCTTATGCGCAGTATGAGGGAAGCAATGAATGGGTACCGTCTGAAGGAATAGTGGTTACTGTCAAATCTCTAGGACGGCTGGAATTCGATTTTAGCGATCTTCCCGCCTATGTGACGACAGGTGAGTTGGTCGATTTCGTCTTCAAACTGCCGGAAAATGCGGAAGCAATGCATATCGGCGTTTACGTGGACTGGGATGACGATGAAGGCTGGCATCGGAATGTTATTTCGCTCGATCGCGAATATCGGGAGGATACCACAATTACGATTCCTTCGGACGCGCTAACTGCTGGCCACAGACTCGTGGTGGATTACGGAGCCTGGGCCACGGGTTATGAGGGCACGGGCGATAGTTTGAATCTTCCCATTGTGAACCCAGCAGGAAAAGGCGCGACACTGAAACTGATGGAAGGCGCTATTGTTGACCAGGAGAATGGAATTATCTTGGTGGACGGCGATGTGAAATTCCTGATTACGCCTGACGAAGGAGAGAAGCTGGCTGCGGTACGTTTCTATGACGGAAATGGGTTCTGGGAGTGGGGAGAATGGATAACGCCAGAGAATCACGGAGACTGGTTCGAGGAAGATGGAAGTGCGTTCTTCTGGTGCAGTTATCATGATCTGCGGAACTATGCGGTTTATGCGGAAGTACAGTTGGAGAGCGGGGAAGAGTTTACGACTAACGTACTGACAATCTCACTGCAGGTATATGGCGATGTTGGTTCCTTCGACTTCGCTAACCTGGAGACTGTTACTGTGCCCCGGGGCGAGATGGTCACTTTCACCTTTACGGAAGCGGAGTATGCGAACCGCTATTGGGTCGACGCTTTCAAGGATGAGAACGGTTACGACCCAAGATCGTCTTACGAGGGTACGACGGTCACCATGAGTACGGCTGGCCTCGAGCCCGGCGAATACGAGGTGTGGGGACGTGCCGGTGGAAAAGAGGGGTGGCGCTGGACCGAGTCGGAGCATCCGCTGCGCTTGGTAGTAACTCTCCCGGAAATTCCGCCAAGCGGCATCCTGCTGACCTTCAGTAAGGAGGAAGTGGAAACCATGGAAGAGTTTATGGTTTCCGTCCTGGCGCCTGGTGCCGAACAGGTCCGTCTGGCTCACATGGAATTGGAGAATATATGGTGGGAGGAAAATGGAGATAATGGCTCCGGTAATCATTGGCTGTCGAGAGGAGAAGGTAAACAGACGTTCTATGCTTATGCCAAGTTTGGTGACGAATGGAGAGGACCGGTAGCCAAAACCATTACACTGAAACAGGCTGCCCTTGGAGACGTTAACTTCACGACACCGGTGGCGCTGACGAGAATTGAAGACCGTGCGTTTGAAGAAATCGGAGCGAAAACCGTCCGGCTTTCCGACAAAGTGGCATCGATCGGAGAACGGGCTTTCGCGGATTCTGCTGTGCGAAAAATCTACATCCCAGCGGGCATCAAGAAGGAGAACATCAGTGACAGCGCTTTTGACGGCTGCAAAACGTTGATTATCTTCTGCGCGAAGAACAGTGGAGCGGAGCAATGGGTGACAGAGCGTGAAGAATGGATGCCTGTAACCTTCATCAACATGGATTGACTAACAATAAACCCAGAATGAAACCCTGCCCCGGCTCCGCATTTTCGCAGAGCCGGGGCGCCCATTTTTTCGTTGACAGAGGGGCAGACTAACATTATAATTGCAGGTAAACAGAAGGGTGGAAATTGGTCTTTGCCCTTCGCTTATTATGAAGGAGGAACCATCATGAAGAAGCTTCTTGTGCTCGTTATGGCTTTCGCGCTCGTTCTCGGAGCGACCGCCGCGATGGCAGATGCCGTTACCCTGACCTATGCCGAAGTGAACCCCCTCGAGGGCACCATCGTCGGCGAACTCGCCAAAGCCTTCAAGACGAAGGTAGAAGAGCTGTCGAACGGCGAAATCACCATCGACATTCAGGCCAGCGGCGTGCTTGGTTCTGAGGATCAGATCCTGGACAACCTGCTGGGCGGCGGCAACGTGACTGATATCTCCCGCATCTCCGCCTTTGCGCTCAGCCAGTATGGCTGCACCAAGGCGACCCTGCTCTCCCTTCCCTATGTCTTTGAGAATCGCGATCACTTTTGGGCGTTTGCGACCTCTGATCTCGCGAAGGAATTCCTCGAGGAGCCGCAGGCTGTAGGTCTGCCGCTGCGCGGCCTTTGCTACGGCGAGGAAGGCTTCCGTCACTTCTTCTTCAAGGATGCCGTCACTGGCATCGAGGACCTAAAGGGCAAGAAGATCCGCGTTTCCTCTGATCCGGTTATGACCGGTATGGTCACCGGCCTCGGCGCCAGCGCGACCACCGTTCCTTTCACCGAGCTCTACAGCGCGCTGCAGACCGGCGTGGTTGACGGCGCTGAGCAGCCCACCGCGAACTATCGCTCCAACGCCTTCCAGGAGGTTGCTCCCAACTTCATGATGGACGGCCACACCCTGGGCGCCGTGCAGCTCATCATTACCGACAATGCCTGGAATAAGCTCTCTGCGGATCAGCAGGGCTGGGTCAGCGAAGCTGCTGCGTATGCTTCGCAGGTGTGCCGCGAGGTTTCCGAGTCCAAAGAGGCTGAGGTGCTGGAGCAGCTGAAGGCCGAAGGCATCAATGTCATCGAAGTGCCGGACAAGACCGCTTGGGTCGAGGCTGTGAAAGATACCGTCTCTGCCAACATCAACGGTGAGGACGCTGCTTACGAAGCCATCCTGGCAATGAAGTAATTCGGTTTCCGCAGTCTTTCCTTCGGGGGATGTGGGCGCGTCCCGCATCTCCCTTTTTGTATCCTTTCCGTTCTTTTATCGGAGAGGATAAACCGGAATCAACGGAAAGGAGCGATCCCGTTTGAAAAACGGAAACGTACCGGCGATTTTCCGAACCTTGGAAAAGATCAAGCCGCTGTACGACTGGACTTATAAGATCCTGATGATCGTTTGCAAGCTGCTGCTCATCGGCGACATCGCCATTACCTGCTGGTCGGTAGCAGGGCGTTATATCCCCTTCATCACCGATCCTCACTGGAGCGAGGAAATCGTCCTCACCCTCATGGTGTACATGACGGTGCTCTCTGCAAGCATGGCCATCCGCAAAGGCGCGCACATACGCATGACCGCCTTTGACCGATATCTGCCACAGAAGCTGCTCAAGGTACTGGATCTCATTGCGGACATCGCGGTGGCGGCGCTTGGCGTGATCCTCGTCATCTATGGTATCCGGTTCTGCAATTCGCCGTTGTCTATCCGCGGCAAGTACGCCTCCCTGCCGAAGCTCTCGAAATTCTGGCAGTATCTGCCCGTTCCGGTGGCCGGCGTCAGCATGATCATCTTTGAGCTGGAGCAGATCTTTCGCCACATCGAAGCCTTCTGGATTTCCGATGAAAAGAAGGAGGTGGGAGCATGAATCCTGAGACCCTGTCTACGGTTATCCTGCTGGGCAGCTTCCTCGTTATGATCCTCCTCCGCTTCCCCATTGCTTACGCGGTAGGCCTGTCCACTGTGTTCTGCATGATTTCCATGGGTCAGGCCCTGCAGACGATCACACAGCAGATGGTAAAGGGTGTCTGGTCCTTCTCTCTCATGGCTGTGCCCTTCTTCATCACGATGGGTGTTCTCATGGGCTCCGGCGGCATTTCGGATAAGCTGATAGCCCTCGCGAATTCGCTAGTCGGCTGGATGCGCGGCGGCCTCGCCATGGTGAACATCGTGGCTAGCTATTTCTTTGGCGGCATCTCCGGCTCAGCGTCTGCGGATACGGCGAGCCTCGGCTCCATCCTTATCCCCATGATGGTAGATCAGGGCTACGACGTGGACTTCTCCACCGCGGTCACCATCACTTCTTCCTGTGAGGGCCTGCTCGTTCCTCCGAGCCACAACATGGTCATCTACGCGACCACAGCCGGCGGCATTTCAGTCGGAGCGCTGTTCATGGCGGGCTATGTTCCGGGCGCGATTCTCGCACTCTCCCTCATGGTCGGTTCCTATATCATCTCGGTGAAGCGCAATTATCCGAAGGGCGAGCCGTTTACCATCGGTAATTTCGTGCGCCAGCTGGGCAAGTCCATCTGGGCGCTACTGGCGGTTTTGATCGTGGTCTTTGGCGTCGTCGGCGGCTTGTTCACCGCCACGGAATCCGCTGCCATCGCGGTCGTGTATTCCCTCGTCGTTTCGGTGTTTGTTTACCGCGGGCTAGATTGGAAAGGTGTATGGAAGAGCCTGGAGTCCTGCATTGAAACCCTGGCAATCGTGCTTATCCTAATTGCAACCTCCGCAGCCTTCGGCAATTGCCTGACGCTCCTGCATGTTCCGGCAAAGGCAGCGAATCTCATCACCTCAGTTTCATCGAATCCGATCGTGATCGCGCTGCTGTTGAACCTCATCCTGCTGATACTCGGCATGATCATGGACATGGCGCCGATCATCCTGATCGCGACGCCCATCCTGCTGCCCGTGGCGCAGTCGATCGGCATCGATCCGATCCAGTTTGGCATCATGGTGGTGCTGAACTGCGGCATCGGTCTGCTGACGCCACCTGTTGGCGCGGTGCTCTTCATTGGCTCCGCCGTGGCGAAACGACCCATGGAGAAAGTGGTTCGGGCGACGCTACCTTTCTACCTTTGCATGATCGTGGCGCTGCTGCTTATCACATTCGTCCCCGCGATCAGCCTCTGGCTGCCGAAGGTGGCCGGTTACGCAGTCGGGTTGTAATAATGTTGAATAACAAAGCTGCCGCAGGCAAAAGCGGTAGCTTTTTCTTTCAAAGGCTTGGAATTATATGCGGTTTCCTGTTTCTTGACAGGCGAGATATAATAAAACAGACATTGCAGAAAGAGGGGATTCAATGGCAGTCGCTCAGAACAAATTCGACGAGTATCTCGCTGAAGAAGTCCGGAAAATCAAGGGAGTCGCCACGCCGGTCCGCTCTTCTCTGCTCCGCCGCATCTTCGTCCGGCGGGTTCCTCCCGCGCGCCTGCATCCGAACCCGGAAGACGAATTTTGCAATCCCGAGATCGGGCCGAACAAGGAAATCATCTCCCGCTACGGGCAGATAATCCGGGATGCACGGGAAGACCGGCAGCGCGACTGCTTCAAGGAACGGATTACCGTTGAGCGCATCCGGCCTGACGGCTATATGATCTTGAACGGGCATCATCGCTGGGCCGCAGCGGTCCGCAATCAGGTGGCTAAGGTTCCCGTGAGAATCGTCAATATAACCCGCGAAAATGACATCCTGGATATGCTCCGCAGCGCGCGCCGCGACAAGCGGGTGACGCTGGATCTCGACGAAGTCGTCTTCTGTGCCAGTGAGGATGAGCCGGCCGAAAAAGCCCCGCCTTTCCCTTTCCGCCGATTCTTTCCGGAACGGCTGCGCCTTGGAATACCCGCCCTATTTCGCTTCCTGGGCTTTCAGGGCTACGATATCTGGGTTTATACTGCGCGCCTCGAATCCCACGACCATATCCGGACACTGCTTCGACTATATCATTCGGATGTCTGCGGCATCGTGACTGGCACAGAAAGGAAGCACGGCGCAAATCCTGAAGCCAGCGAGGATTTGAAGCGTCGAATAGCGGAGCGCTATCCTGAGACGCTCCACATCGACGGCAAAACCGTCCTTTCTATTGATAGCCGGAACAAGTCCTTCCGCGAATTCCCGCTCAGCGGCGCAGCCGCGGACTGGTCGCGGGAGATCATGGAAATCGTCGAGAGGCTGAAAGATGCCTGAGAGAACTGAAGTAAAAATGCGCGTCTCCTTCGACTTGGACGAAGTGCTCTTCGTTTCGCCGGAGACGCATAAAACAGAACCGCCGCTTCCCTTTCCGCTGGACCGGGTCTTTCCGGAACGGCTCCGGTTGGGTACTCCAGCGCTCATCCGGGAACTGCAGAGGATGGGCTACGAGGTTTGGGTCTACACTTCTTCCTTCCGGTCGGAGCGCTACATCCGAACACTCTTCCGGTTCTATGGCGTGCAATTCGATGGGATTGTGAACGCGGAGCGGCATCTCCGAGAGGTACAGCGGGATAACAAAACGATTCTTCCGCAGAAGCTGCCGAACCGGTACCGCATCTCGCTGCACATTGACGACGAAACGGCGATTTGCTCTCTGGGCCCACAGTATGGCTTCCGCACCTATCAGCTGGATGCGCAGGACGACAACTGGAAGGAAAAAATTGTCGCCCGGGCGGAAAAAATAAGGCAGCTTGAATGGACGGAGCGTACAGCTTCGCGGCTGCCGTAAAATGCGAAATAAACAAAAGCCGGCGCGTGCTGGCTTTTTGTGTGCGATCCGATTCTTCCTTACCACTTATCCCAGTGGCTTTTTTGCGGGCGTCCCCGCTTTGCGGGGATAAAGCTTCGAGGTAGGGCGTTTCTTGTCCGCGATCAGCAGGACGTGCGCCCAGTCCTCCCGGTTCGGGATGGGGGCGGGCAGCGGTTCCCGCAGGAAGGCTCCCAGCAAGAAGGCTGCGCGTTTTGCCTGCGCGAATTCTGCGGCAGCCGCCGGTCCCTTCCAGGCGACTGACATCCCACCAGGACGGACGAAGGGCAGCGTCAGCTCCATGAGCACGGGGGAGGCTGCGACGGCGCGGGAAAGCGCTCGATCGTAAGCGTCCCGGTGTTCCGGCAGGCGCGCCGCATCCTCCGCACGAGCGTGTAATGCCGTCCCAGGCAACCCCAGTTTACTCAGCGCCTGTTCGAGGAAGCGCACACGCTTTTGCTGAGCGTCAAGAAAGGTCATGCGCAAATCGGGGCGGAGAATGAGAAGGGGCATGCCGGGAAAGCCGGCGCCCGTGCCTACGTCGATGACCCTCGCCCCTTCCGGCAGGAGGGAAAAGCAGAGGGGAACCGCGCTGTCCAGATCATGACGGTCGACGCTTTCGTCCTCTGAAAGGATGGCTGTGAGGTCCATATGCCGGTTCGCTTCGTCCAGAAGCGCGTGGAAGGCGAAGAAGCGTTCAAGTGCAGCTTCATTCGCTGGAATGCCCATCCGAGCAAGGCCGCTGCGCAGTCTTTCGGTGTTCATATATGCCACCCCGATTCCATCAGAAACTTGATCCAACTAAGCCCTTCCCGTAGGTGGTTGCGTAGGAAATACTGTGGCTTCGAGGGGGAACCGCGTCCGGAGGCGTCGATCCCTTCCTGCCTGGCGAGCGCGAGCGCTCGGGGGACGTGATAATCGGAAGTCACGATGAGAGCCCTCTTGCATCCCCGCATCTGCATAATGGCCTTTGCGTTCACAAGGTTTTCACGCGTATTGAAGGAAGCGGTTTCGGCGATCACGTCGCCATCCGAGCAGCCTTTTGAAAGGAACCAGTTCCGCATGACCTCGCCCTCTGGCGCAGGCTCATTCACGCCCCGCGCGCCGCAGCAGAGGATGAGCCGCGGTAGCTCGCGGTACGCCTCAAGGGCCGTTGTCATCCGACGCTCTAGAGCGATGCTCGGCGTGCCATCCGGCTTTACCTGTGCCCCCAGGACGAGGATGACGTCCGATCCCTCCTCGGAAGGGAGATGTGTTTCTAGAACCCATACGTAGAGGATGAGGCAAAAGCAGAAAAAGACGGCCAGGGCTGCGAGAGTCAGCAGCGCGGTCAAGAGCGGTCGCCTCCTTTTTGGTTTACGCATAATTCTCCTCCGACCAGCCGAGTGGAACCGCTGAGGCGATTCCTGGGACAAAGGAAAGCCTAGGCCATTTGCCCAAGCGAGTGCGGAAATAGAGGCCAAACTCTGGAAGGGAGGATAGGAAGGCGGCAGCGTTCTCCCTGATGCCCGGGACCGACCGCAGCGCGGCGGGATCGGCGTGCAGCATACCGGCAAAGGGGCTGAAGCGGGAGGAGAGATCGACGGCGTTCCCGTCTACATCCCGTCCGGGGATGGCGTTGGTAAGAAGGAGCTCCAGCGCCTCCCGGACGGTAAGGGACGACAGACTGTCCATGAAAGAGCGCCTCCGCAGGCTCTTCCGTTGTCCCTCGTGGATGTTTTCTGTCGGCATATCCGGCTCCTTTCTCCTGCTTTGCGGAAAAAACCCCGCCAAGCCACCCGGAAGGGGCAGGATGACGGGGAAAAACGGCGGGACTCCTTATTTCAGAGCTTTTTCCACCGCGTCGATGACGGTTTCCAGCACCTTGATGCGGGCATATAGCTTATCGCAGGATTCCACAATGACCCATGGCGCCTGCCGCGTGGAGGTCAAGGCGAGCATCTCATCCACAGCCTGCTCATACTGCGGCCACTTCTCCCGGTTGCGCCAATCCTCATCCGTGATTTTCCAACGCTTCTCCGGGGTGTTCTGCCGGTCGGTGAAGCGAGCCAGCTGCTCGTCCGGACTAATATGCAGCCAGAACTTCAGGACGATGGCACCGGACTCGAAGAGGCTGCGCTCGAACTGATTGATCTCCGCGTAGGCCTGATCGCAGCGCCAGGAGGGCGTTAGGTGCTCTAGGCGCTCAACCATGACGCGACCGTACCAGGTCCGGTCGAAGATGGCGAAATGACCGTCCTTGGGCACCGCATTCCAGAAACGCCAGAGGTAATGATGGTTCAGCTCTGCGAAACTGGGCGCCGCCGTGGGGATCACCTCAAAGCCGCGGGGATCCAGTGCGCGGGTCAGCCGCTTGATGGCGCCGCCCTTGCCCGCTGCGTCCCAGCCCTCAAAACCGATGATGACAGGGATCTTTTTGAGATAGAGCGCGTTATGCAGCTTTGAGAGCTTCTTCTGGGCGTTCTTCAGTCGCTCTTCGTATTCCTCCCGGGTGAGGCTGTGATCGAGGTTCACGTCCGACAGGCGGGGCATGCCGATCAGCTCTCGTGCGAATCCGCCGGAGACGGTCTCTCGGTCTTCCGTCAGGGGAGAGGGATGGGAGAAGGTCCCGTCCGCGATAGACGCCTTTTCCGTAGCCCAGCGCTCGTTTGTAATCTCCTTTTGCCGGAGAGCGGCTTCCAGCGCGCTGATGACAACGCTGTACATCTGGCTGGCCACTTGACGCCGGTCGGTTGCATGGATGACAGTCCACGGGGCTTCCTTCGTATTTGTGGCCTCGATCATGCGGTCGTAGGCCTTTTCCGTTTCCGCATAGTTCTCGTGATGCTTCCAATCCAGCTCCGTGACGCGCCAGGCCGTGCTCTTGTGGGATTCCAGCTCCTGGAAGCGTTTC
>JAIKWN010000097.1 GCA_024684665.1 Clostridiales bacterium | reverse complement strand
GCGGGGACGGGCAACCGTTCCGAGGCGTATATGGGGTATTTCACCAAATGGGGCGACGGCGCGCATGACTTCAACCCGATCGGGGATCTGACCGTGACGGAGATCTATTCGTTCCTGGAGTATCTGGGCGCGCCACGCCAGGTCATGGACAAGGCCCCTTCCGCGGGCCTGTTCGACGGACAGACGGATGAAACGGAGATGGGCGTGAGTTACCGCGCCATCGATGACTGGCTTCTGTTTGGCAGGGCGGAGGAAAAGGATTTTGAGATCATGAAGGGCTTTCATGAGCAGAGCGAACACAAGCGGAAGGCAATCCCGGTTTACGGGAATATTTGAGGATGGCGGGTCTGAGGCCCGGAAAAGCATGGAGGGATAAGGATGGAAAAAGGCGCTCAGCTCTATGAGGGAAAAGCGAAGAAGGTCTACGCGACGGAATACCCGGAGCTGCTGATCGTCTCCTACAAAGACGACGCCACGGCTTTCAACGGCGTCAAGCGCGGGACGATCGCGGGGAAGGGAGTCATCAACAACAGGATGAGCAACGCCCTGATGAGGCTTTTGGAAAAACAGGGGATCCCTACCCACTACGTTCAGGAACTCAGCGAGCGGGATACGCTGGTAAAGAAGGTGGAAATCGTTCCCCTTGAGGTCATCGTCCGGAACATTTCCGCCGGGTCGTTTGCGAAACATTACGGCGTGGAGGAGGGGATCGTCTTCCCCGAGGCGACGATCGAGTTTTCCTACAAGGACGACGCCCTGGGCGACCCGCTGCTCAATGCGTATCATGTCCGGGCGCTGGGCCTCGCGTCCGCCGACGAGATCGCGCTGATTAAACAGTACGCGTTTCAGATCAATGAGGTGCTGAAAAGCTTCTGGAGTTCCTGCGGGGTCACGCTGGTCGATTTCAAGCTGGAGTTTGGGAGGCTGCCGGACGGAAGCATCGTCCTTGCGGACGAGATTAGCCCCGATACCTGCAGGCTGTGGGACAGCAAGACCGGAAAGAAGCTGGACAAGGACCGCTTCCGGCGGGACATGGGAGGCGTGGAAGACGCATACCGGGAAATCATGACAAGGCTGGAACAGAAGCTTGGGGCTTCCGAATGAGAAACGCGGGGGCCGGCAAAGGAAGGCGCGTTTCGGCTGCGGGAACTCATCGGAATCTGCCGGAAGGAGACTGATGGAATGGGGATTCACGAGGAATGCGGTGTTTTCGGCGTGATGGCGGACGATCCGATCGACGCTGCGAGCCTCTGCTACTACGGGCTGTACGCCCTGCAGCACAGGGGTCAGGAAAGCTGCGGGATCGTCGTGAATGACGACGGGCTGTTTGTGTCGCAAAAGGATCTGGGGCTTGTGGGCGAGGTGTTCTCCCGGGAGACGCTGATGTCCCTCCCGAGGGGAAGGATGGCCATCGCGCATACCCGTTACGGCACAACGGGCGCAGCAAACCGCAGCAACTGTCAGCCGATCGAGGTCAACCACCAGAAGGGAAGGATGGCCATCGCGCACAACGGGAACCTCTCGAACGCCGCGGAGCTGCGCTCCGTCCTGGAACTGAACGGCGCGATTTTCCACACCTCCAGCGACACGGAAACCATCGCCTATATTGTCACAAAGGAACGGCTCACGGCACCCTCGATCGAGGAAGCGCTCAGCAGGGCCATGAACACGCTGGAAGGCGCCTATTCGCTGGTTCTCATGTCCCCGCAGAAGCTGATCTGCGCAAGGGATCCCTGGGGGTTCCGGCCGCTCTGCTATGGTGTGACGCCTGACGGCGTATATGTGGTCGCCTCCGAAAGCTGCGCGGTCAGGGCGGTCGGCGCCAGGTTCGTGCGGGACGTGGAACCGGGGGAGATCCTGATCTTCAGCGGGGAAGGCGTCGTGTCCCGCCGGGAGCATTGCGGAAAAAAACAGAAGAAGCTGTGTATCTTTGAGTACATCTATTTTGCCCGTCCGGACTCCGTCATAGACGGGCGGCCGGTCCATACGGCGAGAATCAGCGCGGGGAGGATTCTTGCGGAAAACCACCCGGCAGACGCGGATATCGTGATCGGCGTCCCCGATTCCGGCCTGGACGCGGCAATCGGCTACAGCGCGGCCTCCGGGATCCCCTATGGGATAGGGCTCGTCAAGAACAAATATATCGGGAGGACCTTCATCGCGCCCGGGGACAGGCTGGATCAGGTGAAGATCAAGCTCTCCGCCGTGGAAGACGTTGTAAAAGGCAGGCGCCTTATCCTGATCGATGATTCGATCGTGCGCGGGACCACCGGCGGACGGATCATATCCCTGCTTAGGGAAGCCGGGGCAAAGGAGATCCACATGCGCGTCTCGGCGCCGCCCTTCCTGTTCCCGTGCTTTTACGGCACGGATATCGACTCCCGGGAGAACCTGATCGCGAGCCGGCATTCCGTGGCGGAAATCGCGGCGATGATCGGAGCCGATTCGCTCGGCTTCCTCCCGGTGGAAAGCCTCGGGGAACTCTCGGGCAGCGGGGGCTATTGCAGCGCCTGCTTTGACGGCCGGTATCCCACCCCGATTCCGGCAGATACCAGAAAGAACCGCTTCGAGCAGAGACTGTCGGAGCGGGTAAAAGAAGGGTAAAAAGACGGAGGATGTCTGCTGCAGGCGTCAAAAACGGCCGGCTCCATGGCGGAGCCGGCCGAAATTTTTTTACGCAGGGGCCATAGAGACGCAGTGCGGGATTCTGATATAGTGAAATGCAGGAGGTGATTTTTATGACAGATTGGAAAGCGATACGGGAGGAATACGTCGTCGGACGTCTCGGAATGCGTCCCCTTGCCGAAAAATGTGGTGTAAGCTTCAACACGCTCAAAGATCACGCGGCAAGGGAGGGGTGGAGCGAAAAGCGCCGTGAATACAGGAAGATGAAGGAACAGCTCCTTGCGCCCGCCACCACGTTTCCCTGTGCGTCCCCCCCTGATG
The DNA here is from genome assembly GCA_024684665.1 of Clostridiales bacterium. Next base: position 278 of record JAIKWN010000097.1, on the reverse strand, counting down.
CCACACCACAAAACAGTGAAAATGTGGTGGACTGTACGGAGCCGGAGCCGCTTCCCGGGGCGGAGATGATTTACAGGGTGAGTGAGATGATGCTCAGTCGCATCCGCACCCTGCTGCCCCGTTGCGGCAGTATGTACGAACTGCGCTCCGCGGCGTCCGCTCTGGAGGATATCAAGGGAGTCCTGATGTCCCACCCGTCACTCGAAGTGGAAGAGCAGCGGGCAAGGATCGAGCGGCTCCGCGCGGAAATCCGGGAGCGGGAGAAAAGCCATACACGG
>JAIKWN010000087.1 GCA_024684665.1 Clostridiales bacterium | reverse complement strand
CTGAGATATGGCTGACTGCAAAGATGTTATAGGAGGCCGCAATGAGTAGAATTGAAATCCGAAAAATCGGTATCACAAACCTTAAGACAGATGCTATCGTAAATGCGGCAAATGACGGCCTCTGGGCTGGTGGAGGTGTTTGCGGAGCGATTTTTTCAGCAGCTGGACATGATGAACTTCGGGCGGCATTTTGTTCGATGACAAGGCTTCTGCTCTTGCAGTGCTTGAAACTCATGACCCTGCTGAACAACAAGCAATCGGAAGAAACGCTTCTGGATTTAACGGAACAATCTGGAATGGCATGAAGCAAACGATCGCATTCAAGGGACTAATGGGAAAATTCTCACAGAACAAGGATCTGAAAAAACGACTACTAGCTACCGGTGATTCATATCTGGTTGAGTGTGCATATAAGGATACAGTCTGGGCATGCGGGATTCGGCTCAATGAGACTGAGCGCTTTAATATAAGTAAATGGCGTGGCCAGAATCTTCTGGGCTTTACTCTGATGGAAGTTCGAGACTCTATACGCAAAAACAACTAAGAAGTCAGTGCGATAGCATTAGCAAATGTAGTCTTTATTTACTCGTAAAGGAAGAAATCAATGAGAATAATGGTAAGTGCTTGTTTGGCGGGAGAGAACTGCAAATACAATGGTGAAAATAACTTGAATGCAAAAGTGATGGCAATGTGTGCTGAGAATGAGGTTATTACTGTATGTCCTGAAGTAATGGGTGGATTGCCGACGCCGCGCGTCCCATCAGAAATCGTTGAAGGAATTGTCCTCAATAAAGAGGGAATAAATGTGACTAGAGCATTCCGAAATGGTGCGATGATGGTACTGGAGATTGCTAAGCAAGTTAAGCCGGATCTGATAATCCTCCAGTCAAGAAGTCCCAGTTGTGGGGTAAAGCAGCGGTATGATGGTTCATTTTCAGGAAGACTGATTGACAAGCCTGGTGTTACAGCCGAATTGCTGATGAGATATGGTTTTCATGTAGTGGACGTAGAAGATATTTAATGATGAAGGGGCGTTAATTTCAGAATGGAAATCTGTAATGAAAACGTTGTCCAAATGAAAAGAAAAATCGGCCAGATTCTGATCAATCTGGCCGATTTTTGGTCAGACTGTCTGAAAACAAAAAAAGAAAAAGAAACCAAAAGGGAAAAGCGGAAGAGTGTCGAATATAGAAAGCGGAGAAAAAATGAGGGGTGGAATCGAAGTGGGATATATTACTGGGAAAGACAGTCGACAGATAATGATGGGGATATGGAGCATCGAAGAAGAAGTGTCGGAGAATAGCCCGGCGCGGTTTATTGAAGTATTTGCAGACAGCCTGAATGTAGCGGAACTAGGATTTACACGGAGGGAACCCGCATATACGGGAAGGCCCGCATATGCCCCGCGAGATCTGATTAAGCTGTATATGTATGGATATCTGAATGGAATCCGTTCGTCACGGAAACTGGAACGGGAATGCGGAAGAAATGTAGAACTGTTTTACCTTCTGAATCGGCTGCGTCCGGATCATAATACCATCGCTGATTTTCGGAAAGAAAATAGGAAAGCGCTGAAGAAAGTATTTCTGGTATTTGTGCGTGCCTGCAAAGATATGAAGCTGATGGACGCGGGAACGCTTTGCCTGGACGGAACGACCATCCGTGCAGTGAACGGGAAGAAGAAAGCAATCAGCGCGGAGATTGCCCGCAAGAAGCTGGAATATGCAAAGGCGCAGTTGGAAGCGGTAGAGAGATATTTGCAGACTCTGGATGAAAATGACCTGCACGAGAAAAGACTGAATAAACCTATGGCGCTTGATGTGAACAAGAACCACCTGCCCGATCCAGAGAAGCTGAAGGAGCGGATTGCGTTTCACGAACAATGCCTGAAAGAATTGGCGCAAATTGATCGTGGAGCGCTGCTGTTTACAGATCCGGAGGCCGGAATGATGCCCGCTAAGGAAGGCGGGATCAAAGCCTGCTATAACGTGCAGACTGCAGTGGATGCAGGGAGTCATATGATTGTCGACTTCGATGTAACAAACAACTCCAACGATCGGGGTATGTTGAATCAGACAATCGAAAAATGCAAACAGGAAATTGGTCTGGACAGTGTCAGAGTGATTGCCGATAAAGGATATGAAAGCCTGGCAGACATTGAAGAATGCCTGAAACATGGGAGCGCTGCGGATGTCGGCTTTATTCAGGATCGAGAGGAACGAGTCATATCCATGGAATATGAACCGGCCGAAATCACGGCAAAAGAAGAACAGTCCACCAAACCGGAAGATATACAGCGCTGCCTTCATGCAGGCATTTTACCGAAGTGCTTGACGGGAGGAAACATTCGGATCGAAGTACAGGAACTGAGTTCAGTGAGTTGCTTTATACGGCATGAAGACGGAACCGTAACCTGCCCGATGGGCAGACAGTTATATAGACAGAAAGAAGCGAAATACGGGACAGAGTATTCAAGCCGTGAAGCATGCCGAACCTGTCCAAATCGGTGTACAGATTCCAAGGCAGCCAAGCATGTGCACATTGGCCACAACAGCACGTATGTACCGGTCAGAATGTATGGCTCAGGTGAGTATCCATTGCAGAGAATTCCCGTGGACGGAAAGAGTAGTAAAAGCTTGAACAACTTTGGGAAAACCGCCAGAGCTGAAAAGCGCGTCATGATTTTTATCCGCAGGGACATTTCCAAACAGAAGCAGCGTCAGGAAACGAGCGAGCATCCGTTTGGAACGATCAAGCATTATGATGGGGCGGGTTACTTCCTGTGCAAGGGCAAAGAAAAAGTAACGGCCGAATACGCGCTTAGCTGTCTTGGGTATGATATCCGCCGGGCTATCACGATTTGTGGAGGCGTCAAAGCACTGATCCAAAGATTCAAAAGGATAAATCTGCCCAAATTGCCCCAAATGATGGAAATCTGAGGGGAGAATCCCCTTTTTTATGTCAAAATGCAGCCAAAAAGGAAAAATCAATGCAAAAAAAGTCCGAAAACTTAGCGTTTTCGGACAAATTGTGGTGCACCTTCAGGGACTCGAACCCTGGGCACCCTGATTAAGAGTCAGGTGCTCTACCAACTGAGCTAAAGGTGCTTTTCAACGAACAGAAAGAGTATAGCACACTCCAGTCAGGATTTCAAGACCCAAAATTCAGTACTATCCCATTTCGCCTGTTTCTTATACAAAAGAGCTGCGTTCAGGCGCAGGATCTGTGAGGATCATAGCCCAGCCACCGCTGCTTTCAGAAATGCAAGCGCCTGCGGAACGTCTTGCTCACCCCGGATCAGATAGCTGTATGGCTCCAGGATGACAGAACAGCCGGGACTCACTTCCGAGAGCGCCGCAAGAAAGCGTCGGAAGGGAAAGCTTCCATCTCCCGGAAGGGCCAGCTTCCCCTCCGTATCGTAATCGCAAAGATGGACGTTCACGATTGCGTCACCCATGGATGAAAGAAAATCAAAGGGATCCGCGCCGGCCCGTATGGCCTGCTTATTATCCAAAGTGAAGCGCACTTCCGGCAGAAGCATGCGCATCTCCCGCGCCCGTTCTGGCGTCGTCAGCTGGCACCAGTACACATTTTCCCAGGCCAGCGTGAGGCCCCGCTCCGCGGCCATTTCGCACATTTTCCCCACCACGTCTGCGTTCCGCTGCGCGTCAAACGGCAGGGGCGACAGTTGCGGCGTGTTGCGCCCGTGATAGACGTAGTTCCGTGCTCCAAGCTCCGCCGCCGTGTCCAAGATGCGCAGGTACCGATCCCGGGCGTCTTCCCGCTGCCGTTCCGACCTGCTGAAAAGCTGGTTCTCAAAAGCGGTGCCCAGAGGATGTACCGAACTGCAGGGAACGCCCGAGAGCGATTTTTTCACCGTTCGCGCAAATTCCAGCGTATACTCGCTGTCCGTTTGCAGAAAGACCTCGCAGCATTCCGCACCGCTCTCCGCGATTTTCTCCGTTGCCTCTTCCGTCAGAAGCTTTCCGTAAAAGGCTGCTGTGGAGACGCCGATTTCCATCCGTGCTCGTTTCGTCATCTTTGCATCACGCTCCCGATTGTGTTATAGTATACGGGACAACTGATAAAGGGGGATGCCTATGGCTGACCGCTCGCTCTTTCCGCCCACTACGCTGGAAGATCTCGCTGCCCGGGGCTGGGATGCGCCTGATTTCGTCTATGTGAGCGGCGACGCCTACGTCGATCACCCTTCCTTCGGAACAGCTGTTATAACCCGTGTCTTGGAACACGCCGGATGGCGCGTCGCGGTTCTCGCACAGCCGGATTGGAAGAGACTCAACGACTTCCGCCGTTTTCCCCGTCCACGCTGCGGCTTTCTTGTCTCCTCCGGCGTCATTGACAGCATGGTGAACCACTACACGGCGGCAAAGCGGCGGCGTTCATCTGACGTTTATACGCCCGGCGGCGGAAAATCAGGCCGGCCGGACCGGGCGCTGACTGTCTACTGCAAACGAATCCGGGAGGCATTCGGGGATATCCCCATCGCCGTCGGCGGGGTGGAAGCGTCCCTGCGCCGCTTTGCTCATTATGATTACTGGGACGACCGGGTCCGCCCCTCTGTTCTCGTGGAGAGCGGCGCAGATCTCCTCATGTTCGGTATGGGGGAGCGCGTGATCCTCTCCGTCGCGGACTGGATGCGGCGCGGTGCGCCGGTATGGGAATGCGCGAAACTGCGCAGCATCTGTTATCTCGCCGAGAATCCGCCCCATGCGGCGCTGACCATGCCTTCCTTTGAGGAATGTGCGGAGGACAGTGATGAAGGGCGGCGCCGCTATGCCGAGGCTTTCCTCCTGCAACACGACGAACAGGATCCTTTCCGGGGGCATATGCTCGCTCAGTCCCATGGGGACAAATGGGTCGTGCAGACCGTGCCTGACCGGCCCCTTTCCCGGGAAGAACTGGATGCGGTTTACGCCCTTCCCTTCACTAGGGAGTGGCACCCGGATTACGACGCGCTGGGCGGCGTTCCGGCGCTCGAAGAAGTCCGCTTTTCCCTCGCGCATACCCGGGGCTGTTTCGGGGCATGCAGCTTCTGTGCCATCACCTATCACCAAGGGCGTATCGTGACCACCCGCAGCCACGAATCCGTCGTCGAAGAGGCAAAGCGGATCACAAAGCTTCCCGGCTTCAAAGGATACATCCACGACGTGGGCGGCCCGACAGCCAATTTCCGCCGCGCTTCCTGCGACAAACAGCTGACCCGGGGGACCTGCAGGAACCGGCAGTGTCTCTTCCCCAAGCCATGCCCGAATCTCGTCGTCGATCACAGCGACTATATCGCGCTTCTGCGCAAACTCCGGGCGCTGCCCGGGGTCAAAAAGGTTTTTGTGCGCTCAGGTTTGCGCTACGACTACATCATGGCCGACCGGGACGACGCTTTTCTGCGGGAGCTCTGCCTGTACCATGTCAGCGGGCAGCTGAAAGTGGCGCCGGAACACGTTTCTCCCCGGGTCCTCGCCGCCATGGGCAAACCAGGGCGGGACGTTTACGACGCCTTCACGGAACGGTACCGTAGGATTAACGAAAAGCTGGGCAAGGAGCAGTATCTTGTCCCATACCTTATATCCAGCCATCCCGGCTCCGATCTGTCCGCCGCCATCGAGCTAGCAGAGTATCTGCGGGACATTCATTATCAGCCGGAACAGGTGCAGGATTTCTATCCCACCCCCGGAACGCTTTCCACCTGCATGTTCTACACCGGACTCGACCCCCGCACGGGAAAGCCTGTATACGTCCCCCGCTCCTCCCACGAAAAAGCCATGCAGCGCGCGCTCCTGCAGTTCGGAAGGCCGGAGAACCGCGCCCTTGTGCGGGAAGCCCTTCGGAAGGCGAACCGGGAGGATCTGATCGGGACCGGGCCCCGCTGCCTCGTCCCCGGGGAGGGAGAAAAGACCCCCGCGGAATACGCTGCCATCCGCCGGGAGCGCCGCGCACGTGAAGAACGGAGGGCTGCTAACGGGAAAGCGGTTTCCCGTTCAAAACCGCGGAAACCAGCAACTCCCCCTCATAAACCAGCAAAAGTCGGAAAAAAGGCTCGTCTTCCGCGATGAGGCGCAGAAAGATCCTGTCGCCTTCCCAAATGGGCAGGGAGAGCATCGTTTCCCGTTCCACCCAGGCGAGCTTCCCCTCGTCGCAGTCCGAAAGGCTGCCCGACGAAGTTTCCCCAGTAAACAGGTGCATCCGCTCCTCCCAGCCTTCTGACCGGAAATCGACAATACCCCGGTACCGCAGGGATGTTGGCGTAAGCCCGGTTTCTTCCCGGATCTCCCGGAGGGCGCAGGCTTCCGGCGTCTCGCCGGGTTCCAGCTTCCCGCCGACACCCACCCATTTCCCGGCGTTCACATCGTCCTTTTTCGAAACGCGGTGCAACATCAGTACCTGGTTTCCCTGTGAAAGATAGCACAGACTCGTCTCCAGCATTCCTTTCATCCCTTTCCGTCCTTACATGCTATCATACCATACCGGAAGGCAAAAAGAAAGAAGGCGTCCCATGCGGGAATCCTGTCTCATCATTGGCGGCGGTGCTTCGGGCCTCGCAGCAGCCGCATATCTTTCCTCCTGCGGTGTTCCCGCCCTCCTGCTGGAGCGCCAGAACCGGGTCGGGAAAAAGATCCTCTCCACCGGGAACGGGCGCTGCAACCTGTCAAATCTTTCCATGTCTCCGGACCGGTATGGGAAAGCGGAAAACTTCGTGCGTCAGGTCTGCTCCGTCACACCGCCCGGAGACGTGCTGGGTCTTTTGGCGCGTCTGGGGCTCCTGCTGTCAGAAGAGGAGGGACGGATCTATCCCCGCACAAAGATGGCTGCCACCGTGCTGGACGTGCTGCGCGCCCCCCTTGAATCGGGTACCGTATGCGTAGAAACAGACGTCCGCGTGACGGACCTTTCCCTTTCACATGGCCTTTGGCGGGCTGTTTCGGAGGATAGGCGCGCATTTACCGCGCCCTTCGTTCTCTTCTGCCCGGGCGGAAGCGCCGGCCCGAAATTCGGAACCGACGGCAGCGCCATGTCTATCGTCCAGAAGCTCGGACATACCCTCGTGCCCGTGGTCCCCGCCCTCGTGCAGCTTCGCTGCAGGCATACCGCACTGCCCTCCCTCAAGGGGCTCCGCGCCCATGCCGGTGTCTCGCTCCTGATCGACGGATCCCCGGCAGGGCAGGAAACCGGCGAGCTGCTCTTCACTGACTATGGCGTTTCCGGAATCCCTGTAATGCAGCTTTCCGGCCTCGCATCCCGCGCGCTGCTGGAGAAACGGGACGTATCGCTTACGATCGACCTCCTCCCGGAGCAGCCTGCGCAGGATGCGGCGCTCTTCCTGCAGAACCGGATCAGCGAGCTGCATCCCGCGGATCTCGCGCGTCTTTTCACAGGCGTCCTCCCGCGCATGCTGGCGCGGGCACTGCTGAAAGAATGCGGCTTTTCGCCCGAAAGCCCGCCAGAGGAGCTGACAAACGAAACGCTTTTGCGTCTCGCGCGCGTCCTCCATGCCTTCCCCTTTCCCGTTACGGGTACGATGGGCTTTGATCACGCGCAGGTCACCTCAGGAGGTGTAGCGCTATCGGAGGTCTCGCCGCAAACGATGGAATCCCGGCTCTGTCGCGGTCTCTTTTTCGCCGGGGAGGTCCTGGACGTAGATGGTCCCTGCGGCGGTTATAACCTGCATTTTGCCTTTTCCTCCGCGATGACCGCCGCCCGGGCGATCGCGGAACACGCATCCCGGTCCCGAAAGGATGAACATGTATGATCCGCCTCCACAACATCACGCTCCCCCTCGCCTTTGACGGGCGAGCGCTCAAATCCGCCGCTGCCGCGAAGCTTGGCGTCGCCCCTTCGCGCATATCTTCCGTTCGGGTTGCCCGGAGAAGCGTGGACGCGCGCCGCGGGGAGCCACGGTTCGTCCTCTCTCTGGACGTATCCCTATCCCAGGAAGATGAACGTCGCGCGCTCCTGCGGCTTCCGACCAGCACGGGCAGCGCGTCTGTTCCGTATACGCCGCCGGATTTTCCGAAGCCCCGGCGCATTCCTGAAAAGCGTCCCATCGTCGTGGGCTTCGGCCCCGCTGGGATGTTTGCTGCCCTTGTCCTTGCGGAGGCGGGTCTTTGCCCCATCGTGCTGGAGCGCGGAAAGGACGCGGACACGCGGCTGTCAGACGTCGCCGCCTACTGGGAAAAGGGCGAAAGCGCCTTCTCCCCGGTCTCGAACGTGCAGTTTGGCGAAGGCGGCGCAGGGACTTTTTCAGACGGAAAACTGAACACTGGCACCAATGATCCGCTGACGGAAGCAGTTCTGTACACTTTTGTACGCTTCGGCGCGCCGGAAGAAATCCTCATTGACTCGAAGCCCCACATCGGTACCGACCGTCTCGTTCCCGTAGTCAAGGCGATCCGGGAACATATCTGCTCTCTGGGCGGGGAGGTGCGCTTTCTGTGCCGGGCAAAACGGTTCATCCGCCGGAATGGAAAACTGGAAGCGGTCGTAGTATCTTCTCCTTCCGGGGAAGAGGAGCTTGCTGCGGAGTCGATCATCCTGGCCATCGGCCACAGCGCCCGGGACACCTTCTCCTCCCTCTGCGAGGGAGGTTTCACGCTAGTTTCGAAGCCCTTTTCTGCAGGGGTGCGCATCGAGCATCCGCAGGCTTTCCTGAATCGGATGCAGTATGGGGCAGCCGCCGGGCATCCCGCCCTGCCCCCTGCGGATTACAAACTCTTCTGCCATCTTCCCAGCGGCCGAGGCGTCTACACTTTCTGCATGTGTCCCGGCGGCGAAGTCGTCGCCGCTGCCAGCGAACCGGGAAGCGTCGTGACTAACGGGATGAGCCGATGGGCTCGGGACGGTGAAAACGCCAACAGCGCCCTCCTCGTCTCCGTGGATCCCGTCGATTTCGGGAGCGATCACCCGCTAGCCGGGGTGGAATTCCAGCGCCGGATCGAACGCTGCGCCTTCAAAGTCGCAGGATGCAACGGACGCGCTCCCGGTCAGGCGGTAGGCGATCTTCTGCCCGGGCGGACTTCCGCCTTCGGTCCAGTTCATCCTTCCTATCGTCCGGGGATCTCAGAGGCACCGCTTTCTTCGTATCTGCCTTCTTTCATTGTTTCCGCCCTGAAGGAGGCTTTGCCTATTCTGGGGCATCGCCTGCGCGGCTTTGATGATCCCGCCGCCTGGCTGACGGGACCGGAGACCCGTTCTTCCTCCCCCGTCCGCTTGCCCCGGAACAAAAACGGCGAGAGCATCGACTGCGAAGGGCTATACCCCTGCGGAGAGGGCGCCGGATACGCCGGCGGCATCACCAGCGCGGCGGTCGACGGCCTTCGCGCCGCCCGAGCGGTTCTCGGGAAACTCGCGGAGGAAAGCTTATGAAAGAGACGCTATACGCCATCCCAGTCAACGAAGCCTTTTCGGAAAACAGCGAGTGTCCCCTCTGCGCGCTCTCAGCACGCTATGAGGAAGGCGCGCTGGAAAGCCTCCTGGCCTCCGCCTATATGGAGCCAGACTGCCGCATCCACACAAACGAGGCCGGTTTCTGCAAAAGGCATTCCATGCTGATGTTCGGCCGAAAAAACCGCTTGGGCATGGCGCTCATGCTGGACACGCACATGCAGGCGGTTATACAGGATCTTGAAACCATTCTAAAAACACCGAATTCCGCGCCCCGCCTACCTTTCCCGCGGGGCAAAGTGGAAGGCGGCGCGCCCGCGCGGATCCATGCTCGGATCGCCCGCTGCGCCCTCTGTGAGCAGATCAGCGAAATGGAGGCGCATTATCTCTCCACCATCCTGCATCTCTACCGGCAGGACGCCGCTTTCCGGGAAAAGCTCAAGAGTTGCAAGGGCTTCTGCCTGCCGCATTTTGCGGATTTGCTCTCCGCCGCGGAAAGGCTTCCGATGCGCGACAGGGAATCCTTCGTCCGCGCGCTCTCCGAACTTGAACTCCAAAACCTGCGCCGCGTGGAGGGCGACCTTTCGTGGTTCACACAGAAATTCGATTACCGTAACGAAGACAAGCCATGGGGCAATTCCAAAGACGCGGTGGAACGCGCAGCGAACAAGCTACGCGGGCACTGCTGCGGGGAGGGTTTCTCCGGGAAGGCGGAATGACTGTCTCCGCCTTCGGCCGCCGAAACGGTAAGACATCTTGTGAAACAGCTTCTGAAATAGCTTCTTAGGAAGGGATCATACCGTCGTCCCCTCCGCGTTTCTGATCGTCCGGGTTAGGAGCCAATACGCGAAGATCGCACCGCAGGTTTCTCCGACAGGCAGAGCGCACGCGAGACCCACCTCGCCGAAGAGCCGGTCCAGCAGAAACATGAACGGAATATAAAAGATCATCTCCCGTACAAAAGCGTGCAGCAGCGTCCCCTTTCCGTTTCCCATGGCCTGCATGCAGTATGAGGTGTGATAGTTCATAAACTGCATGGGCGACGCAACGCAGCGGATGCGCAGGAACAGCGCGGCATAAGCAACGGTCGTCAGCGCTGTTTCCGTGTCCCCCGCGCTCGTGCTGAGGAACGCCCGGCTGACCGGTCCGGCGAACAGTTCAAACAGGAAAATACAAGCCGCGGCAATAGAAAGGCCGGCTTTTCGGGCTGTCGATATGACCTCCCGCATCCTTTGGTGATTCCCCGAAGAGTAATTGAACGCCACGATGGGCAGCATACCCTGGCAGATGCCGATGTTCACGGCGTTTGGCAGCCGCTCCACCTTCATGACGATGCCCATGCCGGCCAGCACCATGTCGCTGTGAGAAGCGGCGATAATGTTGACACAGATGTTCGCAAGGTCGAACAGCCCGGTCAGCACGGCAGAAGGAACACCCACTGACAGGAGGGCGCGGACGCGCTCCTTCCCGATGGTTTTCGCGACCCCGGGGCTGAGACTGACCGGGGCTTTTCCCGTCACCCTCCGGCAGGTCAGAAGGAGATACGCACAGGAGACGAGATTGGACAGCGCGGTGGCTATCGCGGCGCCCGTCACCTCCTGTCCCCTCGGCAGGATCACAAACATGAACAGCGGATCCAGGATCACGTTCAGGATGCCGCCCATGGACAGACCGATGCTGGCCTCGTTTGAGAAGCCGGCATTGCGCAAAAGATGCGCTGCTGTAAGGGAAAGGATGCAGGGAAGCGCACCCAGGACAATTACGATCAGCGCATACGCCCGCGCGTAATCAATCGTCTGGTCCGATGCCCCAAGGAAGCGCAGGATGGGATTCATAAACAAGCCGATGATGAGCGAGTAGAAAACGGCAATGCCGCCGGCTCCCCAGACGGAAAAGGCGCTCACCTGCCGTGCCTCCCGTTCCTTCCCGATCCCCATCAGCCTTGCCATGAGGCTTCCGCCGCCGATCCCAAAGAGGTTGGAAAGCGCGACGCACATCATATACAGGGTCAGTGAAAGGGTCGTTGCCGCCATCATGTAGGAATTGCCCGTCCTTCCGATAAAGAAGGCGTCCACCATGTTGTAAATGAGGTTGATCAGCTGGCTTATGATGGTCGGCACTGCCATGATCCGGAGCGCCCGCGGTACCGGCGCCCTGGCAAACAGCTCCTGTTTGCTGATCTCTTTGTTTTTCTGCATCGTTTTACTCCGTTTTTTGCTTACACCGGTTTCTGCTTCACAAGTGCACCTTACCGCCAAACCGCGCTCAAGTCAAGGTTTTTCCTTGCCTCCCGCCCGCTTTTGCGGTAAAATCTGAATAACTTTCGAAGAACGCAAACGACTGGTCGGGAGAAAGCATGGGCTATATAACCTTTCAAAACGTTTGCAAGCATTACGGCGCCGGCGACAGCCTTGTGCGCGCCCTGCACGACGTTTCCTTTGAAATTGAAAAGGGGGATTTCTGCGTCGTGCTGGGGCCAAGCGGCGCGGGGAAAACCACTCTGCTGAACCTCCTGGGCGGCATGGATACGGCCACTTCAGGGCGTATCACTGTCGGTGGTCGGGAAATCACCGGACTCCGCGAATCGCAGCTTACGGAGTATCGGCGCAGCGACGTTGGTTTCGTCTTTCAGTTTTACAACCTGATGCCGAACCTTACGGCTCTTGAAAACGTCGAACTTGCGCGGCAGGTCTGCAAAAATGCCCTTGATCCCCGAAAAGTCATGGCGGACGTAGGCCTTGCAGAGCGGATGAATAACTTTCCGGCGCAGCTCTCCGGCGGAGAGCAGCAGCGTGTTTCCATCGCCCGGGCACTCAGTAAGAACCCAGCCCTCCTGCTCTGCGACGAACCCACAGGCGCTCTCGACTCCAGCACGGGTGTGCAGGTCCTCTCCCTCCTGCAGCGGGTGCAGCGGGAAGGCGGGAGCACCGTCGTCGTCATCACCCACAACGCTACCATCGCGCTGCTGGGCACCCGCATCGTCCACGTGAAAAACGGCGCCATCGATTCCGTACAAGAAAACGCGAATCCCATGGACGCGGAGGCCATCGCATGGTGAAAAACATGCTGCGGCGAAAGCTTTTCCGGGATATGGCGCGGCAGGGCGGACAGTTTCTCGCCATCATCCTGCTGTGCACCCTAGGAACCTTCGCGTTCTCAGTCCTGGACGGCATTTCCCGCATGACCCGGGTGACCATAGATACTTATTTCGAGGAAAACCGGTTGGCCGACCTATGGATCAACCTTCCTGAAGCAGACCGGGCAAGTCTGGCCCGCATACGCACCCTTCCAGGCGTCGCCGAAGCCGTCGCCCGCGCGCAGATGGATTTTGAAACGACCCTCGGAGCCAATATAAACGTCAGCATGACGGCAACAGACGGCCCCATGACGATCAACGTGCCCGTCGTTCTCGAAGGCGATTCTCTCTCCGAAACGGATCCCCGGGGATGCCTCCTCGAAAAGCAGTTTGCAGACGCGCAGGGACTTCGCGTCGGAGATCGGCTGACGCTCAAATGGAACGGGCGCCGGATCTCCTTCCTCGTGCGGGGCATCTGCATGAGCCCGGAATACATCGTCGTTTCCGATCACATTGCGGCAAAAGCCGACAGCTACGGTTATCTTCTGGTGAACGCCTGCGGCATTCCGGATCTGCCCCTCTCCCAGGTTGTCGTCCGGACAGCGGAGAGAACCGATACGGGGGTACTGCGCGCCGCTGTGGAAGAAGCCTTTCCACGCGCTCTCGTCGTGGATCGCCGTTCCCATATGAGCACGCTGCGCATCGAGAACGACGCCCAGATGTTCCGGAACATGACCTATATCTTCCCGATCCTGGCCTATTTCATCGCCTGCATGATCGTGATGACGACGCTTTCCCGCATGATCGACAGCCAACGGTTGCAGATGGGAACGCTAAGGGCGCTTGGCTTCCCCGCCAGGCAGATCCGCCGACACTATCTCTCCTATGCCATCGTGCCAAGTTTTGCCGGCGCGATCATCGGACTTCTCACGGGGCACTGGACGCTTCCGGACGTCCTCTGGAACGCCCTCATGAGCCAGAGCGAACTCCCCTTCCGAATCCGCCCGCCGATTTCCCCCGCAGCCTGGGGTATGGTGTTTCTTACGGTATTCCTAGCCACCGGCATTTGCCATATCTCTTACCAGAAAGCCTCCCGGGAAACCACCGCCGCCCTGCTGCGCCCCAAGCCCCCGAAGGACGGGCGGCGTATCCTGTTGGAACGCGTCACGCCGATATGGCAGCGCATGAGCTTCAACGCTAAGACCGTGGCGCGGAACCTGCTGCGCAACAAACTTCGTTCCTTTATGTTCCTTCTCGGCATTCTCTTCTGCAACATGTTGCTCATCCTCTCCATGGGGCTGCAGGATTCTGTCACGCGCATGACTGAGGAGCATTACGGAAAGGTGGTCCGTTCGACCCGCACCGTTCAACTGAAGGGTGAAACGGGTACGGCGGAGAGCTATGAGCGCCGCCTTCCCGCCGAGCGGGTGGAATGCGTTATGACCCGTTCGGTCAGCGTTTCGGTTCCCGACGGCGAGCGAACGACTCAGCTCACTGTCCTGAAAGACGATCAGGAACTTCTCTGCCTCGGAAAAGACGCTACACTAGTGCCTCTGCCCGCAGGTGAGGCAGCCGTTACGGAAAAGCTGTCTGAGGTGCTGAGAATTCAGGTGGGCGACTTCCTCAGCATGACCCTTCCGGGCGATAACCGGGCGATCCACCTGCGCTGCGGCGCCATCGTATATAACAATTTCTCCCAGGGCGTCTATCTGAATCGCAGCACCTGGGAGGGGCTGCGCAAAGGAGAATTCGTCCCGACTTCCATCTACCTGCTGAATCCCACGGAAGAAGCTTTGCAGACACTTTCCCGTATGGACGAAGTGGACCGCATCGATGATCCACGAGAGCAGGTGCTGGAAACACTTGAGATGCTGGATACGCTGTCTACAGTTTTCCGGGTGCTTGAAGGCATCGCGCTTGCCTTGGCTTTCGTCATCTGCTACAACATGGGTCTCATGAACTTTACGGAGCGCACACGAGAGTACGCGACGCTGAAGGTGCTCGGATATCATCAGTGGGAGATCCGCAGGCTCATCCTGTCAGAGAACGTGATCCTTACAGTGCTCGGTATTCTTTTCGGCATCCGCCCGGGCATCAGCCTGACCTTTATCGTCCTTCGGGTCTGCGAATCAGAGACGATGCGCTATTATGGAAGGCCGGAGGTCTCCACCATCCTCCTCTGCTCGGCCATCACATTTGGCTTTTCCCTCCTCATCCAGTTGCTGCTCACCCGCAAGGTGCGCGCCATCGATATGGTCGAGGCGCTGAAATCCGTTGAATGAAGTATGAAAGGAATCCGCCATGCCAAAACCGTTTCTCTTCTTCCTCGCTTTCCTATTCCTGCTTCCCGTTTCCGCTCTCGCCTCCACAGCGGACGCCATCATCGTGGCGCCCCACACGGTGAAACTGACCGCTCCTTTCTCCGGGATGCTGCTTCCCTTCGATGTCCTGCAGGGAGACGAGGTCCAGGCGGGAGACATACTCTTTACGATGGACGCGGAGCCGGTCTACGCGGGCCGCGCGGGGATCGTATCCGCGGTCTTCGCCGGCAAGGGAGACGACGCCCGCGCTGTTACGGAGCGCTATGGTTCAATCGCGGTGATCGAGGCTGTTCCCGCCCGTTACATCGACGCGGGGGCGGAAAGCGTAACCTCTGATTCCGCCAAATGGATGCACGCCGGTGAATTGCTGACCCTCCGCAGCGGCTCGGAGCGGGGGCAGGGCCGGGTCATGTGGGTGCAGGGACAGCGGTATGCCGTGGAAATCGTCTCCGGGCATTTCGATCTGGACGATGTTGTACGCTGCTACCGGGACGGAACGTCCACCGGGCGAGGCATTGTGCGCCGCATGCCCGACGTCAGCGTCATCGCTGCCGGACGCATTTCCGATGTGCATGTGAATCCGGGCGATTCCGTTGCCGTCGGTGATCTGCTTTTTGAAACCATCGGCGCAGACAGTCCGAAGGATGCGGACCGCACGATCGAAGCGCCCGTGAGCGGAGCCATCACTAAGCTGGCGGTTGCATCAGGCTCGCAGGTGCTTCGCGGACAACTGCTGTGCGAAATCGCCGATCTCTCCCAGCTGCAGCTTTCCTGCGACATGGATGAGCTGGACTACTCCCGGGTCCATGTCGGGGATACTCTCTCATATACGCTGGACGCATGGCCCGGGCAGACCTTCACGGGTGTAGTGCTTCAGATTCGCCCCCTCGGCGAAAAGCGCACCAACGCCACCTATTTCGACCTGCGCATTTCCCTGCCGGATTCTGTTCCCCTCCTCCCCGGCATGAACGGAACTGTCACCATCGGCGACTGAAGAATCTGAGAAAAGTGAATAAAAAAGCTCACCGGACTGATCCGATGAGTTTTTTTCACCGTTTGCGTTTCAGTGGTTGCCGCTCTCTCTTCTGGGCGGCCGCTGGCCGGCGGTACGGCGCGGAGCATCGCTGCTGTGGCCGTAATCGATGTCGTTGCGGATGAGATTGACGCGTCCCTGTGCGTCGATCTCCGCAACCTTGACCTCCAGTTCGTCGCCGATCGAGACCACGTCCTCGCACTTCTCAACGCGTCCCTTAGCCAGCTTCGAAATGTGGATCATGCCATCCTTGCCGGGCAGAAGCTCGACGAAGACGCCGAAATTCATGATACGGACGACCTTGCCGAGATAGACCTCGCCGACCTCGATATCTTTCGCGATGCCTTCGATCAGGCGGCGCGCTTTGTCGGCCGCTTCCGCATCCGAAGTCGCGATGAAGACGCTTCCGTCATCCTCGATATCGATCTTGACGCCCGTCTCGTCGATGATCTTGTTGATCATCTTGCCGCGGGGACCGATGACCTCGGCGATTTTCTCCGGATTGATCATGAAGTGCATGATCTTCGGCGCATAGGGAGAAAGGTTCTCTCTCGGCTGCGGCAGCACGTCCAGCATTTTCTTCAGGATGAAGAGCCGGCCATCCAATGCCTGAGAAAGCGCCTGGCGGAGGATCGCCTCGTCGATGCCCTTGATCTTGATGTCCATCTGGATGGCGGTGATGCCGTTCATCGTACCGGCCACCTTGAAATCCATATCGCCCAGGAAGTCCTCAAGGCCCTGGATATCTGTCAGGACGGAAACCTTATCGCTTTCCGTGTCCTTGATGAGCCCCATAGCCACGCCGGCCACCGGCGCTGTGATGGGAACGCCCGCGTCCATGAGCGCCAGGGTAGAGCCGCATACGGAAGCCTGAGAAGTGGATCCGTTGGAGCTGAGTACTTCGCTGACCACCCGGATTGCATAGGGGAAGTCTTCCACCGCGGGGATCACGGGCTCCAGGGCGCGTTTCGCCAGAGCACCGTGGCCGATTTCCCGCCGACCGGGGCTCTTCATGCGGCCCGCTTCGCCGGAAGCGTAAGGCGGCATGTTGTAGTTGTGCATATACCGCTCGCTGGTTTCCGGACCCAAGCCCTCTATGACCTGCGCCTCGCTGACGGGGGCAAGGGTCGCGATGGACATGACCTGCGTTTCACCGCGGGTGAAGACGCCGGAACCATGCGTACGCGGAAGAACGCCGGTCTCGCACCAGATCGGGCGGATTTCCGTCAGGCTGCGGCCGTCGGGGCGGACTCCATGATCCAGGATCTTGCGGCGCATGACTTCTTTGCTGAGATAGTACAGCGCGTCGTCCACCTCAGAGAGCCGTCCTTCAAACTGGACCGCGTATTTCTCGTGCGCTTCGGCAGCGACTTCCTTTTCCCTCTTCCCACGCTCATGCCGGTCAAAAGCCTCGAAGGCCCATTCCATACGGGAAAGGAAATCCCGGTGAACCGCTTCTTTCACGTCCTCGCCGGTTTCCGTAATCGGGAATTCAGCTTTCTCTTTGCCGATTTCCGCCACGATTTCTTTCTGGAAAGCGACGATCTTCTTGATTTCTTCGTGCCCGGTCAGGATAGCGCGGAGCATATCATCCTCGCTGATTTCCTTCGCACCCGCCTCCACCATGAGGACAGCCTCGTCAGTGCCAGCGACAGTCAGGTTCAGCTTCGATGCAGCGCGCTCTTCCAGATTCGGGTTGATGACGACCTCGCCGTTCACCAGTCCGACGGATACGCCGCCGATCGGACCCGCCCAGGGAATATCGCTGATAGCAATCGCAGCGGAGGCGCCGATCATCGCGGGGATATCTGGTGGCACATCCTGCTCCACAGAGAGGACGGTGCAGACCACCTGCACATCGTTCCGCATGCCCTTATTGAAAAGCGGGCGAAGCGGCCTGTCGATGAGCCGGGCTGTCAGGGTCGCTTTCTCGGAAGGGCGGCCTTCCCGCTTGATGAATCCGCCAGGGATCTTTCCGACGGAATACAACTTCTCCTCAAAATCTACGCTGAGCGGGAAGAAATCCTGTCCCTCACGCGGCGTTTCCGCCGCCGTCACGTTCACCATCACGACCGTGTCGCCCAGGTGAACGAATACGGAACCGTTGGCCTGTCCGCAGTATTTTCCGAACTCAAGGCTGAGCGTCCGGCCGGCCAGTTCCATGCTGTATGTTTTTTCCATTCATGACTCCTTTCAACTCCCCCGGTGGTTCCTCCACCCAGGGAATCCATATGCTGACATCCGAAAAAAGAGACCGTCGCTCAGGCAGCAAAGCTCCCAAACGACGGTCATCTGGGAATCAACCCCTCGCTGGCAGAGTAAGATCTTACTTACGCAGGCCAAGCTTGGCAATCAGTGCCCGATACCGCTCGATATCAATGCGGCGCAGATAATCCATCATGCTGCGGCGCTGTCCGACCATGAGCAGCAGACCGCGATGGGAATGATGATCCTTCTTATGGGTCCTCAGATGCTCGTTCAGATGGTTGATGCGGTACGTGAGCAGCGCGATCTGCACCTCGGGAGAACCTGTGTCGCCCTCATGGCGCGCATACTCCTTGATGATCGACTCTTTAAGTGCCTTATCCATTTTCTTTTCCCTCCAAATTATTCTGCGAATCGCCGCGGGCATGGAACGCCGTCCGGGAAGAAACGCACCTCCGCGCCTGCGGTTCAAGCCGCCGGACATAATAACATAGAGTCGGGGTTTTGTAAAGAGCATTTTGAGTGATTATCATATTTTTCGACAGTTCCGCCCTTCAGAAAAAGCGAGCCCCGCAGTATGCGGGGCTCAGCTGCATGGAGTTCAGGATCAGAGCGTTGCCTTCTTCTTTCTGGGCGTTCCGAAATAGGTCTTTCCGTCCGCTTCATAGTACGGTATTACGCGGAAGAAGTATGTGCCTACCAGCGGAGCTGTCATCGAGTACTGCGTTCCAGTCGTATCTGTCAGTTTGGTCCAGGTCTTACCATCTAAAGAATACTCAAGCCTGTACTGCAACGTGATGCTGTTGAAGTTTACTTCTTTCCATGTAAAGTTCGCATAACCCGAACTGACCTTCGTAATCTTCAGGCTGGAAGGCGCTTTGGGCCCAACATATACACACGCTGCCCCATAATAGGTACTGTTCTGATACTCGCTGTCCCAGAAAATAAAGTTTTCTATATCACCCGGATAGGTCACATCATGCCAGGTGATGTACGGATACACATAGTAATCGTACTGCGTTCCCACTGGCAGATCCTTAATGGTGATCTTGTTCTTCTTGGTGGTATACTTTTTCCATGTGTTTGTGGCACTGTCATACAACGCCACGCGGTATCCGGTCGCGTCGGGGACCTTCGTCCAGGAGAGCTTAGAAGTCGTCCCGTTCGTTACGGTCATGTTTGTCGGCGTTACAGCGGAGAAAGCAGTCTTTACAGGAGACGTCAGGGTCTGTTTCTGGCTGAGTGCGCCGCCCTTATACTTTGCGGAAATGGCAAACTGGTACTCCTGGTGATATCCCAGTTTTTTCACCGTATAACTGACCTTACTCTTGCCAACAGCCTTAACCTTTTTCCAAGTTGTGCCATTATCTGTACTGCTGTAGATCACATATCCCTTCACGCCAAGTGTTGCCGGCCAAGAAAGCGTCACTCTTCGGGCCTCTACTCCAGAACAGATCAGCGAAGACACCGGCGGGCCGCTTACCATGCCTAGTTTCGGGCCGGTTTTTCCATACTGCTGTCCCGTAGAAGCAATCGTAGAGACAACCCAATAATAGTACTTTTTCCCGTCCGCGGTAAGCGGCGTATCGGGGTCTATCCAAGAGTATTTCTCAGAAGAATCATAAGCAACCTTCTTAACATGAATTGCCTTTGTGAAGCTCTGTGAGCCTTTTGCTCGATAAATATTATACTCAATGTCAGTGAATCCCACCAGCCAAGCTGGCGTATCCCATTTCAACTCGATCAGTCCGGTTGATGTATTCTCAACCTTGACCACTGGCCCCGGAACTTTTAGAATGCCCGAAACTACCGGGGATTCTTCTCCCTTTGCGTACTTAGTGATATCTGCTTCGTTGAGCATATCCACGAAAGCGCAGACCTTGTAGCTCACCGTGTCGCCAGGCTTATATGGGAGGGTCGATGCAAGAATCGTATTGTCCGTAAAGGAATTCGAATCCGATCCTTTTATGGTGAATACCTCACCGTCCTCGATACGCGTCACCAGATAGCCGCCGTTGACCTCATCAAGACCGGCAACCTTGTTCCATGTGAGATATGCGTACGGATTTCCGTCCGCGTCATTCTTCATGGACAGTTTCAGTCCGGTAATCTTCTGCGGCAGCGCCTGAACGGTCTCTGTATGCGCGCTATTGCAGGGAGGCCAGTTGTAGCTGCTGCTATCAGTCGAGATCGGCGTATCAAATCCGGCTCCTGTGCCCTGTACCTGGCTTGAGGGCTTGTCAGAACGGATCTCCTTGCCCTGCGCTATGGTAAACGAAGCAACTGTTACGTCGTATTTATAACCCGTCTTAATGCCCTTGATGGTATAGCTGTTCGTCTCGACCTTCGCATCGACGATCGTCGTAAATGTTCCATCCACGGGCGGTGCGCCGTTTGCTACGACATTCACGTAATAGCCCTTCACGCCCTTAAAAGCAGGCCAGGAAACCTTTACGCTGGTCGCGCTCACTGGAGTGACCGTATAGTTATAGGGCGCTGTATTCTGCGGAATCCAAAGTATCGGTGCCAATGTCGAAGACTTCGCGCCGGGACTGATAGCCTTGCCAAGGTAGGACTGAACGATCGCGTAATAGGGTTCGCTGGCCGTCAGGTTCTTGAACGTGTAAGTGTCGTTCATATCGCCTTTGATGTTGACCTTCGTGCCTACCTGCTTTGCCAAATAGGCGTCGTACAAGGTTACATAATATCCGTCAACACCGGCGACCGGATTCCATTTCACATTGAGTCCGCAGGCTTCCACAGCAAGAGCCGGATCGGGAATACCGCCGGTCACTGTGTAATCCTCAATATAGAGAATTGTCGGATCTGCAGGCGACGCCATAGCGGTAACGACATCGCTCCATTCGCCTTCCGCATTTCCGGAACCGGTCGTGTATGGTACGTAACCGAGAACGCGGTAATAATAGGTCTTGCCCAGCTCAAGCCCCGTATCAACAAAGGTGGTTCCGGTAACAGCGGGAGCGACTTCAACAGGGGTTTTGAAGGTAGCAGTCGTGCTTCGCTGCACCCGATATGTGACGCCCACACCCAGCGATTTCCAGTCCAATTGCATCTGATAGCTGGATCCGACAAGACCAAGGCTGGTAGCTTTCAGTTCCTGTACCTTAGGTGGAACAATTATGAGAGAATGCTCCGGGAAAATGATGGCGTCTTCAAAGTAGCCTTCGTTGGATCCATAGGAAGCAACCATTTTGAAATAATAGCGTTCGCCATACTTCGGGTTGAGCAGCGAGGCATCCGGTGTATAGGTATCGAGGCCTCCGCCGAGATAACCGGAAGCCGGGATCCGCTTCGTATTAATGTAAGTCTTTGTGAAGCTGTCGAGCTCATCCACGACATAATAGATCGCGTATCCGTTAATATTCCCGTCGATTTTTTGCTGATTTTCCCAATCGATGGTAACGGTATTGGAAGTGCTATTATAGGTCGCCTTTGCGCCCTGAACGACACCAGGCAGGCAATATTTAGTAACGATATTACTGGGTTCGCTGAATTCCTTGGCTGGCAATCCATCCTCATCCGTCGCGCTTCCGGTTACGTAGGATTTCATGACAAAACAATACTTCCACAGTGGCGTCAGTCCCTCGATGGTGCACTTCGTTGCGGATTTGCCGACATCAATATAATTACTTGTGTTCTCATAGTCGATTCCTTTTCCGTCCTCATACCAGAACACCCGGTATCCGCTGATGCTCTGCTTTACAGCCGTCCAGCTTACCTCAACGCTGGTCGTCGTTACGTTTATCACCTTGTTGATTAAAGGCGTCGCGGGGGCAACAATATAATCCACCCCTACGCCTTTGCTCCGCAAATCTATCCCTTCGTCATATACATGATTTGAGTTCTTGTCGATATAGGTGTAAAGCATGAACGTATAGGTTTTCCCTACCGTGGTGTATCCATCCAGATCCCACGTCTCCGGATTCAAAGAGGTTACCTCACAGGTACTCTTTAAAGTATTTCCTTCATAGAGCAGATATCCCTCTATGTTGGGATAGGCCGACATATTCGACCACTCGAAATGAACCTTTCCGGCATCTCCGGGGACTGCAGTCGCAGTAAACAGAGACACATCCGGGGGGGCCGGCGTCCAGCTGACCACATTGGAAATCTGCTCCAGCGGTTCTCCGCTAGCATTTCTCGGAACGACAGCAAAATAGAGCGTATTGGCCACATACGGAATACTTGTAGTAGCAGCTCTTGAATACGGTTTACCTGTTTTAGGATCAGTATAATCATACGGTGCCAATACTACGGAGGAGCATGACGAATCACTCAGACTGCTTTGGGATGTGCTGTAACGCACAATGAAGTCAGCCAGGTTTGCATTGGTATATTTATCCCAGATAAAACCGACGCTCATAGTCGTGCCATCGTAATACGTATCCACGGTCACCAACTCAAGCGTTGTGATAGCGCCGCGGCTCTCCAACTCTTCCGCTTCGGCGTCCAGTTCGGCGTCCCGGGCTTCCAGTTCCTCGGCCACATCACCGGCCTGATCCTCGGCAGCAGGCTGAGATTCCGCAGCTGTCGTCTCCGGAACAGCAGCCGCTTCTGCTTCACCGGTCGCCTCAACAGCTTCCGCAGTTTCTTCGGCCTGAACCGCATCGGCCGCTTCTTCCGTTTCGACAGTCTCTTCGGGAGCAACTTCGTACTGTACGAGTTCTTCCTCTGGTACGGTTTCCGGTTCCTCTACGAACTCAGTTCCCGCACCGAAAAGATCCTCGGAAAAGTTCTCTTCGAGAGCAGAAGCTTCCCCTGCAGGCGCTTGCGCAACAAAACTCTCCTCTACCGGCGTCGATGAGGCAGAATCGTCCGCCGCGCGCTCTTCCGCCTTTGCAGGCTCTTCGAAAAAAGCGCCGAGATCTTCTTCTTCTATATCAGAGAAGAAAGCAGAAAAATCGTCGTCTTCAAAGAAGGTTTCATCATGATTGGATGCCGCACCGAAGGATTCCTCGCTGAAGAACTCTTCCGCAAGCCCCTGTGTCGGCAGAATGCCTACCATCATGGTGAACACGAGCAGAAGGCTGATAATTCGTTTCATGTCATCCATCTCCTTATCCCCGCATTATGTGGGCCAATGAGGTTAAGAAATTGTTTCGGGATTGTTAAGGCCCGACTTTTTCATTGGTCATAATAGCATTTTCTTTCGAGACTGTCAACAATATATTGCGAAACCGCGGCGATTCTGCCGCGGTTTTGTAATAGCAAGTGTAATATTTATGAATTCTGTTTCAGATTTTGCTTCCCTGCCCGATCAAGCCAGGGAATAGGCAGCCACCGCGACGAACAGAAGAATGGAAAGAATCGTCTGCACGGACAAGGTGGTCGAAATGAAATCCGCATGCCCGGTTACGTCCGCGTAGAGCGGTACAATAAAAGGCGCTGGCAGGCTCCAGGCAAGCAGGAGCGCAACAAAGAGCGGTTTTTCAAAAGGAATGAAGTGAAAAATAACAGCGTAACTGGCCGCAACAAGTGCCACCATAACGGCAAAGCGGATGACCATGGTGATCCCGACCGGGCGCATCAGGTCGCGCCGGAAGCTGAGATCGTATCCAACGATGATAAGGATGAGCGCAGAGGTTGGCGCTGTGACAAACGAAATGAGATCCGTGAGGATACCACCCGCCGGATGCGCTGTGACCGTCTTTCCAAGGCCAAGGATCCCGAGAAGCACGCCGAGAAGAGAGCCAATCAGCGCGGGGGTGCGAATGGCGCGCTTCATCGTCTGCAGCGGCGAGGCGTTCCCGCCGGAAACCGCCACAAGCGCAAAGAGGAAAACCGTGTGCGCCGAGAGGGTCTGGCCGATGTCCGCCATTGCAAAGGTTGAGGTCATTCCGGGATAAAGAAGACTATAAAGCGCGTAGCCCAGCATCCCGCCCTCAAAGTTTGTAACCAGGAAAGGCATGAACTTGCCGTAGGGCGCAGCCAAGTGGCGCAGAAGAAAGCCTGCCAGAAGTCCCAGAGAGCAGCAGAAAAATACCGTCCCAAAGGTCAGGGCGATCCTGGCGGAATATTCTGCCGTGAAGAAAGCGTTGAACAGCGTGACGGGCAGAAGCACGTTGCTGACCAGTGAGCGGATGCCGAAGAGCCCCTCCTGGGAAAGAATCTTCTTCTGTTTGCAGAAACAGCCAAGGAGAAAGGTGCACACTACGGGAATGACCATGCGGGCGATGGAAAGAACCATAATCGGCCTCCTGAAGAGAATATGTAAAGATGGACAGAGGCAAACGCCCCTGTCCACAGATTATCATGTGTTCTTTAATTCGTCAATCGGCTTACGCATGAATCGCGTCCTGATAGAATTCGAAGGCTTCCTTGTCCGTTGCGCCTTCATGCACGATCTTCCGGATTGCCCTCGCCATCTCGACGGAATGCGGGGACTGGAAGATATTCCGCCCCATATCGAGGCCCCGGGCGCCACACTGAATCGAATTGTATGCCATGGTCAGCGCTTCCTGCTCCGGAAGTTTCTTTCCGCCGGCGACGACGATCGGCACCGGACAGGCCGCTACGACTTCTTCGAAGCCGTTCGGATCGTCCGGATCCTCGAAGTAGTAAGTCTTGACCAGCTGCACGCCCATCTCCGCAATGATGCGGGTCGCCAGCTTGAAGAAGCGGGATGTCCTCGCCATCTCCTTGCCCACCGCGACAACGCCAAGCGTCGGGATGCTGTAGCGGAAGCCGGCGTTGATCACCCGGCTCAGGTTATCGATGGAGGCAAGTTGCCCGTCCGCGCCAATGAAGGTCTGCACCGCCATGCAGTCTGCGTTCATGCGGATGGCGTCTTCGACGTCTACCGCCACCACTTCGTGGCTGAGGTCGTCGTTCAGCATGGAGGAGCCGGAAGAAACGCGCAGGGCGATAGCCTTGCGGTTCTCCGGCGGAACACAGCCGCGAAGCGCTCCACGGGTGCCCATCAGGCAGTCCATCTCCCCCATCAGCTTCGGGATCACGAGGTCCAGTCGCTCCAGTCCCGCGGTGGAACCCATAAAATAGCCGTGGTCAAAGGCGAACATCACGGTGTTGCCGCTCTTTGGATTGAAGATGTTCGCCAGGTGTTTTTTCATCCCCCAGTCGAGATTATTCGCTCCTTTTACATAGAAAGGCACACTGTTTGCAAACGGGGTTTCAGTATGATAGTCCTTGGCCACTTTGAGCCCGTCTTTATCCGCCATGGGAGGTCCGCTCCTTTCCGTCGGTTGAAATTGACATGAGAGGCCGCGAGAGGCGTCCTGCCGCCCGCGCGGCCAAAGAGAAGGAGCCTTGCGGCCCCTTCGGTTCCTTCATCAGAAGGGATAATTCGCCACGTTCTCCGCGGTGAAGACAACACGCTCGGGCAGAAGCACAACGCCGTTGTTCTCCGCAGCGGTCTCCTGGCCTTCCACAAGGTCACTGTTTGCAAGAATCTCGACCGCGCCGATGTCCGGGATGTCAACTTTGTCGCCCACGTGCACGGTGTTGCCGGCAGAGATATAAGCCGCCAGGTAGCAGCCCATCGCGCCCTGGATGCCGCAGTCCCACAGGCCCCAGCGGGTGCAGATGCCGTTCTCCAGATAGGTGGTCATACCGGAGGGCGGGCAGAAGCCGGTAATGGTGACGTCCTTCGCGGTCAGGCCTTTGTTCTGGGCAGCGCCACACTGACCCGGAAGAGCAGTGGAGTCGTTGCAGATGATGAGATCCACGTCGGGGTTCGCCTCAAGAAGAGCCTCGCCGATGGAGACGGACTTCGCCGGATCCTGCTCGGAATAGTAGGGATCATGGATCGCAACCCAAGTAGGATAGGTATCCTTGATGTACTGCTCACCAGCCACGTACCAGCTGTTCTGGTCCGCAACGGAGGGGTTGGAGAAGTGCCAGACGTACTTGACTTCGCCGTTCACGTCCACACCGCGTTCCTTCAGGGACTCGACGCCCATTTCCACCAGCATCGGGCCAAGAACCGCCGCGGTGCCCTGGGAAACCATCAGCGCACGGGAGTCAGGAGACACGTCGGAGTCCCAGGTGCTGACATAGATGCCAGCGTCCTGTGCTTCCTGCAGCTTCTCATCCAGCGCGGTAGCGTCCACGGAAGAGATACAGATAGCGTCCACGCCCTTGTCGATCGCCTGCTGGATCAGCTCCAGCTGCGTGGTGACAGAGGCATCCGGAGAGCCAATGTAGTCAACCGTAAGGCCCCAGCCCGCCGCATACTTCTGCGCGCCGTCGTTGGCTGCCTCGAAGAAGGAGTTGCCGGAAACCTTCGGGATGAAGGCAACCGTCATTCCGTCAACCGGGCTCTTGCCGTCTGCAAGCGCCGCGGACGCCAGCGTGAAGATCACGCAAAGCGCCAGGATCATCGAGAGGACTTTCTTCATGATGGGTTCCTCCTCAAAAATATTTATCTCAGGAGGCGTGGTTCCGCGCCCCTTGAAATACAAAATGAAAAGCCGTATCAGGCGCCCCTGCGGCGGCGCAGCTTTTTCACCGCTTCGCCGATCATGTTCCGCCCCGCAATCTCACGGCCCAGAACGACAAGCACCAGGATGATGCCCACCGGCAGGTCCAGATTCTGCGTGCTGACGCCAAAGCAGAGCGGCAGTCCGTAACGCAGGATACAGATGATGAGGCTCGCAAGTACCGTTCCCAGAATGCTCCCCTTGCCGCCGTTGTTACTGGTCCCGCCCAAGACGACCGCGGTGATAATGGCAAGCGTATATCCCCCGCCCAGATTGTATTTAGCGGAGTTCACATTCGCTGTGAGCAGCGTTCCGGCCAAGGCAGCGCTGACAGCGGAAAGAACATAGGTGCTGAGGATCACGCTGCGGGTGTGGATTCCGGAATATTCCGCAGCCTGTCGGTTAACGCCGATGAGGTACAGCCGCTCGCCGTATTTCGTACGATGCAGCAGCCAGGCACAGAAAACGATGAGAACGACATAGATCACGATCTGTGTCGGCACACCGAAAATCTCTCCCTTGCCAAGGAAGCGGAAATCTCGGAAAACTTTTCCTTCCTTCGCTGGGAAGCCGCTGATCCCCTGATAGGCGGGAGTAGCGGACATGCCGGAGACGAGCAGCGCGAGCCCGGAATAGAGGAAGCTTCCGCCCAGAGTCACTACCATGGGCTGCACACCGCAGTAAGCGATGAAAAAGCCGGAGAGAGCGCCGCAAGCCGCCGCGGCTAGCGCAGCCGCCGCCACCGCAGCCCAAATGTTCCAGCCGGCGTCGCTCCAGAGTACGCCCTCGATGATGCTGGTTAGACCGATGATGGAAGCCACCTGGATGTCAATTCCGCCGGTGATGAGCACCAGTGTTACGAAGAGAGAGATGATGCAGACGCTAATGTAATTGACGATACTGTTCATGATGGAGGCGGGTTTCAGGAACTTCGGGTTCACCGCGCCAAATACCACAAACTCAAGGATCAGGAACAGAACGAGGAAAGCCTCCCACCGCCTGAAAAG
Organism: Clostridiales bacterium; assembly: GCA_024684665.1. The sequence goes on along the minus strand of JAIKWN010000087.1, from coordinate 12,561 downwards.
GCGCTTCAAAAACTTCATGCCTTCCCTCCTTCCGCGCTGCCGACCGATGCCCGGGAAAGGAGACGTTTTCTTCTCGCCATCTCGATAGCACGACGCTGGGTCAGTGCGTCCACTACCACGATGAGGATCAGCATGACGCCCGTGATCGTGTTGTCGTAAGTGGATGGCAAGCCAATGAAGACCAGAAGCCTCGAGATGGAAGACATGATCACCGCTCCGATAGCGGCGCCCAGCATGTTGCCGAGACCGCCAGAGAGTGAAATCCCACCCAACACGCAGGCCGCAATGGCAGTCATTTCGTAACCGTTGCCCGCAGTGTTCATGACTTGGCCGTACTTTGAAGCGAACACGAATCCGCCCATTCCGGCAAACACACCGCAGAGCACATAAGCCAGCAATTTGGTCCTGAGCACGGAAATGCCGACGAGATTCGCCCCGCCTGGGTTATCACCCACCGCGATAAAGTACTTGCCCCGTCGGGTTCGGGTAAGCACAAGGTGAGCAAGAGCCACAAAAACGAGCGTTACCGCATAATAGACGGAGATCTCCGCAAAGAGCACGCGGTTCCCGATGCCAGAAAAAGCGGCACCGAAGTTCTCAACCGTACGCCCGTCCGTCACGATATAAATGATTCCCCGAAGCACGCCGTTGGTTCCCAATGTGAAGATGAGAGATGGCACGCCGAAGAAAGCTACTCCCACACCGTTGAACAGCCCTACTGCTGCGCCGATCAGCACGCAGCAGAAGAGCATCTGCAGGATGCCGCCGCTGCTTTTGGCAATCAGCCCAGTGACAGCGGCTGAAAGTCCCAGAATCGCGCCGATGGAGACGTCGATCTCCCCGGTCATGATGACAAATGCGATCCCGATAGCGAGAAGCGTATACATGGTCGCCGTATTGAAGCAAGTAATGATATTGCTGTAATTCAAGAAAGCACTGTCTGCGATTCCGGTGATCAGGAAAAGGAGAATAAGGAAAACAAGGCTTGACATCCATCGCGCCCGAAACAGATTCCGGAGTGTTTTCATACCGTCACCGCCTTTTCCTGCCCGATTCCGAAGGAAGCGGAGGTCAGGCTGTCCTGGGTGATCTCTTCCCGGCGGAACTCGCCGTTGATGCGTCCCCGGTAGACCGTGATCGCGCGGTCGGCTAGTTCAACAACTTCTTCAATGTCGGAGGAAACCATGAGAACCGCCACGCCGGCAGCTTTTAATTGATGAATGATGTTATACACATCACCGCGGGCAGCCGCGTCGATGCCGCGGGTCGGTTCATCCAGAATCACGACCTTGGGCGACGTGGAAAGCGCCCTGCCAATTACAACCTTCTGCTGGTTTCCACCAGAAAGCCCGCCGATGAGATCTTCGAGTGAGACGATCTTCGTGCGGAATTCATCGACATATTTCTGCGCGATCTCTTTCTGCCGGCGACGGTTGATGTTGGCTTTACCAATCTCATCCGTCCCCAGAAGGGCGGACGTTGTATTGGAAGAGATAGAGCGGATTTTGAATAGTCCGTGATAATGCCGGTCTTCCGGAACGAAATTGATACCTTCCTTCAGAATCTGGCCAGTGGAAAGCCCGGTAATATCCTTCCCTTCCAGAAGAACCTGTCCAGAAAGGACCTTGTCCCGGCCGAAGATGGTGCTGATCAGTTCCGTCCGCCCTGCACCGACCACGCCGGCAATCCCCAGAATTTCTCCCGGGTACAAGTCAAAAGAGATGTCCGTAAAGCCATATCCCGTGAGATGCCTGACCTGAAGCACCGGTTTCAGAGTTTCATAAGGAACGGGGATATCCGTATCTCCACCGGGAACGCGGACCTCCGCATCGCCCGGCAACAGACCGCGAATAAGCATCTCTTTGTTGAATTCCCCTACCGGTCCACGCAGAGTGATCGCGCCGTCGCGCATGATAGCTACATCCGTCGCAATCTCAAAGACCTCGTTGAGTCGGTGGGTAATGTAGATCATACTGATGCCGCGTGCCTTCAGGTCCTGTACGACCCGGAAGAGCGCCTGCACTTCGCCAAAGGTTAGCGCGCTGGTGGGCTCGTCCAGGATCAGAAGCTTCGCCTCCCGCATGAGGCCTCGGAGGATCTCGACCAGCTGCTGCTCCGCAATGGAGAGGGTTCCGGCCTTACGGGAAAGGTTCAAGTGAAAATCCAGTTCCCGCATATGCTCGTCCAAGCGTCGCCGCAACTCAGGCTCACCCTCATGGAATCCCATCAGGATATTCTCGAGAACGGTCATATTGGGGAAGAGCATTGGTTCCTGAGGAACCATATAAATGCCAGCAGCTAGCGAGGCTGAGGGACTGCCCAAGCGGCAGGGCAGTCCTTCAAGAAAAATCTCGCCGCTGTCCGCCTGATAGATGCCCATGATGATCTTGACCAGCGTGCTCTTCCCAGCGCCGTTCCCGCCGATGAGCGCTAGTACGGAGCCTGGCGCCACGTCCAGGTCGATCCCTTTCAGAACGACGTTGGACCCAAAGGCTTTGGTAACGCCGCGAACCGAGAGCCTTGCGGTGTTCTCCTGCGCCATGGCGTATCCCTCCATCCCGACGGATTAAACAAATGTTCAGCCATTCCTGTTTTTGCTTTTCTATGATACCCCGTTCGCCTCGCTTTGTCAACACCTGTAGGACCCATCCGGAAAATAGCCGACAAATTTTCCGATACTTTTTAAAAAGAATGCAGCGCCCTCATATTGAAATCCGTTGGTTCCTCCAAAGAAATCATCATTAACTTGTTCAATCATTTGTAATAGAGCATTGCAAATCGTTGACAGCGCATTCATCCGGTGCTATACTGTGTGAGCGAACATTTGTTTGCCGGTTTTGATTTTGTTCTTCGGAGGACGTATGGATTACGAAGAGGCGCTGACCGCGAAGGTCGCCTGGTACTACTATAGTCAGGAAATGACCCAGCAGCAGATTTCCGACCGGCTCGGTATCGGTCGCATGAGGGTCGTGAAGCTGTTGGACCGCGCAAGGCGCACCGGCGTTATCCGCTTCCATCTGCGGGAAGGTAGCGCGAAACGCACCGAACTCGAGCAGCGCCTGATGGACGCCTACGGTCTTTCCGACGCATTCATCGTCCCAGCTCCGGAAGATCCTGCTCAGTGCAACGCGAATATTGCGGAGGCAGCCAGTATGTACCTGGCAGAGCGCATCCACCGGGATACAGTCATCAACATCGGATACGGCGATACCCTGAACCGGGTGCTCAACAATCTGGCCGCAGTGGCGGAAGAACCGATCACCTGTGTTTCCTTGACCGGTGGCGTCAGTCCCTACCTGCCGGATACCCGCGCCGCGGCATTCAACGCCCATCTGCGCCTCATTCCCGCTCCTCTTCTTGCTTCCTCAGCAGAAATGGCAGGCGCCATGCTGCTGGAAGAGAGCATATCCGGTATCCTGCGCATGATTCCCCTTTCCCAGGTCACTGTCGTGGGCATTGGTTCCATGGATGAAAACGCGACCATTTTCCGCACCGGTGTTCTGAACGAAAATGACCTAGCCTATCTCAAAATGCGCGGCGCCGTGGGCGACCTGCTGTCTCATTTTCTCATGCGAGATGGTACACCGGTGGATAGTCCGGTGGAAGGCCGCCTTATTGGCACATCCCTTGAGACCCTGCGAACGCTTCAGCGCGTCGTGGGGGTCGCAGCCGGAACGGTAAAAGCTGAAGCGATCCGTGCTGCCCTTATGGGGGCATATCTAGATATCCTTATTACGGACGACAGCACCGCCGAAAGAATCCTTACCTGATATTCATAGCAGAAGCCTGCATTTCATAAATGCTCAAGCGGAAAAGGAGGCAACGATCATGGCAGCACCCTATCTCCTCGCGATCGACGCCGGCACAGGAAGCGTACGCGCCGTGCTGTTCGATTCGGAAGGCAACCAGATTTCTTGCGTTCAGCGAGAGTGGACCCATCGGGAAGACCCGCGATGGCCCGGCAGTATGGACTTTGACTGGACGCACAACTGGGGACTGGCATCGGAATGCGTCCGCGGCGTGCTTGCGGAAACGGGGATAGACCCGAAACAAATCGCCGCCGTCGCAACTACCTGTATGCGGGAGGGCATCGTCCTCTACGATGCTGATGGCAAAGAAATCTGGGCCTGCGCCAATGTGGATGCCCGCTCCACCGACGAAGTCGGTGAGCTCATCTCCATGAATCCGGAGTTGGAAAAGGAAATCTACCTGGAATCGGGAGAAACCTATGCTCTGGGCGCCCTGCCCCGCATTCTTTGGGTCAAGAATAAAATGCCGGAAGTTTACGAGCGCATCGCAAAGGTCGGCATGTTCAACGACTGGCTGATCTACAAGCTGACAGGCATTCTTGCGGTAGAGCCTAGCAATGGCAGCACGACCGGCATGATGAGCCTGAAAGCGCGCGCCTGGGATCCGGCCATCATGAAGAAAGTCGGCCTGCGGGACGATATTTTCCCGCCCGCCATCGAATGCGGAACGGTCGCAGGAACCGTCAGCGCCGCAGGCGCACGGGATACGGGACTTGCGGAGGGCACGAAGGTCGTGGTCGGCGGCGGGGACGCGCAACTGGGCTGCGTCGGCGTCGGCGTGGTGGACGCGGGACAGGCGGCCATCTTCGGCGGGAGCTTCTGGCAGTATGAATTCAATACGGACCGGCCGGACACAGATGAAAAGTGCCGCGTGCGCGTAAACTGTCATGCCGTCCCCGGAATGTGGCAATACGAAGCGCTGGCTTTCAAGCCCGGCCTTGCCATGCGCTGGTACCGGGACGCTTTCTGCCAGGAGGAGATCCGCAGAGCCCGCGAACTCGGAACCGATCCATACGCGCTCATGAATGAGAAAGCCGAAAAGATCCCGGCCGGCTGCTACGGCATGATGTGCGCCTTTTCCGACGTCATGAACTTCATTTCCTGGAAGCACGCTTCCCCCACCTTTACGAATTTCGACTTCGATCCGGAGAAGTACAATAAATACACCTTCTATCGCGCCATCATGGAAAACACCGCGTTGGTGACCCGCGGGCACATGGAACTCGTGCGCGAGGCGACGGGGAATATGCCGGAAGAAGTCGTCTTTGCGGGCGGCGCCAGCAAAGGCGAAATCTGGTGTCAGATCGTGGCTGACGTGCTGGGTATCCCGGTGAAAGTGCCCGTTGTCCGCGAGGCGACGGCGCTGGGCGCTGCAATCCTGGCCGGCTATGGCGCGGGCCTCTATGCAAGCATCAGCAAAGCGGCCCGGAATCTCGTCAAATGGGATAAGGTCTATCAGCCAAACCCCGAGAATCATAAGATCTATGAGGAAATGTACGGCCCTTGGCGCGAGGTATACCTGGCGCAGCTGAAACTGGCAGACCGCGGTCTCACCCGGCACATGTGGATCGCGCCCGGCCTGTAAGGGTTCCGCGCATTCCGTTTCCCCGTCAAAAAAAGAAAACCGGCAGGAATGCCGCCAGAAGGGAGACTATCGTTTATGTTCATCGTTCATGAAGACGAGCGGGAATACCGCTTCGGCGACAGCGGGCCCAAATACCTGATGAAAGGCCCGCGCAGTAACTTTGCCCTCGTGCAGTTCCAGCCTGGACAGGACTTCAAAGCGCATTACCACAACGTGATGGAAGAGAACTTTTTCATCCTGGAAGGTGAAGTGGACATCGTCGTTGACGGTGTCGTGAATCATTTGACCCCGGGGCAGCTCATCCACATCGAACCGGGTGAGATTCATTATGTCCTCAACCGCTACGACAAACCCGTAAAGATGGTTTCCACCCTTGCGCCTTACACAAATCCTGATAAGGTCGAGGTGGAGAATTACACCTATTGAACGGAAACAGCTGTCTGATACGCTGTCCTTTCCTACCATCGCCCCAAAACCAAAATCAACGCCGCTCCGATCGGAGCGGCGCCATGCTTTATGAGCGCGCTTTTCCTGTTCTTCTGTCCTGTTCAAGGCAGGGAAAAGCTTTCCAGAGATCTTAGAGATTATGGGCCTTTGTTAAGCTGTGGCCTTCTGATGAATCTTCGTGCTGAGGAACAGGATGGCGACGCCCAGGGCGAGGCCGATAACTGAGGTGATGTTTTCCGGAGTGATTAGCAGGATGGCCGCAACGAACGTTCCGGCGCGCATCCACACGGGAAGCTCATTCTTGAAGAAACCGGCAACCGTGGTGGCCAGGAAGTACGTTCCAGCCAGGAGCTGCGCGGTGCCGAGGATGATCTGGACCCAGCCGCCTGCGGAGGTAGTCGCGCTCAGGACAACGCCGATATTGGTGTCCAACAGGATGATGGCCGGGTTATACACAAACACGAACGGAACCAGGAAGCCGACCAGCGCGAAGAGCATGCCGCGCAGGCCTGTCTTCATGGCGTCCGCGTCCGCTATGCCCGCGGCCGTGTAGGACGCGACGCAGACGGGCGGCGTGATCTGCGCCATAATGCCGTAGTAGAAGACGAACATGTTGGCAACCAGAGGAGAAACGCCCATCGTCTGCATGGTCGGAACGAACAGGGTCACGCCGACGAGGTAAGCTGCAACGGTCGGAAGAGCCATGCCAAGCATCATGCAGCCGACCATGCCGATCAGCATCGCCGGGAACAGATTGGCCATGCCCAGGCCGCCAATGACCTTTGCCAGGTTGGTAGCGAGGGAGGTCTGCTCGGTCATGACGTCAATGATGATGCCGCAAGCTGCGGTCGGGATGGCGATCTCAGCCGCAGACTTTGCGCCGTCCAGGCAGCACTGCCACAGCTGCTTGAGGCCGGCGAAGTTATGTTCCGGAAGACCATTCACGATATCGGTGGCAACACTGTTATCGGACTTCTTCTGGACCCGCGCAATAACCAGGCTGACGACATTGCACAGCAGGCAAGTAAAGATACCGTACATGCCGGAGCGCATCAGGGATTTGCCCTGCAGGATCTCAAAGATCAGCACGACGACCGGGATCAGCAGATACATGCGCGGAAGCAGCTTTTCCCTGACTTCGATCTTCGCGTTCTCGGAAGCCCTGCTCCTGGATGCACGTTTCTTCGCGAGGAAGCTGACCAGGACAAACACACCGAAGTAGTACGCAACGGCGGGAACGAGGGCGGAAGCCGCGACGGACAAATAGTTCACGCCCAGGGTTTCCGCCATGATGAAGGCGCCGACGCCCATGATCGGGGGCATGATCTGGCCGCCGGTGGAAGCGACCGCTTCGATCGCACCGGCTTCTTCCGGCGCGTATCCGATTTTCTTCATCATCGGAATGGTCATAACACCGGTGGTCGCCACGTTCGCGACGGCAGAACCGGAAACCATGCCCATGAGGCCGGAGGAAATGACAGCCGCTTTCGCCGGGCCGCCGGAGGACTTGTTGGAGAACTTCATGCCCACGTCGATGAGCAGCTTGCCACCGCCGCACTCAGAGAAGAAGGAACCGAATACAATGAAATAGAACAGCGACGTACAGGAAGTGGCAAGCGGCGTTCCGAAGACGCCAGCCATGCCCATGGTCACGCCCTCTGTGAATTTTTCCAGCTGCTTGAGGAGCGTCTTAGCCGCTTTTGTGTAGAGGATCCAGGACTTCGGGAACATGCCCGCCGTCCAGGCGTAAGCGATAAAGATCAGGATGAAGCAGAACAGGATCATGCCCAGGGTACGGCGCACCGCCTCAAGGAGCAGCACCACAATACAGATCATCGCGACATAATCCTGAACGCCCGGTGTTCCGACAACTTTATCGTATGCCGCCAGGCGGTCCACGTTTTTAACCGTATAGATTGTCACATACACGATCGCCGCATAGAAAATGATGTCAATCCAGCGGGTCCACGCCCATTTGTTCAGTTCAGCTTCCGTGGCGCCGGGATTCTTTTTCTTCAGTTTTTTCTGGTAGCCCTTGTCCGTCGGATTGTACAGGAAGACCAGGGTCAGGGCAAAACACATATGCAAAGGCGTTTGCAGCATACTGGTCAACTGTTTGACCAGAGCCAGATACATCTGGAATACAAAGAACGCAATCGTCACCAGAATAATGGCATACTTGCGTATTTGCTTGTCCATGGATTCGCACTCCCTCATCTTTTAATACTATTCCTGTCTGCATAAGCAGCTAGATATCGTGACACGAGTCATCTGCCCAGTACTTTTAATTCGCAGTCTCCGTTCTCTCCCGGACAGATGCAGATTTCTGCCTGCACTTTATTGGGAGGAACCATTTCCGGAAGAGAGACCGGGGCGCAAGGAGTTCTACGCCCCGGTCCCGAAGAATCGCTGGGGAAATCGGCTTACAGATGATCAGTTAAAAGCGTAGCCGTTCTCCTCATAGTACTTGGCAGCGCCGGGATGCAGTTCGCAGCCGGTCTTAGCCCGGGAACCAGCGGTCGCCGGATCAAAGGCCTTCATGGAGGCGGAAGCATTGACCAGCTCGTCCTTGTTCTCGCAGACAGCCTTGGCCAGCGCATACGCAACTTCGTCTTCCATATCGGCAGCGACGATGATGTTCTGCGCGGAGCCAACGGTCTTGATGTCCACATTCTGACCGTTCCAGGTGCCTGCGGGCACGGTGGTGTAGTCATAGCCCTGCTCGCAGAGCTTCGCCAGGGTCTCGTCAGCCAGCTGCACGTCGACCATCTCGTGGATGAGGCAGAGTTCAGTGGTGTTGGCCTGGCCAGCGGAGATGTGGTCGATGGTCATGTCATAGAGGTCGTCGGCAAGTCCGTCCTTGATGGCGCCGCCAGAGGTCTTCTCAACGGTCAGCCATGCCGGAGGATTGTTGATGTCGATACCGAAGACGCCGAAGACGCGCTCAGCGGTCAGCTCGCCGAAAGAGCCGTTGGTCTTGATGACCATCTTCACCGGCTGCTCTTTGGCAACCAGCTCTTCGAGCGTGGAGATGCCGGAAGCGTCGACGAACTTCTTGGTGAACATCACGTTGACGAAGTCGTTGCCCAGGCCGCCGGCGATGCAGCGAATGCTCGGGCAGGCGGGTACGTTCGCAGACTCGATGCCGGTCTCGGCAGCCCACTTCGCGGGAGCGGAGTTGGAGAGGACGATGTCCGCATCCCCGTTCTCAATGAGAACCGGAGAAGAAACGTTGCCGGAAGAGATGGTCGCGAGAGAGATCTGGATTTCCGGATCGCTCTTGTTGATCGCGGTCTGGATCGCGGTAGCGTAGGTGTATCCGCCGGTTCCGGTCTCCTGCGCGCCAAAGACCAGGTCCGCTTCAACGGCGAACGCAGAGACAGCCATTACCGCCATTGCAATGGCAAGAACGAGAGTCAGGAACTTTTTCATGGTTGGTTCCTCCTTTTATTATTTCTTAATCCCCGAAGGGTTTAAGACGGATTACTGCTTTGCCTCCCTAGCAAGCTTTTCCTTGCGCGCGGCGGAAAGCCGGATTGCGTAGCTGATGCTGTTGAGCAGGCTGAGTTCGTTTGCCATGCCGGTGCCGGACTGGTCGAAGGCAGTGCCGTGGTCCACAGACACGCGCACAATGGGCAGGCCCAGCGTAAGGTTGATTCCTTCGACCGCGTCCCACTTGCCTTCTTTCTGGTTGTAGACGAAGCCGACAACCTTGAGCGGGATATGGCCCTGGTCGTGGTACATGCACACCACAATGTCGTACATGCCGCCACGGAGCTTGCAGTGAACGGTATCCGGCGGGACTGGGCCGACAACGTTGATGCCTTCCTTCTTCGCTTCCTCGATGGCCGGGGTGATCTCCCGGATCTCCTCGTCGCCGAACAGTCCGCCCTCGCCGCAGTGCGGATTCAGTCCGGCGACCGCGACGACCGGGTGTTCGATACCGAGATCGAGGCAGGCCTGGTTGGACATGCGGATGACGTCAAGCACCCGCTCCTTCTTGCAGCGGTTGCAGGCCTCACGCAGCGAGCAGTGCGTAGACACGTGGGTCACGCGCATGTTCTGGTGCGCCAGCATCATGCAGTATTTCTTTGCTCCGGTGAAGTGCGCGTATATTTCGGTATGGCCGTCAAAATGATGGCCTGCCTTGTTCATAGCCTCTTTGTTCAGCGCATTGGTGACCGTGCCGTCGATCTCGTTGGCCATGGCCAATTCGATGACCTTGTGCACATATTCAAACGCGGCGTTTCCGGCCATGACGGACACCTTGCCCAGTTCAAGCTTGTCGATGTCCACCATCTTCATGTCGTAGACGTCGACAGTGCCCTTCTCAAACAGCGCATCGGCAACGCGGGTCACCGCGTGAATCGGAACATTCTCCATGCCGACGTACTTCCGGGCGGCTTCCATGACGCTGGCGTCGCCGATCACGATCGGCCTGCAGCGGTCATAGATGTCAGGATGGTTGATCAGCGCTTTGAGCGTAATTTCCGGCCCGATAGAAGCCGGGTCGCCCATGGTGATCCCGATGATCGGCTTATAGCTCATTGGCAATTCTCCCTTCCTCTCTGTTTCAGCAAATCCCCTTGGTGGCGTTTTCGTCCAGAATCTGCCGGATGCAGGCGATTCCTTCCTCCGGTACGTAGTTGAAAGGCGCGCGACACTTGCCGACCGGATAGCCCAGCATCTCCACTGCCCTCTTGATGATGGTGTTGGGGTTGCCAAACTTGAACGCCGCGGCCAGCACAGCGATGGCGTCCTGCGCCTGCTGCGCTCCTTCCAGGTCGCCCGCGACGAACTTGTCATAGATGGAAGCGACCGTCTTCGGCCAGATGTTCGCACGGCCGGCGATGCCGCCTGCGCCGCCTTCCTTCAGGCAGGTCAGGATCGCGCCGTCGTTACCCGCCAGGATCGCGACTTCCTTGTCCAGCTCCCGCGTCAGGCGGATATAGGCCTTTAGGTTCTCGATGTCGCCGCTGGAGTCTTTCACGCCGACGATCATGTCCACATCGCGGATCAGGTCGCGGACCGTTTCGGGAAGCAACTTATTGCCCGTACGCGGCGGAATGTTATAGAGGATGATCGGGATGTTCACATACTTCGCGACCGCCACATAGTGATCGTAAAGCTCCTTCTGGGAGGCGGCTGCAAAGCTCGGCGTGATGATGGACAGCGCGTCCGCACCCAGCTTTTCCGCCTGCACGCTTTGTCGGATGGTATCCCGGGTGGAGATGCAGCCCGTGCCGGCATAGACCGGTACGCGGCCTTTGACCTGGTCGATCATGACCTCCAGGATCTCGTACTTTTCCTGTTCGGAGAGGATGTAGCCCTCGCCGTTGGTGCCGAAGGGAAAGAGCCCGTGAACGCCGCCCGCGAGCAGGCGTTCTGTCTGGTTGCGCAGTTCGTCAAGGTTCAGGCTCTCGTCCGCGTTCATGGGGGTCAGAATCGGAGGGATGATGCCTTTGATTTCAGAAGTCTTCATGAAACGCTCCTTTCGACAATGATTACATGATCTGCTGATACAGGGCCCGGGCGTCGTCCGCCGTGATCTCGCGCATGTTGTTGACGAGGAGGCGCGTCACCTGCATACCAGCCGCAACCAAGCCTTCCAGGTCCTCCTGCGGGATGGTATACTTGGCCCGGAAGCTTTCCGGGATCTTCAGCTCGGTGACGATGCTGTCAAGTCGGTCGATGATCCACTGAGCCTTATCTGCTACAGTGGCGCAATTGCTGCCGTCGTGCGCGCAGCGGTCATACGCCACAGCCAGACGCTCGGTAAAGGCTTTGCAGCCCATATTGAACTTCATGACCGGAACAAGAAGGACGGCGTTGGAAATCCCGTGCGGGACATGGTACTTGCCGCCCAGCGGATAGCTGAGGGCGTGCACACCGGTGGTGCCGGACGCGGTGATGGCCAGGCCACCGTAGAAAGCAGCGATCTGCATCCTGTTCTTGGCTTCCATGGCCTCCGGATCGGTGCAGGCCGGTATAATGCTGGAAAGGATCAGGTCGAGCGCTTCCAGCGCGAAGGTGTCGCTGAACGGATTGGCCTTGTTCGAAGTATAGCACTCGATGGCGTGGGCGAGCGCATCCACGCCGGTCGCGGCCGCGATACTCATCGGGAGGTTCTTGATCATCCGCGCGTCGAGAATCACATAATCGGCAATCATGTTCTCGTTGACGATACCTATCTTCAGTTCCCGCTCCGGAACAGCCACGATAGCATTAGGGGTGACCTCGGCGCCGGTGCCTGCTGTCGTCGGGATCAGGACGATCGGGACGCATTTTTTGGCCATGCCCGGATTGTCGAGCAGTTCCTTGACACCATATTCGTCAGTGACGAGGACGCTGGCAAGTTTCGCAGCGTCCATGACCGATCCGCCGCCGCAGGCTACGATCAGATCCGCGCCGTCCGCCTTGAACTGATCGATCAAAGCTTGAACAGCCATGTACGTCGGTTCCGGTTTCAGGTCGTCGAGGACATAGTACTCGACGCCGCTCGCCCTGACGGCCTCCTCCGGAAGGGAAAACAGCCCTGTGGCCTCGATGCCTTTATCGGTAAACATGGCGACCTTTTTGGCGCCGGTCGCCCGGATGATCGCGGTGACGTTGTCCATCGCGTTCTCGCCGCCGTAGACGGCGTGCGGGGTTTTCAGATTATACTTTGTGAGCATTTCTTCTCCTCCAGTTGCTGTCCCTTATTCCATCAGCTTCCCGCCG
>JAIKWN010000024.1 GCA_024684665.1 Clostridiales bacterium | reverse complement strand
GGAACTGCTGCTCTCCGGCGCGGTCCTGGCCCGGTCCACACAGGAGCAGGAACGGGCCAATGAAATCCGCGGCGCGGATCTCATGGATGCCGGAAACTGGCTGCTCTCGGAGGGCTATTCCGCAGGCTACGGCACCTTCTGGAACGTCCGCGTGCTGGAGGAGCGGACGGAAGGGAAGCTGACCTTTACAGGCATCGTCCCCGCGGAGACCGAGGAAGGCGCGCCCGTGCCGTTCGCTCCGTCCTTCATCCGCTGGCTGGAACCGGACGAGCGTTCGCGGACGGATCATGTGCCCGGGAAGACCTTCCTTCTCCTGACGCGCGAAGAGGAAAAACAGCTCTCCGGCTGGCTTGGGTTCGCGGGCGCGGTATTGCTGCATGAGAACGGAACCTTCGCAATATACGGCATGGAGAGCGGGGAAGCGCTGGTTTCGTCCATGCTCTTTGGCCGCGCGAAGCTGACGGACGGGGAATACGCGGACGGAACCTGGCGGCTGAACGCCGGCGGACGGCTCCGTATTCCGACCTCCTGGCTGGACAAAGGGAAATATGAAGTGGCGTTTTCCTGCGGTTTGCCGGCGGAGGACGCGCGGATCCGGGCTTATCATACGGCCTCGTTTGCGTGCCTGGAAGAACAGCCTCTTCTCGCGGGAGAAAACCGGTTTTCTTTCACGCTGCCGGAGGACGACAAGTACTTTATGCTGCTGATCGAAGCCGGCAGCGGGGAAGCGGTCCTCTCAGATCTGACGCTGGCGACGATTGAAAATGAATAAAAGAAATAAAAATATTACGAAAATTTACAAAATAATTACGCTTCCAAATGCGGTGTTATCCACAGGAGTGTGGACAAACGAAAGCTGAAATGTGGAAACTGAGGATAACCGATCAAAACACATGAAATTTATAGGGAATATAAGAAAACACGGATTGTGGACAAGTCTGGAAGAAACGGGGGCAACCTGTGGAAAAACGGTGAGTAAAGCGCAAAACGACGAAATAACTGCGTAACAATTTGAACGGAAATTATTGCTTGACAGCGCGGAACCCGCGTGATAAGATAACGCCACTGCCCGCAAAGGGCCAGGATATTCGCGATGACGGGGAAAAATGCCGCGAGGAACGCGAAGCGAGGGAGCGACGGTGCGAGGCTCCTGCGGGGGGCGCGGCAGGGTGGCCCCGGAGCGGCGCGCTGAACCGGGAGTAAGCGCGACGGGTTCCGACCGTTATATCGGAGGCGTAAGCCAGGAGCGTGCTATGCACGGAAATTAGGTGGTACAGCGAAGGCAGCCTTTCGCCCTAATCAAAGGGAGAGGCTGCCTTTTTTCGAATCGAACCTCGGGAGGCAGGGATACCCTATGAAACTGTCTGGTGCGGAAATCCTTATCGAATGCCTGCTGGAGCAGGGCGTGGACACCCTCTTCGGCTTTCCGGGCGGCGCGGTGCTGCCCATTTACGACGCGCTGTATACGCGGGGAAAGGCGATCCGCCATATCCTGACGGCGCACGAGCAGCACGCGGGACACGCGGCGGACGGCTACGCCCGCCGGACGGGCCGCACGGGCATCTGCCTCGCAACCAGCGGTCCGGGCGCGACGAATCTGGTCACCGCAATTGCCACGGCTTATATGGATTCCTCTCCCGTGGTCTTCATCACGGGCAATGTGGCGCAGAGCCTGATGGGCACAGACTCCTTCCAGGAGGCGGACATCAGCGGCATGACCATGCCCGTCACGAAGCACAATTATCTGGTGCACCGCGTAGAGCAGCTGGCACCCATCCTCAGGGAAGCCTTTTTCATCGCGGCCAGCGGACGGCCCGGTCCCGTTCTCGTGGATATCCCGAAGGACGTGCAGGTCGCGGAGACGGACTACATTGCCCTCTCCGGCGACGCGCTGATCCCGCCGCTCTCCGGGAAGCATCCTTCCATGCAGCTCCGCCCCTCCGGCGAAGCGCTTGAGCGCTACAAGGTCAAGGCGGAGCCCCGCCTGGAAATGGCGGCGCAGCTGATCGCCGAGGCGCACCGGCCGCTCATCTACTGCGGCGGCGGCGTCATCGCCTCCGGCGCGCAGACCGAACTGCTCGAATTCGCGGACCGGGTGGACGCCCCTGTCGTCACATCCCTGATGGGACTCGGCGTCGTTCCCGCGACGAATCCGCGCTTCCTCGGCATGCTGGGCATGCACGGGACGCACGCGGCGAATATCGCCATGCAGCGCTGCGACCTGCTGATCGCGGTGGGCGTCCGCTTCTCCGACCGCGCGCTGGGCAACGCGGCTTCCTTCGCGCCGAACGCGAAAGTGCTGCACATCGACATCGACCGGGCGGAAATCAACAAGAACGTCACGACGACGCTGCACATCACGGGCGACGCGCGCGTGGTGCTGGATCTCATGCTGGCGCGGGTGAGCCGGAAGCAGCACGGCATCTGGATGCAGCAGGCGACCTCGATGGCGGAGGACTATCTGAACGACGGTCTCTTTGAGCCGCGGAAGATTCTGAAGTCCATGGCGGCCGTCGCGCCGGATATCCCGGTGGCGACGGATGTGGGGCAGCACCAGATGTGGACGGCGCAGCATTTCCCGTTCCTTGCCCCGAGACAGCTGATCACGAGCGGCGGCCTCGGCACCATGGGCTTCGGCCTGGGCGCGGCGATGGGCGCGGCCGCGGGTGACGCGAAGGGAAATCCTGTGGTGCTGGTCACGGGCGACGGCTCTTTCCGCATGAACCTGACGGAGCTGTCCACTCTCGCCTATTACGGCATCCCGGTGATCGTCGTCATCTTCAACAACGGGACGCTCGGCATGGTCCGCCAGTGGCAGACGCTGTTCTTCGGCCACCGCTACAGCCAGACGACGCTCGACCGCGGGCCGGATTTCGTGAAGCTGGCGGATGCCTACGGCATTTCCGGGACGCGCGTTTCGGAACTCCCCGCTTTCCGCGCCGCATTCGAGAAAGCGGTTTCGGAACGCCGCCCCTGTCTGATCGAGTGCATGCTGGACATCGACGAGATGGTGGCGCCCATGGTCGCACCCGGCTCCCCGATCGACGCCTTCTGTCTCAATTAAGGAGGGACCGCGATGATGACAGACGCTGCCGCGCTGCGGCACTATACGGTGGGCGTGCTCGTGGCGAACGAGCCGGGCGTGCTCTCCCGGGTTTCCGGACTCTTTTCCCGCCGCGGCTTCAACATCGACAGCCTGGCTGTCGGCCCGACGCAGGATCAGACGGTTTCCCGCATCACCCTCGTCGTTCGCGGCGACGACCAGCACATCGAGCAGCTCGTGCAGCAGCTCTATAAGCTGATCTGCGTGCAGAAGGTGCAGGTCTTCCGGCCCTCTTCCGCTGTGGAGCGCCAGCTGGTGCTCGTCAAGGTCCGGGCGGACGCGGACAACCGCGAAGCGGTCATGCGCCTGGCCGACGTCTTCCGCGCCAAGGTGATGGACGTTTCCCGCACCTCCATGATCCTCGGCATCACCGGGGACGAAGACAAGGTGCAGGCTCTGCTGGCCCTGCTTCAGGATTACGGCATCCTGGAGCTCGTGCAGACCGGCGCGGTGGCGCTTGAGCGCGGCGAGAGCTACATGACCTCCGATCTCTTCGACTGACGCGATCCCGGCGCAGCCGGGTGAACATATCATCACACATTCTATTTTTGGGAGGAATGGCATATGGCACAGATGTTCTACGAGCGGGACTGCAGCCTCGACTACCTCGCGGGCAAGAAAATCGCGATCGTCGGTTACGGCTCCCAGGGCCACGCGCACGCGCTGAACCTCCGGGACTCCGGCTGCGACGTCATCGTGGCGCTGTACGAGGGTTCCAAAAGCTGGAAAAAGGCGGAGGACGCGGGGCTGACCGTGATGACGACGGCGGAAGCCGCCAAGGTTGCGGATATTATCATGATCCTCATCAACGATGAAAAGCAGGCCGCCATGTATCACAAGGACATCGAGCCGAACCTGCGCCCCGGCATGGTGCTGGCCTTCGCGCATGGCTTCAATATTCACTTTGGCTGCATCCGCCCGCCGAAGGATGTGGACGTCATCATGATCGCCCCCAAGGGCCCCGGCCACACCGTCCGCAGCCAGTATCTCGAGGGCAAGGGCGTTCCGGACCTCATCGCGGTGTATCAGGACGCGAGCGGCAAGGCGCAGG
>JAIKWN010000021.1 GCA_024684665.1 Clostridiales bacterium | reverse complement strand
ATGGCCATGGGCATCACCCCCTACATCAACTCCTCGATTATCCTGCAGCTGCTGACCGTGGCCATCCCGGCGCTTGAAAAGCTCGCCAAGGAAGGACCGGAAGGCCGCCGCAAGATCAACGAGTACACCCGCTATCTCACGATCGTTCTCGCCTTCATTCAGGCCGTCGGCCTCGTGTTCGCGATGCGGGCTTCCTCCCGCGGCGGCATCTGGTATCTGGTCATCGGCATCTGCATGGCGGCCGGCACGGCGCTCGCCATGTGGATCGGCGAGCGCATCACCGAGAACGGCATCGGAAACGGCATCTCCCTGCTGATCATGGCGGGCATCGTTTCGAACCTCTTCAACTGGTTCGCCGGCATGATCGGCGGCGTCGCGGGCGGCGCGGTGAACATCTTCGGCGTGATCATCGTGCTTGCGATCCTCCTGGCTATGATCGTCTGCGTCACGTATGTGGACATGGGCGAGCGCCGCATTCCGGTCAACTACGCGAAGCGCGTGGTGGGCCGCAAGATGTACGGCGGCCAGTCCACCCACATCCCGATGAAGCTGAACGCCAACGGCGTCATGCCCCTCATCTTCGGCTACGCGATCCTGCAGTTCCCGGCGACGATTTTCGCGTTCTTCCCGTCTTCGGGCGTGAACGTCTGGTGGACCTCTTTCCAGCAAGGCTTCGGCTATCAGATCCTTCTGGCTGTGCTGGTCATCGCGTTCACCTTCTTCTACAGCGGCATCACGTTTGATCCGGTGGAGATCAGCAAGAACCTGCAGCAGAACGGCGGCACCATCCCGGGCATCCGCCAGGGCAAGGCGACGGGCGATTACCTGCGCCGCACCTCGGGCCGCCTCACGTTGTTCTCCGCGCTGTTCTTGGCCGCCCTGGCCATCATCCCGACGCTGCTCATGCGTCTTGTCCGGCCTCTCGGCGTCACCTACACGCCCTTCTCCGCCAGCTCCGTGCTGATCGCGGTCAGCGTGGGCATCGAGACGATCCGCCAGATCGAGGCGCAGATGGTCATGCGGCACCACAAGGGCTTCCTCGGCTGATCTTCGGAGGAATAGCATGAATGTAATTTTTCTGGGCCCGCCCGGCGCGGGCAAGGGAACCCAGGCCGTTCGCATCTGCGAACGGCTGGGAATCCCGCAGATTTCGACCGGTGACATCCTGCGCAAGGCCATCAAGGACGGCACAGAAACCGGCCTAGCCGCGAAACGGTACATCGACGCGGGTCAGCTCGTGCCTGATGAAGTAGTGATCGCAATCGTCCGCGAGCGTCTCGCGGAGGAAGACTGTAAAGGTGGATATCTGCTTGACGGTTTCCCGCGGACGGTGCAGCAGGCGGAAGCGCTTTCCGGATTTGCTACCATCGACGCGGTTGTGGACCTGGAAGTCAGCGACGAAACGCTGATCGACCGGCTTTCCGGTCGCAGGGTTTGCCCGGCCTGCGGCGCGACCTACCATGTAATGACGTTACACGGTGCCACGACCTGCAAAAAGTGCGGCGCAGAAGTCGTGCAGCGGGCCGACGACAAACCAGAGACCGTTCTGAACCGTCTGAAAGTCTATCATGCGCAGACGGCGCCGCTCATCGCTTGGTATGGCGAGCGGGGGCTCCTCAAGAAGGTGGATGGCTCTAAGCCGCAGGATGTGTGCTTCCAGGAGATCCTCTCCGTGCTCGGAGTGTGAGAGAATGACGGATAGCGCAGACCGCGCGAGCGTTTCGGAAGCCGGAAGGGGTGGGCGAACGTGAAAGACCGGCTCGCCCCGGAAGCAGGCCGGATCGTCATCTCCCGGGCGGGACGGGATAGAGGTACGGCGTATGTCGTACTGTCGGATCCCGTTGAAGGCCGGGTGCTGGTCATAGATGGCCGAGGACGGACGGCAAAGCGACCGAAACGCAAAAACGTGAAGCATCTCACCGCGAAGCCCCGCGTAATCGATAGTTTTTCTGAGAAAATTCAGAAAAACCCGAAAGGATTGGAGCAGGAAGTGCGGGAAATCCTGGACGCGGAACGCTTCCCCGACACATAAGGAGGGTTTGGTTTGCCCAGAAGTGACAACATCGAAGTCGAAGGCGTCGTCGTGGAGGCACTGCCGAACGCGAACTTCCGCGTGGAAGTCGGGCAGGCGGGTCGCAGCCATACGATCATCGCGCAGATCTCCGGAAAGATCCGCATGAACTTCATCCGTATCTATCCGGGTGATAAAGTTAAGGTCGAGATATCGCCCTATGATCTCACCAGGGGACGCATCACCTGGCGCAGCAAGGGCTGACAAGCAGGAGGAACAAAGCAATGAAGGTTAGACCGTCTGTCAAGCCCATCTGCGAAAAGTGCAAGATCATCAAGCGCAAGGGGCGCATCATGGTGATCTGCGAAAACCCGAAGCACAAGCAGAAGCAGGGCTGAACCAACGTTTGCGCCGCCGCTTTTGAAAGACGGCGGCCCGGCGTCCCGGGAAACCGGGGGCGACGGCAAAGGAAGGTTCGTCCGGGCGGCTGCGCGGGTTCGCCCGTGATCCGGACGGCTTTTCATAGATTGAAAGCTGAGAAAACCAGAATGAACGCTGCATGAGCATCATGCAAATCAGTTCGGAGGGAAAAGAATGGCACGTATTTCTGGCGTTGACCTGCCGAGAGACAAGCGGGTCGAGATCGGACTCACGTATATCTTCGGCATCGGCCTTAAAACCGCTCAGGAGATCCTGGCGAGCACGGGCGTGAATCCGGATACCCGCGTGAAGGATCTGACCGAGCAGGACGTCAACAAGATCCGTGAATACATCGAGCACAATCTGAAGGTGGAAGGCGATCTCAGGCGCGATGTGGCGCTTGATATCAAGCGAATGATGGAAATTGGCTGCTATCGTGGCGTCCGTCATCGTCGCGGCCTGCCCGTCCGGGGCCAGAACACCAAGCAGAACGCCCGCACCCGCAAGGGTCCCAAGAAGACCATTGCCGGCAAGAAGAAGGCCACAAGGTAAGGGGAGAGTGAAAGACTATGGCACCGAAGAAAAACCTTAAGAAGGTTACCCGCAAGCGCCGTGAGCGCAAGGTCGTTGAGCGCGGCCAGGCGCATATCAGCTCTTCCTTCAACAACACGATCGTGACGCTGACCGACATGCAGGGCAACGCACTCAGTTGGGCGAGCGCCGGCGGTTTGGGCTTCCGAGGAAGCAAGAAGTCCACTCCCTTCGCGGCCCAGAGTGCTGCCGAGACTGCAGCTAAGGCTGCCATGGACTACGGCCTCAAGACCGTCGAGGTCTATGTGAAGGGCCCGGGTTCCGGGCGCGAGGCCGCGATCCGTTCCCTGCAGGCCGCTGGTCTGGAGGTCAACATGATCAAGGACGTGACGCCCATCCCGCATAACGGATGCCGTCCGCCGAAGCGCCGCCGCGTGTAATGGTAAGGAGGACTGTAAACCATGGCAAACAACAAAGAGCCCATCGCCAAGAAGTGCCGGAGCCTTGACATTTCCCCGGCCGCCCTGGGCTATGGCAATAAGAAGTCCACGCGTAATCCGGGCGGCAACCGTCGCCGGAAGGTCTCCGAGTATGGCACGCAGCTGAAGGAAAAGCAGAAGGTCAAGTTCGTCTACGGCGTTCTCGAAAAGCAGTTCCATCGCTATTACCTGAAGGCCGCGAACATGAAAGGCATTACCGGCGAGAATCTGCTGCAGCTGCTTGAACGGCGGCTGGACAATGTCGTGTATCGGCTGGGGCTCGCGAAGACCCGCCGCATGGCACGTCAGATTGTCGTGCATGGCCACATCCAGGTGAATGGCAAGAAGTGCGACATCCCGTCCGCTCTTGTCAAAGTTGGCGATGTGATTACCCTGCGTGAGCGTTCTCGTGAGCAGGCACTCTTCAAGCCCCTCAGGGAAGGCACAGGATCCACGACACCCAAGTGGCTGACTTTCGACGCGCCGACGCTGACGGGTAAAGTTCAGGCGCTGCCGGTTCGCGAGGACATCGACTATCCGGTGCAGGAGCACCTCATCGTCGAGCTGTACTCCCGTTAAGGCATGGCTGTTCACGGGAAATGTGAGGAGGAATCTGCCAAATGATCGAACTCGAAAAGCCCAAGATCAACCGTGTCGAAGTCGGCGAAAGCTACGGCAAGTTCGTCGTAGAGCCGCTGGAGCATGGATTCGGTCAGACTCTTGGCAATTCCCTGCGCCGCGTGCTGCTCAGTTCGCTGCCGGGCGTGGCCGTCTCCTCCATTCGCATCGAAGGGATTCAGCACGAGTTTTCTGCAATCCCCGGTGTGAAGGAAGACGTCGCAGAGATCATCCTCAACCTGAAAGAGCTTTCAGCAAAGCTCTATGCCGAAGGGAAAAAGACGATTACCGTGCATCATACGGGCCCCTATGAGTTGACGGCCGA
Organism: Clostridiales bacterium; assembly: GCA_024684665.1. The sequence goes on along the minus strand of JAIKWN010000021.1, from coordinate 15,976 downwards.
AGATCTGGCTGTTGATGATGAAATCGAAATCATCAATCCGGATCTGCATATCGCGACACTGGGCGAAGACGCCGATCTCACGATGTATGTGACCGTTGAAAAGGGCCTGGGTTATGTAAGCGCGGATCGCAACAAGACCTCGGATACGCCCATCGGCGTCATCCCCACCGATTCCATCTTTACACCGATCCGTAAGGTAAACTATACGGTGGAAGATACCCGCGTCGGTAAAGAGACGGATTTTGACCGCCTGACCTTGGAAGTTTGGACGGATGGTAGTGTCCGTCCGGATGAGGCCATCGCGGCGGCGGCGGATGTGTTTTATAAGCACCTCAAGATATTCATGAGCCTGACCGATCAGGTCGTACAGGTCGGCTTCTCCGAGAAGGAAACCGACACCCAGTTCAAAGTGCTGGAGATGACGATCGAAGAGCTGGATCTTTCCGTCCGTGCTTTCAACTGTCTGAAGCGGGCAGGGATTAATACCGTGGCGGAACTGGTGCAGAAGAATCAGGAAGACATGATGAAGGTGCGCAACTTGGGTAAGAAGAGTCTGGAAGAGGTAGAGCAGAAGCTCGCTGCGCTCGGAATGGCTCTGCGTCCCAGCGAGGAATAAGGATATCTATCAGGGCTTCGCCTAAGGGAGGCAGGGGCTTCTCCGCGCACGCGGAGAGGTGAGGAACTCTGCTTGCAGGAGGCGGGTCAATAAAGGAGGAAGCACAATGGCTACACAGCGTAAGCTTGGCCTTACGGCCGCGCAGCGCAAAGCGCTGCTTCGCAATCAGGTTACCAATCTTATTTGGTACGGTCGCATCGAAACGACTCTGGCCCGGGCCAAGGAGGTGCGCCCTATCGCGGAGCATCTCGTAACGCTCGCCATTGCCGAGTGTGACAACAACGTTGAGGTCGAAAAGACCTTCAACAACGACAAAGGTCAGGCTGTTACCATTACGGTACAGAACGACAGCCCCAGCAAGCTGGCCGCCCGCCGCAGGATCATGCGCGTGCTCTACCCGATGCACGAAGCAAAGAAGGCGGACGAGACCAAAGCCGAGTACCGCACCCGCACCAAGGACGTGAAGTATCCCTGCGTGGAGAAGCTCTTCCGCGAGTACGGCCCCAAATATAAGGCCCGCAATGCCGAGAAGAACTGCGCCGGCGGATACACGCGCATCCTGAAAAAGGGCCCGCGCCGTGGCGATGCTGCTGAGATGGTCATTCTCGAGTTTATCTGATTTCTGAGACGGAAAAAGCTGTTTCGCTTCGCGAAGCAGCTTTTCTGCCAAGAGGAGAAATGATGGATGATACAATCCTGGTGCTAAGCTTTTCGGAACGGACCGCGCCGGACGTAGCTCGTCGCATCCGCGGCGAGCGCGTCTTCTCCCTGATCCTTCCGGGCTCCACCACGTCAGAACAAATTGCCGCCATGCATCCTAAGGGCATTGTTCTCGCAGGAGAAGAAGCGGGAAGCGGTGTGCTAGACGCAGAGATTCTTTCCCTGGGTGTGCCGGTACTGGCTGTGGGGCACGCTTCCCACATGATGCTGACGGCGTTGGGCGGCGCCTGCGCGGGCACTGCGATCCTGCATCGCAGGACCGAAGTGCATTACGAGGAGAGCCGTCTCTTTTCCGATTTATCGGATGAGGAGCGCTACATTCGGGAGACACAGACGCTGATGCTCCCCGCAAGCCTCCGTATGACAGCCAGTGGAGGCGGATGCACCGTCGCCTATGCAGACGACGAGCGGAATCTGTTCGGCATCCAATTTGAACCGGAACGCGGCGATCCCACATGGAGTGTTATTCTTGCAAATTTCCTCTTCGGTGTCTGCGGATGCGAGCCCTGGTACACGATCGAAGCAGCAACTGCACGAAGCATGGAAGCGCTTGAAAAGCGTGCGGCGAATGGAGAACGGGCAATTCTTGCGGCCAGCGGTGGACTGGATTCTACCGTGGCAGCGGAGATGGCCCGACGCACATTCGGAAACCGGGTGCGCGCGGTGTTCGTTGATACGGGACTGCTTCGCGCTGGTGAGGCGGAGGTAGTCCGGGATGCATATGCGGCTCTAGGCATGGAGCTGGCAGTGCTGGATCGTAGGGACCTCATGATGAAGATGATGGTCGGCATTAGGACACCGGAGGAAAAAAAACGCGCTTTCCGCGCCTGCCTGACTCGCGAATTGGCTGAAGCAGGCGACAGCGGGGAAACCTGTCTGGTTTTCGGAACCGATTACAATGACCGGCTTTACGGCGGGCGCCAGATGAGGGAAGAAGACGGACGGATCGAAGAACCGCTGGCTGATTCCTTCCGCAGCGAGATTCGCTGTATGGCGGAGTTGCTCGGCATTCCGGAAAGCGTTCGGGACCGCAAGCCCTTCCCGCCTTTGGGCTATGGTATGCTTGCAATGGGTGAAATCAGGGAGGAAAAGATCGAGATTTTGCGGGGGATTGACTCCATTTTCCGGGAGGAACTGCGTGCAGGCGGTGTAATGCCGAAACTGGATGATTATTATCCGATGCTTTCGGAACATGATGCCTTTGGCGGCGGTAGCCAGGTCTTGCTTGCTGCGCACACGCGTTCTGGCGGTATGATGATGCCGGCTCGGCTTCCTTATGACGTGGTTGAACGCACAGTATCCCGCATCCTCGAATCCTACCCATCGATAACGCACGTCCTGCTGGATGAAACCCCGACGATGCGAAGCGCGCTGTAATGAAGTTTAAATGCGGATTTACGGTATTTTCCGCTTGCTCCGTTCTCCAAAAAGGCGTATACTGAATGGGAAATGGAAGGGCTTTGCCCGGGAGGAGGAATCAACCGTGAAAAAGAAACTGGCTCTGTTGCTCTGCCTCGTAATGATGCTCCTGGCCACAGCGGCGCAGGCCAGCGTCAAGGCGACGCTTACCGCCCGGATGGCAACGCGCTCGGGTCCCAGCACAAAGTATACCGAGCTGGGTTCCTATTTTTCCCGTGGAACGAAGGTGACCGCCGTATCCCGCTCTTATGACAGCCGCAATGGAATCTGGTGGATTCAGGTGGAATTCAAGTACCGAAATTCTTACCGTCGCGCGTATACCGGGCGAAAACGCATGGTGGTAGTTTCCAACCAGCTACCGGAAGAAAAGCTGATCGGCAAAGCAACCTTCATCGATCGCACGACGCCGCGCTATGGTCCCGGTGAGAAGTTTGAGGAGTATAAGCATTCCTATGCTTCCGGTACGCATGGAGAGGTATATTTCGTAGAAGACGGCTGGGTACAGATGACGTATAAGAGTGCAAACGGGCAGCTGAAGCGTTTCTGGGTACCCCAGGAAGCGGTTACCCTGGAATTGGAAGAAGATACAGAAGAAGAGACCATCGACTGAAGAAATCATGGTTGAATACAAAGACGCTGCACGCCCTCTTTTGGCGGCAGCGTTTTATTCCTGAGTTTGATCTAAGTAAAGATGCCTGCGAAAGGGGAATCAGGATGAAAGCCGATGAAAAGAGGGAACGGATTATTGATACCTGTATGACCCTATTGGAGACGACTTCACTGGAGACGTTGCGTACGCAGGATCTCATTGAGAAGGCGGGCGTTTCCCGATCAACATTCTATCGACTGTTCCCAGATAAATACGAAGTGGCTTCCTGGGTTTACAAAAGAAAAGCAGAGGAAATCATCGGAATTGCCCCCCGGCTTTCAGAATGGAAGCAGTGGACCGTTATTCTGCATACCTACATGCGTGAGCATAAGGCTTTCTTCCGGAATATCGCAGGTTATCGGGGACAGAATTCTTTCCGGGATTTTCTCTGGCACTACTTTGAAAACAATAACCTCCGATACCGGAATAATCCCGAAAAGAAACTGACAAAGGAACAGCGCCATGCATGCCACTGCTTTGCCCTCATAGCGGCAGAGACGACAATCGACTGGATTGAAAACGGTTTCAGCCAGGATGATGATATGATGACCCGGCTGAATGAAGCTTGTATCCCGGATTGTATCCGATCCTTTTTCGAGTGAACAAGACAAAACATAAACAGGCGCCGTAAAGGCGCCTGTCCGTTTTAGAGCCGAAGATAGGTCAGTGAGATTCCAGCTGGCTGCAGGCATTGCCTGCAATGTCGCCAAGGGAGAGCGCACCCTGCAATGCGGCGATCAGGATCTTGGTGGGCTGCCCGATATCGCCGGCATGGTAGAGACGCGGAATCGGATTGCCATCCCAGTCCAATGTTTCACAGTTTTCGCCGCCGGCGAGGCCGCCGATGGTGTAGACTGCAGTCGGCAAGATCTGTGCTGCGTAGTATGGTCCCTCGCCAAAAGCATCCAGATAGAAGGAGGAACGTCCGAAATCAGGATCCTCGCCGTTTGCGCAATAGCTGTTGTAGGTGGCGATGGTGTTCTTCAACGTTTCCGCGTCGATTGCGGGGTTTCCGCTCTGCTTCGCGAGATTCTGGACGAGCTCCTCAATGGTGTCTCCCTTCACAAACCAGCCGCGCTCCAGCTCGGCATGATTGTCCTCGCTCCAGTTGTATAGGTTGTACATGGAAGCATATCCGCACCAGTAATCGCGCGGGCCGACTGGGCCACCCTCAAACATGGACTGATCGAAGACAACATACATCGGCAGATTCTCGTAGCTGTTGTAGATCGGGAAAGTGCCGTCATAGTCGAAAAAGGGCAGCTGGCACTTGGTGTGGACGATGTACATTTCCTCGTCCATGAAGCGCTCACCTTTGCCATTCACGAAGATGCGGGCGTCTGGCCCCAGGTCGGGGCCCATGTGCAGGATGGCGGTGCCCATCTCATCAGTAGCGGCCTTGTAGGAATAGCCGTACCATTCGATCTGCTGGTTGGAAACGCCGTCGAGCGCGGCACCGTTCTTGAGTGCCATGAGGAGGCCGTCTCCAGTCTGCGTCGGCGCGCCGGCGACTGCGTACTCAGGCATGTCTGCAAAATGGAAGCGGCTCATGAGGTCGGGATTCGCGACATAGCCGCCGGTCGCAAGGACGACGCCCTTGTTGGCGCGCACATACAGGGGCTTGCCTTCCGCAGTATCGCAACGAACGCCAAACACCTCGTGGGTGATGGGATCGGCGACGAGTTCCACGGCGGGCGTCTCGTAGAGTACTTCGATGCCGAGCCCCTCAATCGCTTTCACGACCACGTCGTAGAAGCCGCGGCCGTAACCGACGGAGGTAGAATTTACGATCTCGAGCCCGTTGTCGGTCATCCAGGAGAGCATGCGGTTCTCGTTGTCAAAGATGCGCTGTGCGTTTTCCATTGACAGGCGGCCTTCGGCGCTGGCGAAGATTTCTTCGACGGTATAGGGTTTGATGAAACCCATGCTGGCAGGCGCGGAGCCGCCAGCGTGCGCTTTGTCGGCCTTCTCGAGGATCAGTGTGGTGGCGCCGTTTTCCTGTGCAGCTTTTGCAGCGGCTGCGCCGGCAGGTCCGAAACCGACAACGACGACGTCCGCGTCGCGATCCCACGCGGGCATCCAGGAGGGCGTTTCTTCCGCCAGGGACAGGGCCGAGCAAAGCAGCAGCAGTGCGGCCAGGAGTACCGTCAGATTGTGTTTCATGGGTTTTCCTCCGTTTCTGTTTGTTGAATAATATGGATTATGTTATTGCCGGGATGTGTTCACGGCCATGGAAACCGCTTCCTGCAGGGCACGGCAGGTGATCGTCGCTCCGGCTATCGAGTCGACTTCCGCGCTACCGGCGCTGATCATCTTCGGGATCTCAGTATTAAGCGCAGCCATACCGATCTCCTCGGACTCGTGCGCTTCAAGAACATCGATAGAAGAGATCGCGCTGTCCTGTATGACAACTTTTACGATGAGCCGGCCACCGAGGGCGTTTTCACTGATACCGAGATACTCATTATCTCCAAGGTCATATGCGGCTACCGGGTCGTAGCCTGTCGCTTCTTCGACTGCGCGGCGCACTGCGCTCGTAAAAGCGATGCTGGAGAGCGTTGCGCCGGCGACGATATCCGCATCATCGGCGGAACCCGCCGCGGTGAAATCCTTGGTGAGTTGCAGGATGGCTGTTGTGCCGAGGCCACGGGTTTCTTTCTGTTCCAGTGTCTTAATCCCTGTGATCTTACCGTCTTCCATTGTGACAGCGACGCGGATCGTTCCACCGACGCCGTGGTCGTTCTGCCCGTAGAAAGTGCCGGAGGGCGATTCGGCGAGCGCGGCAAAGGCTGTGAGGAGCAGTGCTGCCGCAATAATAAATGCAGGCAGGCGGCGGTTTTTCTTTGCTGACATGACAAATCCTCCTTTTGTCCTGGACGGTGCTGTGTTTCCTTTGATTACGATCCGATTATAGGGGAGGAAGAGACGTCAAAAAAGAAACAAAACCCGTATTTGTTCCGCCTGATTATCAAAAGCGGGACAAAACGGGTTTTTGTATCATAACGAATCTTGGGGTTAGGGAAAGAGCAGCGTTATGCCTCCGTGAGCCGCATGTGCGGCGGTTTACGGTTTCTCCGGTTTACTGGGCATGAATGAGAGCAGCAGCATTGCCGGAGCAAGGCAGAAGAGGGGGAGTGCGTAGCGTGGAAGGGCGCAGGGACCGAAGAGATAGGAGAACCATACGCCAAGGGGGCCGAATGCGGCGATGCGAAGGGATTTCTGCCCGCGAGCCCGGAAAATCGTGCAGGCGAGCAGGAGCGCCCAGAAGGGCGTTGCAATGGCAAATAGAGTAGAAACGAGCGGATATTTTAGAAATGCGCGGTGCCGACAGATCTCCTCGATGACATCCCGCAAGCCGGGCAAAAGCGTGGTAGGACTGAATTCTTTGTATTTGTACTCGTTCAGCTCCAGGTAACCTTTTTTCGAAGCACCGGTCATGGCGTAAATCTGCGTATGAGTTTCGTCATCCGGATACCATGCGCCGATATTCAGGAGGAGGAAAGCCTCCGCGTATTCCCGGGGACACTTTTTGCCTACGCGAATCCAGAGATCCAGGTATGCGGGGAGTTCCGGCTCTAGCCGTTCTTCTTTCAGATAGGCCTTCGCGCCGTCCGCGAGGCGGGGATTCAGGAGGAGGCCGTGTTTGTCGTAATACCAGCCTGCGATTTCTTCCTTTTCCTCCGCTGTCAGATCTCCTTTGCGGTAAGCGCGGACAAGCTGCTGGGCGGGGACGCTCAGGTATTGAAAATACGGTTGACGGTCAAGGGGGAGCAGTTCGAAGGCCGCAAGCCCAAGGGCGGAAATGAGGAAAGAAATACCGGTCAGGAGGATCGCCTTTGCGCGTCGTCCCCGAAGTGCGAGGATCAGCGCCGGGAAGAGCGTCGCAATGGCGGCGACGCCGTTTTTCCGCATATGGATTGTAAAGACAGTCATAAGGATGAAAAGGAAACGCTTCCTCCGGGAGGCGAAAAAAACGTCGGGATCCTCAAGAGTTTCAAAAGCAAGAAGGGACAGCACGAGGAGCGCTGCGGCGAAGGGAACGTCCTTGCTTTGGGAGATGGAAAGGACGGAAAACATGGGGTGCAGCGCGTAAAATGCAAACAGGAGGATTTGTGGAAGAGCCGGGGCTTCGCGCTGGGAGAGAAAGTACAGCGAATACGCAAGGGATGCGGCAAGAGGAAATGTGTGCAGAAGTACCGTGGAGAGCAAAAGCCCCAGATTTGAATCTCCAAACAGTTTACCAGACGAAAGAAGGAAGTTGTTCAAGAAGAGATAGAGCAGTGGATTGCGTTGGCTGTAGAGGCCCTGGTTGAAGTATCCACGCTCCGTTAGGAAGTCGTAATTCAGCATCCCAGGCCAATAGGCAAGCAGAACGGGGAGCCAGAAAAACAGCAGCATAGCGAACCAGGCGAAAAACGGAAGCTGCAGCGGTTTCCCTCTGGGAGAAGGCATCAGTACCAGCCGCGCCACGATGCCGAAAAACAGGGGCGCGACAAGAAACGGAACGACAATGCGGCGGACCATACTGCGCACTCCCGGCAGCAGCCCTTCGTAGAAAGTCAGCTCTGCACCCAAGGAAAGGGCGACAGAGAACCCCAACGCAAAAAACAGACAGGGCAGAAACGCCTTCGGCTGCATAAGCCGGAATGCGGTTCTTACGGGAAAGTATGCTGACAAGAGAAGCAGCGCGGGCAGCATTCCTCCACGGAACGCTGCGCTGTCAGGATCGCCTGGGACGAGATAGGGCGCAGCAAAACAGGCCAGCAGCGCAGAGGCACAAGCGGCTGCTCCAGCGTGGGTACGAAGGAATCGAACCATGATACCTCCTCAAAAGAAAGGGCGAAAACAAAAGAAGGGCGGCACTCTGCCGCCCGGGGCGGATGTTACATCCAGTGGACCTCGCCGGAATCGGTGTCATAGATGGCGCCAACAACCTTAAGAGCGCCGCTAGCGTGGTGTGCGCGGAAAGCTTCCCGCAGCAGCTGCACACCGCGGCGCACATTGAGTCGGCATATTTTAGCGGGATCCCGTTCCGCGCCAGCAGCCTTTCGGATTTCGTTTGTAATCGAACGAATGAAACCTTCCAAATGCGTTCCAAGTGCAGCGGAGATAGCGCCGCACCGCGTATGGCCGAGAACCACAACGAGAGGGCAGCCGAGATGCATGGCGGCGTATTCAACGCTGCCCAGCTGATGCTCGTCCAATACATTTCCGGCGATACGAACGGTAAACAGATCCCCTAGAGAACTGGAAAAAATAGCCTCCGGGATGACCCGAGCATCCGAACAGGCAATGACTATGGCATGTGGGTGCTGTCCCTGTTCGGCGGTCTGCTGGCGTCGGGTGGAGGAAATGTCGCCTGACATAGCGGAGGCGGTGAGGTATCTTCGGTTTCCCTCTTTCAGCAGGTTCAGGCTTTCTTCTGCGGTCATTGTTCATTCCTCCTCCGTTTGTTTCTTCTTTTCTATATTGTAAGCAAAAACCACACAGGTTGCAAGTGCGGATTTTGGACATGGGACAGGGGAGTCTCTTGCATACGTTCTTCCCGCGTGCTATGATGACGAAAAAGAAACCGCCCCTGCGAGCGGGAAAGGAACGGGTTTATCAGATGTTTGCGATCCTTGGACGGATTCTGTTTTTTGCCATCTTGTTCCTTACGGTGCTGGTCGTTTTGCTTTTTGTGGCTTACCGGCATCGTTCGGATCCTTCGGCAGTTAAATCCTATAAGACGACCAATCCGCGCATTACGGGGCGGACGCAGGTCTCCGCGCATCGCGCGGGCGCCGGTATTCTCCCGGAAGAGACAATGCTGGCCCTTATGACCTGCGCCGGACAGAAAGAATATGTCGTTGATGGCTTTGAATTCGATCTGCACATTACGAAGGATGACGTACTGGTGCTTCTGCACGACGACGAGCTTGACCGCACCTCCGATTCGGAGCTGGTTTTCGGGAGAAAGCACGTCACAGCCCGGGAAATGACCTATGGGGAGCTGCGCCGACTCAATATGGCGGCGAAGTTCACAACGGACGCGGGAGAGATGCCGTACGCGAATCTTCATGGGGACGCGGTGCCGGACGAGCTGCGCATCGTACGGCTGGAAGACGCGTTGGACGCCCTTGAAGTTGCAGGGGATTTCTCTTATATCATAGAAATGAAAAACGGCGGTGAAGACGGAAAACATGCCGTAGACCTGCTGTACCGGATCCTCTCGGAGCGGAATCTTGTTTCCAAAGTCGCATTCGGAACTTTCCACGGCGAAGTTTCTCGGCATGTGGATGAGGTTTATCCAGATTTGGTCCGCGGCTCCTACCCTTCTGAAGTGCTGGAGTTTTATCTGGCATCCCTGTTTGACAGAAAGGATTATCATCCCCGCTTCCGTTGCCTGCAGATCCCCTTCGGCATTCCGCTGGAGAGCTATGGAGTCAACCTCGGCACAGCCCGGTTCATCAATTACGCCCATGCACACAACATCGCGGTACAGTACTGGACGGTGGACCGAGAGGAGGACATGGATTATCTGCTCTCGCTTCATGCGGACTGCATCATGACCAATTATCCGGATCGACTGTACAAGAAGCGTGAAGCGCTCGGATTGTAAGAATGACAACAAAACAAAACCGTCCGCCGACCATCAGGCCGGCGGACGCCGCACTTTATTGCTACTATGGTTTATTCGCCGAATGAAATCCCCATCGCCCGTGCGGAGCGGACGGCTTGGGCGTCATCCGGAACGAATTTGGTCTTTCCGGCGACTTCGGAGAGCGGTGTGTGCCCGACCTGGTTTCCCTGCATTCCAACTGCTTGGCCGTAGTTGCCCTCGGCAATCAGCTGCGCCGCGTGAACACCAAATACGGTGGAGAGCATACGGTCGTAGGCGCTGGGGGTGCCGCCGCGCTGCACATGGCCAGGTACAACCGAGCGGGCTTCCACGCCAACCATCTTTTCAAGGTCTTCCGCGAGCCGCGCTGCCGCGCCATGGAAGTTGGTTTCCTCGCGGTAGGCCATGCGCTCTTTCTTTTTCATCTTGGCTTCCTTCGTCGTCATGGCGCCCTCGGCGATGGCGATGATGGAGAAATCCTTGCCCGCCTCCGCGCGTTTGCGTACGGCTTCGGCGACGGCTTCGGTGTCATAGGGGATCTCGGGCAGGAGAATGACGTCCGCACCGCCGGCGATACCGGAATACAGTGTCAGCCAGCCAGCCTTGTTGCCCATGATCTCGATCACCATAACGCGCCCGTGAGAAGCAGCTGTGGTGTGGATACGGTCGATGACTTCGGTCGCGATGTCAACAGCGGTATGGAAACCGAAGGTTACGTCCGTGCCCCAGATATCGTTGTCGATAGTCTTCGGCAGGCCGATGACGTTCAGACCTTCTTCGGAGAGCATATTGGCGGTCTTATGCGTGCCGTTTCCGCCCAGACAGACCAGACAGTCCAACCGCATCTTCTTGTAGTTGTCCTTCATGGCGAAGACCTTGTCGATATGGTCGTCGCCGATTTGCCGCATGTTCTGGAAGGGCGTGCGCCGGGTGCCGAGGATAGTGCCGCCCAAGGTCAGAATGCCGGAGAAGTCGGATTGCTTCATCTCCCGGTAGTCGTTGTAAATAAGGCCGGAGTAACCGTCCTGGATGCCGACGATCTCGGCGTCGAAGAGGGAATAGCTGGCGCGGGCGACGCCGCGTATACAGGCGTTGAGGCCGGGGCAGTCGCCGCCGCTGGTCAGGATGCCGATGCGTCTTTTCATATGCTTCCTCCTGTGTGTTGGTCTTATTTGCTATGCTTATTCTACCATCTCCGGGACCTCGTTGCAAGGAAAAAACGGAGGATCGAAAGACGACGCGGGCTTTCCTTTACTGGAAAAGTGTGATATACTTCCCGGCGTTAACGGAAGAACCGAAAGGAGAAGGAAATCATGCAGATTTACGAGGAACTGCAGGAGCGCGGATTGATCGCGCAGGTGACCGATGAGAAGGAAATCCGGGAGCTCATCAACGGGGGCGGTGCCCGCTTTTACATCGGCTTTGACCCTACCGCAGATTCCCTGCACGTGGGGCATTTTATGGCGTTGTGCCTAATGAAACGGCTGCAGATGGCGGGCAATAAACCCATCGTTCTGCTTGGTGGAGGCACTGGCATGGTCGGTGACCCCAGCGGGCGAACCGATATGCGGCCCATGATAACACCCGAGACGATTGAGCACAACTGTGCCTGCTTTAAGAAGCAGATGGAACGGTTCATCGAGTTCGGAGAAGATCGGGCTGTGATCGTGAATAACGCGGATTGGCTCATGAACCTAAAATACGTGGAGCTACTGCGGGAGGTGGGTGCGCATTTCTCCGTCAACAACATGCTGAGGGCGGAATGCTATAAACAGCGCATGGAGCGTGGCCTTTCCTTCCTCGAGTTCAACTATATGATCATGCAGGCTTATGACTTTCTGCATCTGCATGAAACGCTGGGCTGCAACATGCAGTTTGGCGGCGACGATCAGTGGAGCAATATGCTGGCGGGCACCGAACTCATCCGCAGGAAACTGGGGGATGACGCTTATGCTATGACGATTACCCTCCTTATGAACAGCGAGGGCAAGAAGATGGGCAAGACCGCGAAGGGCGCGGTTTGGCTGGATCCGGAAAAGACCAGTCCCTTCGAATTTTATCAGTACTGGCGCAACGTGGATGACGCGGACGTGATGAAGTGCATCCGCATGCTGACTTTCCTGCCAATGGAAACGATTCGGGAGATGGATGGCTGGGACGGGAGCCGCATTAACGAGAAGAAAGAGATCCTGGCCTTTGAGCTGACCTCCCTCGTGCATGGGGAAGAAAAGGCGGAAAAAGCAAAAGAAGCCAGCCGTGCTCTCTTTTCCGGCGAGGGCGACGACAGCAATATGCCCACAACGAATCTTAACGAAGGGGACGTCACGGAGGCGGGCATGGGTATCGTGGATCTCATGTTGCTCTGTGGCCTTGGCAAGAGCAAGGGTGAGATCCGGCGGCTTATCGAGCAGGGGGGCGTCACACTTGACGGAGAAAGGGTCGCAGCTATCGACGCAACGGTTCCGAAGGAGCGGCTGCTCATTGGCGTAAAAATCCGCAAAGGCAAAAAGGTCTTTCACAGGGCTGTCATCGGATGAGAATAAAAGAGAACAAAGACGCAAGTCTTTGTTCTCTTTGAACCCCGTTAAACTATTTTTCGAAGTGCCTTATCAACTGAGCGCTGCTCGCTCCCGGGCAAGCACGCCTTCCATCTTCCCGATTGCGTAGTTACAGTCCATAGGAAAGACACCGGTGGCCAGAACTGCCGCCATGCCGTGCGTGTAAGCGGCAAGCGTCAGGCACAGGTTGAGAGAGGCCTCTTTGGAAATACCGTATTTCTCGGCAACCAGATTGTCCAGATTACCGGGAATGCGGCTGCGACTCGACATGCTTTCCGCAGCCCTAGTTGTCTGGATAAACATATGCTGGAACAGCATAGGTTCCTCTGCGGCAAAGCGCAGATAGCGGGTGCAGGCATCCTTCAGAGGGTCTTCTGCCTGCATCGCTGGACCAACCATTTCTTGGAAACGGATATAGGCTTGATCCTCCAGTTCATGTTTCAATTCCGACATTCCGGAGTAATAGCTGAAGATCGGCTGGGTGGAACAGGAGAGTTCCCGGGCAACGGAACGGGCATTGATATTCTGCATGCCTTCCCGGCAGAAGACGGAAAAAGCGCCTTTTAGGATCATATCCCGATTGATTCTCTGTTTTGGCGGCATAACGTTTTTCTCCCTCTCATCAATTATTTTCGCGTAAATACAGGAAATCCTTTATATGAAAGCATCTCCTGTGCGCATATCAATTTAAAATCATAGCACGTTTCAAGGGTTGAGTCAATTTGTGTGGAACATATTATCTCTGTTGTTTTTCTAAATTTCTCAAATTTGTTTGGAGGAATTACAATGAGCTTCTGTATTCTGCTGTTGCTTCTGATACCCATGCTTCTTTTTCCCTTTACCGGTGTTCCGGAATCGCTGTCGCCCGCGGAGATGGCCGGGGCGGGAGTGGTGCTTTCCCCCGCGGATTCCGCGAACGGGGGAAACGGTGCTGGCAGGCAGGAGTTCATCGAAGGGATGATCGCAACGGCAAAAAAGCGATTTTCGGAGGCGCATGGGAAACCACAGCAGGCGCAGTACAGTGGCGATATTTACATCTGCAAGAACTTTACGGTCCACCTCTTTCGTGAGAACTGTAAGGCTTACCGAATTGCAGCGTATCCGGACGTTCCGCTTGTCATCCCGGACAACCGGAAAAAGGAGGATTGCGCGCCCTATGCTTATGGCGTTGCCTGGAAAGAGGTGCCTGCGTCTGAGGGAAATCCGTTTGAAATCGCAGCGGAATTCCGCTATGACGAAAACAAAAGCCAGGAAGAGAATCGGGAGGCTGCTCTTGCGCTTCTCCGGCAGGTCAGGCAGGGAGACTTCTTCCAAATGTCGGCAAAATACTATTATGGCACAGGCGCCCACAGCCTGGTGTTCATCGCAGATTACGATCCAGAGACGGACGAGGTGCACTGGACGGACTCTAACATGAAGGGCCTTACACAAAACGGTGTTCGTTACGCTTACGTCCAGTATGATGCAGAGCGCGATATCGGATGGTTTGCGGACGCTTTCTGCCACAAGAAACGTGGGGCGACGCTGTACCGACTGCGAGAAGATATTGAGCGAAGGTAAAATGCACTCTTTCGTTTGCTCAGAGGAGCTGCCTTTCGGTGAGGACGGTGTCCTCCGACAATCAGTTTTGCTTGTCTTTCCGTACAGTTCGCGCTTGACGCGACTGACCGCATCCACTATAATTTGTAAGCGGTAGGACAGTAGATTTCGCCTTTATTCACAGCATCCATTGCCATCGACCCGATAAGGAGGCAGCATCATGAAAGCAATCAAACTTGAGAAGCCCTGGGACGTCGCCTGTGTAGAGATGAAAAAGCCCGAACCGAAGCCTGGCGAGGCCCTCATCCGTATCGTAACCGCCGGCATTTGCGGTAGCGACATCGGCGCTTTCCGCGGTACCAACGGCTTGGTAAGCTATCCTCGAGTCATCGGCCACGAGCTTGCAGGCATCGTGGAAAGTATCCCGGAAAACAACAAAAACGGCATCAAGGTTGGAGACCGGGTCGTGGTAGATCCATATCTGTACTGTGGGCATTGCTATCCCTGCTCCATCGGCAGGACCAACTGCTGCACCGACCTCAAGGTCCTGGGTGTGCATGTGGACGGTGGCATGGCAGAGTATTATTGCCATCCTGCAGACATGCTGATCAAGATCCCCGAGGGGATGACGTGGGAGCAGGCGGCTATGGCTGAACCGCTGACCATCAGCTTGCACGGCATTCACCGCGGCGGCCTCAAAGCAGGCGAGTTCTGCGCAATTTACGGTGCTGGCCCCATCGGACTGGTGGCCGGTATGGTCGCGCAGGCGTACGGCGCGCATGCCATCGTAATTGACCTCGTGCAGGAGCGGCTGGACTTTGCGAAGAGTGTTGGCATCGAATACGTCATCAATTCCGGCAAAGAAGATCCCGTGGCGAAGGTTGCGGAGATTACAGGCGGCATGATGGCGCAGCAGGTTATGGAATGCACTGGCGCAAATCCTTGCATCCGCGGAACGCTTGATCTCGTCAGCAACGCTGGCCGCATTACGCTGACTGGTTGGCCGAAGAAGGAAACCAGCTTGCCTACCGATATGATCACGAAGAAAGAAGTCGATATCCGCGGAGCCCGTACCAGCGCCGGCGAATTCCAGGAAGCCCTCGAGCTCATCGCCAGCCGTCGGGTGGATATGAACAAGATCCTCACGAAGACCGTTACCATGGACGAAGCTGCGGATACCATCATTGATATCGAGAAGAATCCGGGCAACTACATGAAGGTCGTCGTCAGGGTTTGCAACGAGGCATAAAACTATGAAAGAAATCTTTCTGACCCGGGAGCAGGGCCTTTCTGACGCAGAGATCGATTCCGCGGTTGAGAGCCTGCTCAGCCAGTATTCCTCTCTGCGGAAGGTTCTTGTGCTGCCGCCGGACTATACCCGCTGCTATGCCTACGCCGGAGAGATCACGCGCATGCTGTACCGCCGACTGACGGCGATCGGCTGCCGGGTCGACGTCATGCCTGCGGTGGGCACGCACATGCCGATGAACGATTTCGAAAAAAACGCCTTCTTTGCCGGCGTGGTTCCGGATGAAGCCATCCTGACGCATCACTGGCAGACAGACACGGTAAAGCTGGGCGAGGTGCCGGCTGAGGCCGTTTCCGAAATCAGCGGAGGGCTCTACCGGGAAGCCATAGAGGTGGAGGTGAACCACCTGCTTGTGGACGGCGGATACGACCTCATCCTCTCTGTGGGCCAGGTCGTTCCCCACGAGGTCGTGGGGATGGCCAATTATTCCAAGAATCTCTTCGTGGGCGTCGGCGGGCGCTCCATGATCAACAAGAGCCATATGCTCTCCGCAGTCTGCGACATGGAAAAGGCCCTGGGGGTGACGGACAGCCCCGCCCGCATGCTCTACGATTACGCGCAGCGG
>JAIKWN010000015.1 GCA_024684665.1 Clostridiales bacterium | reverse complement strand
GAACGCATGGATACCAGTTTGCTCCGATAGCGGGTAAATTCCCGAAGGATACGGATATCCTTGCCGGGGATATAACTTTCGGGAACAAGACCCATCCGAAACAGGTTCCCGATCCACTTGGAATCCTTCTTGTCGTCCTTGTTGCCCTTGACAGCGGAAACCCATTTGGGATTCGCGATGACAACATGGACTGAACTCTCAAGAACATTCCAAACCGGAACCCAATACTTTCCGGTACTTTCCATACAGACATCCTTGCACTCATTCTCAAGGAGCCACTGCCTGAAAGCAAGCAGGTTTCTGTAGGAAGTACCAAAGTGTTTCTGTTTGCACTGGGGAATCAGGTAATCCCCCGTGAGGATTGTGGCAACGAGGAATTTCTTGTGCACATCGACGCCACAGCAGACCGGAATGGTTTTGCCCATACTGCTCCTCCTTCCTTAATTTGGAACAGAGAGGCAGTGACTGAGCCGCCACACATAAACTAAGATCAGTTTAACAATTCTTAGTGTGCGGATTGGGTCATCTCACTTATTTGTGCTTGAAAGGCGACTCTTACACTGATTATCATACTGCCTTTGCAGCTGTTGAGTTGCGTGCAACTCACCTCACCGTGCTTTGTAGTTTGCCTCTCTTAAGCACATTGTACCACATGTAAACGGAAAAATCTGCGGCTTCCGTTTTCATTCCTATTTGTGCCGGTGCCGCACCGGCATGGCTGATTCCTATGAAAGATCAAGCCTTTGCGGATCCGGAAATCTTGCATGAGCGTCGTGAGCCGCCCCGCGCTTTTTACATTCCAACGGACGCGGCAGGAAAAAGCCGCGCCGTCTCTCTAAACGGAGACTGGGACTTTGCTTGGTTTGATACGCCTCTGGACCTTCCGGAAGACGTGCTGTCCATCACTTTCCCGCATTCCCTGCCTGTGCCTGGCTGCTGGGAATGCCACGGCTTTGGGCAGAAGCAGTACCTGAACGTCAACTATCCTATTCCCTTCGATCCCCCTGCTATTCCAACAATGAACCCCGTCGGAGTATACCGCCGGAGCTTTTCATACGATCCTGCCGCGGGGCGGCTGTACATCGTCTTCGACGGCGTTTCCTCCTGCATGATCCTCTATGTGAATGGGCAGCGGTGCGGGATGACCAAAGGCTCCCACCTCATGTCGGAATTCGAGATCGGGGAATTCTGTCGTCCCGGTGAGAACGTGCTGACCTCCGTCGTGTATACCTGGTCCTCCGGCACCTACCTGGAGGACCAAGACGCCTATCGCTATCACGGCATCTTCCGGGACGTGTATCTGCTGATCCGAGAATCGCATCACATCCGCGACTTCTTCATCCACGCCGGGATCGACGGTCGCATCCGGACAAAAGTAGAAACGGAAGGTGACTGTCCCATCAAACTGTCCGTTCTCCTGCCGGAAGGCAGCGAGCTTCCCCTGCCCGGCGGCGAAGGGCAGATTCCTGAGCCCCGCCTCTGGACAGCAGAAACGCCGAATCTCTATACGCTGATCCTCCGCGCACCCTGTGAGGAGATCCGAACGCACTTCGGCTTCCGCGAAATCTCAATTTCCGAAAAACGGGAGTTGCTTATCAACGGCGCGCCAGTAAAACTGAGAGGCGTCAATCGGCACGACTCGCACCCCGACACAGGCTGGACAGTCAAGCCAGCGGACATCGAGCAGGATATCGCCATGATGAAGCGGTTGAACGTCAACTGTTTACGTACCTCCCATTATCCGAATTCACCGGTTCTCTATGAGCTCTGCGACCGGTACGGCCTTTATGTGGTAGATGAATGCGATCTGGAGACCCACGGAGCGGACCTTTCCTTCCCCCTTCGCGATCCGAAGGAATGCATCGCTGCCCTCTCCGGGAACCCGCAGTGGCGGAACGCTTATATGAGCCGGATGCAGCGGACGCTGGAGCGAGACAAGAACTTCCCCTGTGTCATCTTCTGGTCCCTCGGCAACGAGTCCCAGATCGGCGACAACCATCGAGCGATGTCCGCTTGGATACACGGACGGGATCCCTCGCGCCCTGTGCATTACGAGCGCACCGCTTATCCGGATCCTCCTTACGGCGAGGGACAATGCGAGATCGACCCCTGCGTCGATATCGTCAGCCGCATGTATGCAAACTTGGACGGTGTTGCATATCAAGGGAAGGATTCGGCCGATCCGCGCCCTTATTTCCTATGCGAATACGCCCACGCCATGGGCAACGGTCCGGGCGGGCTCGAGGAGTACTGGAATCTGATCTACCGCTATCCCCGTCTCATCGGCGGCTGCATCTGGGAATGGTGCGACCACGCCGTGCGGCTTAGGGATGAAAGCGGAAAGGTATGCGGCTTCGGCTACGGCGGGGACAGCGGAGAATTTCCCCACGACGGCAACTTTTGCGTGGACGGGTTGGTCTCCCCGGACAGGATTCTATCCACCGGCGCCCTCTCTATGAAGGCCTGCTACCGTCCCGCGGAAATCGAAGAAAAGGACGCGAGGACCGGTTTCTTCTCCGTCACGAACCGCCTGGACTTTTTAAACCTCTCATCCTTCCGCCTGCGCTGGCGGATCCTGTGTGACGGAGAAACCGCGGCAGAAGGAGAGACCCGCATATCCGCCGCCCCCCACAGGACGGAAGAATTCCGCCTGCCCTTCCCCGCGCCTCTGCCCCAAGCTAAAGAGTTCCTCACGGCGGAGCTGCGTTTCGTTACGGCAGAAAACGCCCCCTGGGCTGAGACGGGGTACGAGCTTATGTGCGCCGCCTTCCCGCTGTTTGTGTCAGACCCGCCCATGGGGGGTGCCCCCACTGTCCTGGTGGAAGAGGAGGGAAACCGTCTTCTGCGGGCCCGCTGTGGGGATACCGAGTATACCATCGACCGCGCGCTAGGACTTCCGGTTTCCGTCCGCAAAAACAGAAAAGAACTCCTCGCCGCCCCCTGCTCTCTCACCGTCTGGCGCGCCATGACGGACAACGAGCGAGACATCTGCCCCGTCTTCGACCTTCTGCATCTCTCCCATTCCCGGTTTGACTGCCGGACCTGCCGAACGACGGAACGCCCTGGGGAAATTGAGGCCGTCGGCGTCCTTGCCGCTCCCTCCCGGGTGCCCTTCCTTTCAGTCACGGTTCTTTACTACTTCGATTCCGCAGGCATGCGGGTTTCCATCCGGGCGGAACGAAACCCCGGTTTCCCGGTCAGCGTGCCCAAGGCGTTCATCACAAGCGCCTGGCACACGAGCGAGCAGTTCTATTTGCCGCGTTTCGCTCTGCGCCTGCCTCTGCTTCGAGCGTTTGAGAAGCTCCGCTATCTCGGGGATGGGCCGGAGGAATGCTACTGCGATCTTCGCAACCACGTCCATTCGGGCCTGTACGAGAGCACGGTGACGGAGCAGTATTTTCCCTATATCATGCCCCAGGAGACGGGCAACCATACAAATGCCCGTTTCGTCGCCCTGCGTTCCCCGGAGGCAAGCGTTTTCGTCACGGGCGAGCGCTTCGAGTTCTCGGCGCTCCATCAGACCATTGAGGGACTGGACGCAGCAAGGCATACTTTTGAGATTCCAGAGGAAAACCGGACGGATCTTCTCATTTGTTACAAGAACTCCGGCGTCGGCTCCGCCTCCTGTGGCCCGGCCCTCCCGCCGGAATACGCCTTTACCGATGAGAGGTTCTCCTATTCCTTCCGTGTGGAGGTAAAATGAAAACCGCACCCTTCCTCCGGCAATCCGGCGGAAAGCGCGCCGCTTTCGTTCCAGCGCACTTGTCAAGTGTACGCGGGAATGATACAATCCGCACATCTGAACTCGGAAAGGAATCGGAATTCAACATGCAAAAACCCGCCGAAAACAAAATGGGCGTGGCGCCGGTCGGCCGCCTGCTCTTTACCATGAGCGTCCCTATGATGATCTCCATGCTGGTACAGGCGCTCTATAACGTCGTCGACTCCATGTACGTCTCCAGGGTCAGTGAGGAGGCACTTACCGCGCTTTCGATGGCCTTTCCCCTGCAGAACCTGATGATCGCCGTGGCCTCAGGTCTAGGCGTCGGAATCAACGCGGTACTGTCCCGCGCGCTGGGAGCGAAAGACGACAAACAGGCGCACCACGCAGCAACCAACGGCATTTTTCTCATCGCCCTCTGCGCCCTGACCTTCACCGTTCTGGGCATCTTCATCCCACGCCCCTTCTTCCGCATGCAGACAGACATCGGGCCCATTGTGGAGGCCGGCGTCAGCTATACTTCCATCGTCATGGCTGGCTGCTTCGGCTTGTTCATGCAGGTGCTCTTCGAACGCCTGCTGCAGAGCACGGGGCGCACCACCTTCACCATGCTCAGCCAGGCAACGGGCGCCGTCATCAACATTATCCTGGATCCCATCCTGATATTCGGCTACATGGGTCTCCCCGCCATGGGAACCGCCGGCGCCGCCGTCGCCACCATTGTCGGCCAATGGATCGCGGCCGGGCTGGGGCTGTATCTGAACATCCGGCACAATCCGGAGGTTTCGATCTCCCTCTTCGGCTTCCGCCCCCACGGTGCAACCCTTCACCGGATTTCTTCCATCGGCGTTCCCAGCGTAGTTATGATAAGCATCGGTTCCGTCATGACCTTCCTTATGAACCAGATTCTCATCTCCTTTTCCGCTACGGCAGTAGCTGTCTTCGGTGTCTATTTTCGTCTGCAGAGCTTCATCTTCATGCCCATCTTCGGCCTGAATAACGGCGCAGTTCCGATCATCGCCTACAACTACGGCGCGAAACGGTCTGACCGGATGACGCGGGCCATCCTCCTTACGGTGGTCTCCGAGATGATCATCATGACCTGTGGCACGCTAGTCTTCCATCTCTTCCCCTCGCAGCTCCTTGGCCTGTTCGACGCATCGGAAGAAATGCTGCGCATCGGTGTTCCAGCCCTCCGTATCATCTCCCTGTCCTTCCCCATCGCGGGATTCTGCATCGGGGTGGGCACTTCTTTCCAAGCGCTAGGCTACTCCCTCTATTCCATGATCATCTCCCTCGTCCGCCAGCTCTTTGTGCTGATCCCCTGCGCGTTCGTCATCGGGCGGATCACCGGCGAAGTGACCGCCGTATGGTGGTCTTTCGTCATCGCGGAGGTCTTCTCCCTCGCGCTCTCCGTCTTCTTCTTCCGGCGGGTGAACCGGAACGTGATCCGGACGCTGTGACGCGGACAGGCAGTCCCGTTTTCATCAAGACCCGATGCCGCATGGAAAGGAGGCGCGCATGGAATCCCGCTCTCTCCGGAAAAAGCTGATGCGGATCAGCCCCCGGCATCTCATCCCCCTCAGCTTCCTTCTCGCGATCCTCCTGGGGACGATGCTGCTGCTCCTGCCCGCTGCGACCGCGCCCGGGAATTCGACGGATTTTATCACAGCCCTGTTTACGGCAACAACTTCCGTCTGTGTGACAGGGCTCACGGTCGTGACCACAGCGGCCCACTGGAGCCCCTTCGGCCAGGCGGTGATCCTGCTGCTCATCCAGATCGGCGGACTGGGCGTCGTCGCGATCGTCTCCCTCCTCGCGCTTCTTTTGAAAAAGCGCCTGTCCCTCGCAGGACGGACGCTCATCAGGGACGCTTTCGGGCTGGAAACCCGCTCCGGCCTCCTGCGTTTCCTTCTCCGGGTCGCCCGGGGCACTCTTGTGACCGAAGGGATCGGCGCGCTTCTGTACCTGCCCTTTTTCCTGCCGGCCTACGGCATACGAGGGCTTTGGATCGCGCTGTTTACCGCTGTCTCCGCCTTCTGCAACGCGGGAATCGACCTCTTCGGGGTGGAAAGCCTGACCCTCTGGGGAAACTGTCCGCCGGTGGTTCTGACGACCTCCGCGCTCATCATCCTGGGCGGGCTGGGCTTTGTCGTCTGGTTCGACCTTCCCCTCCTACGCAAGGGAAAACGGGAGGGCATGCCGTTTTCTTCCCGCTTTTCCCGCCTCTCGGAGCATACGCGCCTCGTCCTGCTGCTGACGGGCTTTCTCCTTCTTTCCGGAACGCTGATCTTCTTCTTTTCGGAGCGCCGGAATCCCGGGACCCTCGCTTCCCTTCCCGCAGGGCAGGCGCTGCTGCAGGCCTTTTTCCAGTCTGTAACGCTGCGCACCGCCGGGTTTTCCCTCTTTCCGCAGGAAAATCTGACGGCCTTTTCCTCCCTTGCCGCCTGTCTTCTGATGTTTATCGGCGGCTCCCCCATCGGCACGGCGGGCGGCATCAAGACGGTGACGGCCTTCCTGTTCCTCCTGAATGCGGACAGCTTCATCCGCGGCCGCTCGGAAACCCTAGTCCTGCGCCGTCGGGTCCCGGGGGAGCTTATGGGGAGGGCCTGCGCGATCGTCACGGTCAGTGCGGCAGCCGTCCTCTCTCTGACCGGGCTGCTCCTCCTGCTGGAACCTGTTAAGGCAACGGACGCCCTCTTTGAAACACTCTCCGCCTGCGCGACGGTGGGGCTCTCCCGCTCGCTGACGCCGTGCCTCGGCGCCGCAGGAAGGCTGACGATCATCTTTGCGATGTTCCTGGGGCGCATCGGCCCGCTTTCTATGGCTGTGTTCTTCACGCGGACGAGCCCGGAGAAGGGACGCATTCGGTATGCGCCGGGGCGCTTCTTCGTGGGCTGATCCATCTGATATCTGTTCGGAGGTAGATATGAAAAAGAAGTCTTTCGCCGTGCTAGGGCTCGGAAAATACGGAAGCAGCCTGGCTGCCGGGCTGTACGATCGCGGCATGGACGTCCTCGTCTGCGACCGGGACGAGGAACGGATCCGCGATTTTGCCGGCCGTTCCACCGTAGCGGTAACCTGCGACCTCGCGGACGAAGAAGCGCTACGGAACCTGGGGCTTGAAAACGTGGAAACGGCCATCGTGGCCACCGCGGCGGATCTCTCTGCCTCCATCCTCTCCGTCGTCGTGGCAAAAGAACAGGGCGTGCCCCTCGTCATCGCGAAAGCCGGATCGGCGCGCATGGCAAAGATCCTGAAACGGGTCGGAGCTGACCGGGTCGTCGATCCGGAAGCGGAAGGTGGGCAGCGCCTTGCCACCGCTCTGACCAGCCCCGCCATCCTCGACATCTTCGCGGACGACGAAAACCTCTGCATCCTCGAAATGACGCCCCGCAAAGACTGGATCGGCAAAAGCCTTTCGGAGATCGACCTGCGCCGCAGGCAAGGCGTGAACATCATCGCCGTGCGCAAAGGAAAAAGCCGGTGGGCTTTCCCGGATCCCGCGGAGCCGCTTTCCGGCGAATGCGTGCTTTTGGTCGCCGTTGAAAAAAAGAACCTGTCCCTGATCCAGTAAGATAAGCCCCTGCAAAAGGAGACCTATGAACGAATTTTACGCATACATTTCCCGTCTGCGTCTCATCCGCCGCTGGAGCCTCATGCGTAATACCCAGCCGGAGAACGACGCGGAGCATTCCCTGCAGGTCGCAATGATCGCCCACGCCCTGGCCGTCCTTGCGAAAAACCGTTACGGACGGGACGTAGATCCGGAGCATGTGGTGACCCTCGCGGTCTATCACGACGCGGCGGAGGTGCTGACGGGGGACCTGCCCACTCCGGTTAAATACCACTCCGACACCCTGCGGGAATCCTATGCCGAGGTGGAGCGCGCCGCCCAGGAAAAGCTGATCGCCATGCTCCCGGAAGAGATCCGGGGGGCCGTCGCGCCCGTCCTGACGGAGGCGGGCACGCCCGCCACGCGCCTCGTCAAGGCAGCTGACCGGATTTCCGCCTACGTCCACTGCCTCGAAGAACAGCGCGCCGGAAATCGCGAGTTCGACGCAGCGGCAGAGAGCATCCTCGAAAGCATCCACGCCCTTTCCCTGCCGGAGGCGGAGGATTTCCTGACCGGCTGCGTCCCCGCCTTCCTGCTGACGCTGGACGAGCTGAACAAAAAGGAATGAGCACCGGGGAAGCCGGCAATGAAGCCGCCGGCGGACGCGTGCGGACCGGTCTGGTTTCGTCCGGGTTTTCCGGCCCGGAAGATTCTGCAATTTTAGGGCTGGTCAGACGGCGCGTTTTCGGCTATAATGGTTATACCGAACATTCGAAAGGGAGGGACTGGCCGTGATACAGATTATCTTCGGAAAGAAGGGTTCCGGCAAGACCAAGCGCATCCTGGACATGGCGAACGCAGCGGCGCTCAACGAGAATACCAAAGGCAACGTGTTCTTCGTAGACTATACCAGGAGTTATACCGTTCATCTGAAACCGCAGGTTCGCTTTGTGGACGCTTCCGAATACGGCGTTCAGGGGAAGGACAGCTTCTTCGGCTTCCTGGCCGGCATCCTGGCGGGCAATTATGATATCAGCTATCTCTTTATCGACGGCTTCCTGAAACTGGCTGCCGCCGACGAAGCGGGTCTCGTCGAGCTGATGGCAAAGCTGGACCGGCTGGCCGCGCACGCCGGGACGACCCTTGTCATCAGCTACAGCGAGGACGCGGCAAACGTTCCGGAGAGCATCCGTCAGTTTGAAATCTGATCCCCGGGTTTCCCTGCCGCTTCCCAAGGGAAGCGGCTTTTTGATGCATCCTGCTTATCAAAACCGCGGGTTTCCCGCAAGGAGGAAGTATATGAAGATGATTTCGACTCGCGGAGGGGATTCGGCGGCCCCTTCCCAAGCGATCCTGCGGGGACTTGCAGCGGACGGCGGACTTTTCGTGCCGGAGGAATTCCCGCGCTTTTCGATGGAGGATATCCGCGCCCTCGGCGGCATGCCCTACGCGGACCGGGCCTGCTTCGTGCTCTCCCGCTTTCTGCCCGATTTTTCGGAGGAAGAGCTCCGGGAAGCCGTGACCGCCTCTTACGGCGCGAACTTCGACAGCCCGGCGATCGCGCCTCTCGCGGACTGCGGAGAAAACACGCACGCGCTGGAACTCTGGCACGGGCCGACTTCCGCCTTCAAGGACATGGCGCTCCAGTTGCTTCCCCGCCTCCTCAGGAGAAGCGCGGAGAAGAACGGCGAGCGCCGCGAGATCTTCATCCTGGTCGCGACGAGCGGCGACACGGGCAAGGCCGCGCTGGAGGGCTTCCGGGATGTTCCGAGAACCCGCTGCTGCGTCTTTTATCCCAGGGACGGCGTCAGCCAGGCGCAGTACCTGCAAATGGTCACAACGGGCGGGAACAACACCCATGTGATCGCCGTGCGCGGCAACTTTGACGACGCGCAGACGGGGGTCAAGCGCATCTTCTCCGACCGGGCTTTCGCCGGGATCATGGACGCGCAGGGGCGGGTGCTTTCCTCCGCCAATTCCATCAACTACGGCCGCCTCGTGCCCCAGGTCGTCTACTACTTCTCCGCCTACGCGGATCTCCTCGCCCGAGGGCTCATCCGGGAGGGCGAAGAGATCAACTTCGCCGTCCCGACGGGGAACTTCGGGGACATCTTGGCGGCGGATTACGCGAAGAAGGCGGGTCTTCCGGTAGGGAAGCTCATCTGCTGCAGCAACGACAACAACGTCCTCTCCGATTTCATCCGCACGGGTGAATACAGCATCAAAGACCGTCTCTTCCTGCGCACCACCTCCCCTTCCATGGACATCCTCATCTCCTCCAACCTAGAGCGTCTGCTCTTCGACCTCTCCGGATGCGACGGCGGCGTAACCGCAGCGCGCATGGCCTCCCTGAAAGAAGGCCGGCGCTACGCCATTACGGAAAGTGAGCTTTCCGCGCTGCAGGCCCGCTATGCCGGCGGCTTTGCCACGGAGGCGGAGGTGGAGGAGGAGATCCGCCGCGTCTGGCGGGAGAACGAATATCTCCTGGATACGCACACGGCCGTAGCTTCCCGCGTGCTCGAAAAATACCGCGCGGATACAGGGGATGCTCGCAGGACGGTTATCGTCTCCACCGCGAGCCCCTACAAGTTCGGCGCCGCGGTCCTGCGTGCCGCCTTCGGGGCGGAGGCAGCGGAAGGCCTGAACGACTTCGCCTGCTGCGACGCACTGGAGAAGCGCACGGGCCTGCCGATGCCGGCGGCCATCCGGGCGCTGCCCTCCCTCCCCGTCCGGCACCGCGCGGAATGCGCCCCGGACGGCATGGCGGAGGCCGTGCTGGCAGCGATCAAGTGACGCGGAATAATCCGGCGAAAAGGTATTAAAGGAGAGCGCTGATGCAGCGAAAAAACTGCATCAGCGCCCGTTTTATTGTGATGTTTATTGAGCCTGGATTTCCGTAGCGGCAGTTTCGGCGGCAATCCGTCCTGCTGTAGTATAAAGGCCAAGAGAGAAACTTCCGAAATAGTAATCACCAAAAAGCTGGGCAGTAGCAACTTCACCGGCGGCAAAGAGGTTCGGAATAGCATTGCCGTCCTTATCTACCACGCGCTGCTGCCCGTCGACGAAGGCACCGCCAATGGTTCCCCAGGAACCAGGACGGCGATACACGGCGTAGTATCCGCCTTCTTCGGCATAGGGAATCAGATACTCCGGAGCTTTTCCGTATTCGTCCTTGCCGGATTTGCAAGCAGCCTGGTATTCGTCGAACGACCGGCGGAGGTTTTCAGGAGAAACCCCCATGTTTTCCGCTAACGCTTCAATGGTCTCTCCGTAAACCGCAATTTTGGGATTGTTGGCGGCGCTCATTTCCGCAACGGTATTCAGGAAGGCGGGATCAATGCCGATTGCGTTTTTCGCGTCCAGAATTGTCCAGTATGCGGGGGAACCGTGGTCAATCATTTTCTTGTTGATGACGGTATCCGCAGCGCGCGCTTCGCTGGTAAAGCGGAGCCCTTCGCTGTCAACCAGCATTGTCCGCTGTGCCGCAGGCGTATTGGAGCCGTCAACGATAGGCGTATTCTCACTGACGCTCGGCATGGATGACGTATTCCAGCCAAAGGCAGGTGCAAAGTCGTACTGCGAGGATTTGACATACAGGCTATCGCTCATCTTCGCGCCAGCCTCCGCAAGTATGCGCATCCCCTCGCCCGTGCTACCGATGCCGGCTTTTTCGTTCAGGTCAACGATTTTCAGATTCGGCTCTGCTTCTTTGAGATCCGCGGACCAGTTGGCTCCGCCCGTCGCAAAGATGATTTTATCTGCATAGATCGCAAAGCTGCCCTGCCCGTTGGATACTTCAACGCCGACAACGGCGCCATTTTCCATCAAAACCCGCTCGGCTTTTGTGCCAGTGAGGATTTGTACGCCTTCTTCCTCAGCTTTACTAACAAGTTTCTCGGCAAAGTCATAGCCAACATTGTAAATGCTACACGCATAATTGCCGAGATCGACGCAGACGCTTTCAAAACCCAGGGAAGTCAGATAATCAATTGTTTTCCCGGTCTGTGCCATGAGGTTCTCCGTAAAGGTGAAATCAGGCTGCCTGACCGAATCGGTAAGCTGTTCTCTGTAGAAAGACATAACGTGTTCCAGATCGTCGTTGATAGACGGATTATTCGTTTCGGCATTGACTGTCAGAAGGTAGCCAGCCGCGACGTTCAGTGTACCACCGAGAACATCCAGCTTCTCAACCAGAATCACATCCGCGCTCTTTTCGCCAGCAGTGACGGCGGCAGCAAGACCCGCCATACCTCCGCCAACGACAAGAATCTGGGTGTTCAGATCCAGATTTTCGACTCTTTCATAACTGACAGGCGCTTTGCGAAGCGCAGAAGCGTCTCCGCCCGCCTGGGCGACAGCATCAGCAACGGCGTTTTTAATCGCCATGGATGTGAAAGTAGCGCCGGAGACAGAGTCCACAGCAAGCGACTGGAAGCGCGTGATTTCTTCTGGAATCCGGGTAAGAGCCAGATCCGAGATCATCGGTGTTTCCTTATGATCTGTAACAGTTACGGAAACAATGGCATCCTTACTGAATTCGGTCTTTACGAGGATGGGTCCGTTATGACCATTTGCGGACGCTTCATAGACGCCTGCCTGATAGCCCTCGGCCATGCCCGATGTCAGGCATACGATTGCGCAGAGAACAGACAGAAAGAAGACGAGATTCCTTTTCATTGTTAAGCTCCTCTCTTTTTCAGAAACAGGGAATGATCCCTTACTTCTTCATGTACGCAGCGCCGGCGTTCCAGGCCTGACCGACTTTGGCGCCTGTGCCGTAATAGCCGTTCTGGAACTGGTCGAACATCAGGGCGTGGAGTTTTGCGGGATCGACCTTGTCCTTTCCGGACAGGACCGCTTCTTCCGCCTTCACGTTGACGATCCTGCCCACGATGCCGTCCACATAATCCGTATGCAGGAACTCCAGCAGCTCGCACTCCATTACGACAGGGAACTCTTCGATGATGGGCGCGTGCACCTTGTCGCTCTTCACGGCATGATAGCCGGTGCGCTCGAATTTATCGTTCATCTTGTTGCCGGAAGCGATGCCGAAGAAGTCCGCCACGTCCATGTGCGCCTCGTCCGCCAATGCAACGGTAAAGGCCTTGCTGGCTTTGATGTTCAGCCAGGTCCTCTTCCCCTCTCCGATGAAGAGGATGATCTTGTCATTATCGCAAATCTGTCCCCATGCGACGTTCATGACATTGACCTTCTCATTCTCGTCGTATGCGGCCACCATAAGCACCGGCATTGGATATACGGCCGGCACAACACCCAGGTCTTTTTTCATTTTGAATTCCCCCATTTCTTGCTGATCGGTTTAATAAAACGCTGGACAAAACCCCGAACCGTGATTACAATAATAGCTGTCGGGCAAAAAAACAAGTACCCACTTATAAGTTAGGTACTTACTCAGAGGTAAGTTTAATGGAGAAGACGCGAACGATCGAGCAGGCCAATTTCGAGGATACCGGCTACCATTATACGCTGTCGCTGATCAGCGGAAAGTACAAGATGGTCATCCTGTACGCGCTGATGGAGTATCAGCCTGTCCGGTTCAATGAGATGCAGCGGTACCTGCAGAAGGTCTCCGACAAAACGCTCAGCCAGCAGCTGAAGGAGCTGGAGGCAGACGGCCTGATCGAGCGGCACATGTACCCGCAGGTCCCGCCGAAGGTGGAGTATTCTCTCAGCAAGAGAGGCGAATCGCTGATGGTCGTACTCGACCAGCTGTGCGACTGGGGAAACGAACACCGCTTCTCCGACGACGGCGGGAAGCGGCACGAAAAAAAGCGGCATTAAAAATGCCGCATCCGCTTTGCAAAAGAAAAAGGACGGGCGCTAAACCCGTCCTTCTTTCTTTCCTTGGGCGGTTTTTATCACTGCCCGGTCTTCATTCCGCCAGGCCGCCGTAGGGGCTCACGTCCAGTTCGACCCGGATCGGATCAAGGACCCGCTCGGTTTTGTAGATTTCATGGGTCTCCGGATTCATGCCCATCTTCATGGTGTTCGAGTTTGCGCTCATGGCCCAGCGAACCTCGTTCAGCATGACTTTCGCGTCCATGAACGCTTTTTCCTGCAGCGCGGAGCAATAGTCGGTCATCCGTCTCTGCGCCTTGGCCGGGTCTGTCTTCAGCAACTCGCTGACGGCTTCCGTTTCCGCCTTCATGCCGTCGATCATGCGCTTCTCGGCGTTGTGCCAGTATGCGCGCACCGGAAGGCCATAGATCTTGTAGTCCGTCAGGCAGAGCGTATTCAGCTCTTTG
>JAIKWN010000222.1 GCA_024684665.1 Clostridiales bacterium | reverse complement strand
GCGCCGGTCGCCCGGATGATCGCGGTGACGTTGTCCATCGCGTTCTCGCCGCCGTAGACGGCGTGCGGGGTTTTCAGATTATACTTTGTGAGCATTTCTTCTCCTCCAGTTGCTGTCCCTTATTCCATCAGCTTCCCGCCGTTGATGTTCAGGCTGGCCCCGGTGATGAATCCGGCATCCGGGCCGCAAAGATAGACGACGGCGCGTCCCACTTCCTGGGCTGTTCCCATACGCCCGACGGGGATGCTGTTCATCACTCTCTCCCGGTATTCCGGCGTCCACTGGTGCGTCATCTCCGTCTCGATGGGCCCGCACTGCACTGCGTTCACCCGGATGTGGTCCTTCGCAAATTCCTGCGCCAGCTCCTTGGTGAGGATCGTAAGCGCCGCCTTGGAACATCCGTAGGCCGGGTTGGCGAAGGGATGCGGCGACTTGCCCGCCGAAGACGTGATGTTGACGATGCAGCCGCTCTGCTGCTCGACCATCACCCGCAGCACCGCCTGGGAAAGACGGAAGACGCTGATCAGGTTGACGTCCATGATCCCCGCGAATTCCTCCACCGTCGTCTCCAGGGTAAGCTTCCGGTTGTTGATGCCCGCGTTATTGACCAGGATATCCAGTCCGCCGAGTTCGCGGATCACGCTGACGATATGGTCCGTCGTTGCGGGATCCGACAGGTCCCCGGCAGCGATCATACAGGGTCTGCCCATCGCC
This sequence comes from Clostridiales bacterium, assembly GCA_024684665.1. The sequence continues at coordinate 33,637 of JAIKWN010000222.1, read as the reverse complement.
TCGATTTCAGCGCGGACTTCTTCCAGGGCCGCGATATTGCGCGCATTGATGATCAGGGAAGCCCCTTCTCGGGCCAGTTCGAGCGCGATGGCTTTCCCCAGCCCCCGGCCCGCCCCGGTCACGAGCGCGCGGCGGCCATCCAACGCGCCCATTACTTCACCTGCGCGGCCGTCGGGTTATAGAGGCCGACGCGCTCGCGCTTCTTGCCCAGGACATCTTCCTCGCGGAACCTTACGTACTTGACGCCCTGCCGCGTATTTGCCGCGTAGGCCAGGTGAATCGCGCCGTCCTTCCCCTGCATGATGAAAGGATACTCGTACTGGCGGTTGTTCGTGCGGTTCTCCTCGCCCATGAAGCCCTCTCCGCGCTCCATCCATCGGATTAGTGGGAAGGTCAGGCCGCCGTCTTCTGTGAGCGCCACCGCCACGGGGCAGCGGAGCCCCGGCCAGGCCGCCTTGCCAGGCTGCGGATCGGGGGTGCAGGTCGGGTTGTAGGCGATGGCAATGCGGCCGCTTGCAAGGCGCACCGCGCTGATGGAAGAGTTGTTGTTTGGCAGGGGCGTCGGCGCCGGAACGGACCAGGTATCACCCCAGTCGTGGGATTCGCTGCGATAGATGAAGTCCGCTTCGCGGCTGCGCATGAAAGCAACTAGATCGCCGCCACCCAGCTCCACGACGTTCGCGTGCACACGGCCGCGGCTGCCCGGCATATCCACCTGCCGCCAGGTCTGCCCCTCGTCGTCGGAAATCTGGAAGGCCGTCGGGTCGCCGGAAAGCCCGTCTGGGCTGTCCGTGCAGAGCCAGTTCGCGAAGATCCAGCGGCCGTTCGACAGCACCTGGATGGGCTGGCGGCAGAAACTTCCCTCCCTGGCGAAGAGCGTCTCATATGCGCCCCAGGTTTTTCCGCCGTCCGTGCTCTTCTGAACGCGGATCTGTGAAGTGAACTGCATGTTATCCTTGCCGGGCTGCCGGCCGAGCTGCGCCGTGTAAATCGCCCAGACCGCGCCGTCCGGTCCCGCAAAAAGTGAGGGATTCTGCTCGGAGCGCTCCGGGTCTCCGGAAATGTCCACCGGCTGCGACCAGCATTCCCCGTCCTTCTCCAGCCTGGAGCAGATGATGCGGATGTCGTTGCTTCCTTCATAGGTGCCGGCAAACCAGCAGCACAGCAGCGCGCCGTCCGGCAGCTCCAGCATGGCGGGCGCGTGGGCCGTCGGATAGCCGCCCGTGGGCAGCAGCGCTTCCACCGTACCCATCACGGCGTCTTCATACAGCCGTCCGTCCGTCGTGAGTCCCGGCAGTTTCAGGTATCCCATGGCAATTCCTCCTGTCCGGTCGTGGTTGATTATTGATCACTTACATTTTTCTGCGAGATCGACAAACAGCGATTCCTCTCCGAAGCCGCCCGATTTGGAGATCACGAGCCGGGTCTTCCCGTTCCGCACGAACCGGGAGAGCACGACGCCGGGATAGAGTTCCGCCACCGGAGTGAGCTCGCTGACGCCCATGCGGGCCATGCAAGATAAGAGCGTGTCCCCGCCGGTGATGAGAAGCGTGCCAACTTCCTCCCAGTCCGCGATCTCTGAAACGATATCCCCCATCGCGCCGGAGATGCCCACACGAATCCCGTCGATCGAGATACCGTGTTCGGCTGCCCATTCGATGGTCGATTCCGCGCCGGGCGCGTCGTTTCCGTCAATGATGCGGCAGGGATTCGCTCGGAAGGCTTCATGCCACTTTTCGAGCTTTTCCTTGCCCTCCGGACTGCGGAAATAACCCGGGTTCATCTTTTCTCCGCACGCCATCGTAATGCGGAGGAAGCCCGCTCTCTCCGCTGCGTCCAGCTGTTTCTTCGTAATGGGATTTACGCTTCCGCAGACAACTGCGAATCCGGGAAGGAGATGCGGTTCGCAGGCGCAGGCCCTGTCCGCGAAACCCAGTAGTTCCTGCTCCACGGCGCCGAAGCCGGCGCATCCCGCCGCGACACGGAGCAGCCCCCGCTCCTTCAACAGCACGCCTGCCCGGGCTAGATCAGCGTCCGTCTCAGCATCGAAGACCAGGATCCCTTCCTGACTGTCCAAAGCAGAAGCATCGAATCCCACCGGAAAGATGTGGGATTTTTCGTCGCTCTGCAGGGCCAGCAGCCTCACGACCTCGGATTCCGTTACCGGCTCAAATGGATCTCGTCCAAAGACGCTGTCCGCTACGGGCTTGTCTTCGATATAATGAACGCCGCCCGCGGTCGTTCGGTTCATCTTAGGAAAAGCCGGAAGGAAGGGCAGCGCGCGGCAATCCGCTGCCCGCATCATTGCCGTCAGCTCGGCGCCCACATTCCCCCGCAAGGCGGAATCCGTCTTTTTATAAAGATGCGGTACACCGATCTCCACAGCCTGCCGTGCGGCACGATACACCGTGTCATAGGCCTCGAGGGGCGGAAGATGCCGCGTCTCCGCGTCCAGCACGAGCACGCGGGCGTCGCCCCAGTCCCGGGCAAGATCAGCGGCAGGATCGGTGATCACCCGCGTTGGTATACCTTTGGCGGCGAACTGGACCCCAGTATCCAAGGCTCCCGTAAAGTCATCCGCTATGATAAACAGCCCGATCACTTCATCCACCCCCGCGTCTAGGATTCTTACAGCTTTATTCTACAAAAACTTCGGAAAGAAGTCAGCCTGTTTTTGGCTAAATGTGTTTCAATTTTAAACATTTTAGATTATTCATTCTTTTTCTCCCATTGAAACGTTTCATATTTGAACGTTCGCCAATATTCCAAATCATAGGCAGCGCTTGCTCTTCCGCCCTGGGCTTGGTATACTGCGGATCGAAAGGATCAGCGGGAGGGCGTTTATGGAGCTGCAGATCATCGCGCATATCGAAAGCGACTTCCCGGAAAAGTTCGGGATTCCAAGGCAAAGCGGCCTTGCGCCGACGCGCGCCCGTGTAGTGTTTCTCCCGCAGTTTCGGCAGAAAGAAGCCTTTCGCGGGCTCGCGGGTTTTTCGCACGTCTGGCTGCTCTGGCTTTTTTCGGAAAACAAAAAATCCGGCTGGCAGGCAACCGTCCGGCCGCCGCGGCTGGGCGGAAACACCCGCCTCGGCGTATTCGCTACGCGCTCGCCTTACCGGCCAAATCCCATCGGGCTCTCCTGTGTACGGCTCCTGTCTGTTTCGCAGACGGAGAGAGGCCCAGAGCTAGAGGTGGAAGGGGCGGACCTCATGGATGGCACGCCAATCGTCGACGTGAAACCTTACCTCCCCTACGCCGACGCGCATCCGGAAGCCACGGGCGGATTTACTGAAAACGCTGCGCGCCAAACCCTGCAAGTGGATTTTCCATCCGAATTGCTCTCACGCATCCCCGAAGAAAAGCGTCAGGCGCTTCTCTCCGTTCTCGCGGAAGATCCCCGGCCTTCTTACCAGGAGGATCAAGCCCGCGTCTACGGCGTTTCATTTGCGGGCTTTAACGTACGCTTCACGGTTTCGGACGGTATCCTCAGGGTCTGTGATACGGAGCGGCTGTCCGGGTAAGAAGCTTGGTGTAACAGAATCGAACGGATTTTAAGCAGCATCGACCGACGTCCAGAACGTCGACGGAGCAAGGAGCAGTTATGAGGATCGTCGTGATTGACGGACAGGGGGGGCGGCTTGGCAGAAGGCTGCTCGCAGGCATCCGGGAAGCCTGCCCGAATGCGAAACTGTTCGCGATCGGCACCAACAGCCTCGCAACCCATATGATGATGGGCGCCGGTTGCGCGGATCATCTGGCTACCGGAGAAAATGCGGTGATCGTCGCCTGCCGTACGGCGGATCTGATCGTCGGTCCCTTCGGGATCACAGTAGCGGACGCCATGCTGGGAGAAATCTCTCCTGCGATGGCGAACGCGGTGGCCGCCAGTCGCGCCTACCGGATCCTCATTCCCATGAATCTATGTGACACCTATATTGCCGGGGTCTCCAGAAACTCCTCCTCCATCCTGGAAGACGCGTTTTCCCATATCCGGCAGTTCGTAAAGAAAGCTCATCCGGAAGCAGTCCGGCAGTGAAACAGTGATCGTTTATACAGAGAAACCCGCAAGATACAAAGAACCAGCCCCTCAGAGAGCCGGTTCTTTGTTGTATTCTATATAGTTTTTCCCTTTCGATGAAGGGATCATTTCCTGTGCAGCCGGAGAAAAGAAGCTTTACTCCGCTGTGATATCGAAGCCGTAGTTCTTTTCCGCTTCTTTCAGGTCAGCGCGCAGGGTCTTGAAATCATCGGCAATCTTCGCGCGCTTCTCTTCGATGTTCTTCTTGCGGTTTTCCTTTCTCTCGCGGCGCAGCTGCATACGAGCCTGGCGCTGCATTTCAAGCTGCGTCTTCTGCGCTTCCTCCACCTCGTCGGCAACGACAGCAGCGTCGAAGCGCAGGATTTCCGCCTTAAACTTGCCAAGCTCCGCATCCAGCGCGCTCTCTTCCTTCTCATCCGCAAAGATAACCAGCGCAACCTCGTTCTCATAAATCTTGTCTGCAACAGTCTCGAGAAGGGACGCGCTAGCAATGGCATCATCCGCGTCCAACAGGCTGCCCGCCAGGGCGCCATAGGATCCCATCAGCAGGACGCCCAAGGGCCCGCCGAGGATGCCAAGCAGGCCTCCGATCACGCCGCCAGCCAAGGTATCGTCCGCCGTGTTCACGCCTGAAGAGAAACTGTCGCAGACGGAGAGCTCCTTCCCCGTGCGTTTCACCAGAGCCATCTGCATAATGGCGTACTCTTTGGTAACCGCCTTCTGCCGCAGGGTTGCAATCGCCTGATAACCTTCGCTTTCGACCTTAAAGATCGCGGAAATGAGATTCTGCATAAAAGTACCTCCCAGTGTTTTTAATCAAAATAAATAGTTTTTAGCATATTGTTATCGCCTCAGCAACGCTGAATCTGAAACCGAATTCAAAAGCGAATCTGACTTACTCCGCAAGCGCCGCATCTATGGCGGTAAGCTCCGCCTCCGAAAACGACGGCGAAGCGAGCGCTTGCAAGTTATCCACAAGCTGTTCCGGCCGGCTGACTCCGATGAGCGCGGAGGTCACCGCCGGATTTTTCAGCACCCAGGCAAGCGCCATATGATGCAGCTTCTCGCCGCGTTCCGCCGCGATGGACGAAAGCACGGCCACCTTCCGCCTCTCCGCCGCCGTGATACTCTCCGGTTTCAGGTAGCGCGGATCCTTTGCCGCCCGCGAGTCCTCCGGAATCCCCGTGAGATACTTTCCCGTGAGGACACCCCGGGCAAGCGGTGAATAGACGACGCAGCCGATCTTCTCCCGCAGAATGACTTCCTCTAAATCCCCCTCCAGCCGCTTCCTTTCCAGCAGGGAATACCGGGGCTGGGTCACAAGGCAGGGCGTACCCATCTCCCGCAGGAGATACAGCGCCCGTTCCAGCTCGCCTGCGCCATAATTGGAGAGGCCGATATACAGCGCCTTGCCGCGCTTCACGATATCGGACAAAGCGCTCATCGTCTCCTCAAGCGGCGTATCCGGATCCGGCCTGTGATGATAGAACACGTCCACATAGTCGACGCGCATTCTTTTGAGGCTGGCATCAAGACCGGCGATCAGGTGCTTCCGGCTGCCTTTATCGCCGTAGGGGCCGGGCCACATGTCATAGCCCGCCTTGGTGGACAAAAAGAGCTCGTCCCTGTGAGTCTTCCAGTCCCTGTCCATCAGGATACCGAAGTTCCGCTCCGCCTCGCCATAGGGCGGTCCGTAGTTATCCGCGAGATCGAAATGGCAGATTCCGAGATCGAAAGCTGTTCGCAGGATCGCTTGCTGCGTCCCGAGGGGCGTAATATTCCCGAAGCTGTGCCATAGTCCCAAAGAAAGCGCCGGCAGCTGTATACCCGAATTGCCGCATCGGCGGCAGATCATGGAATCATAGCGCGCGGGATCTGGTTCATACATGCGTTCATTCCTCCGTTTGTCGCGCCGTTTTCATGCGGGGTTCACATCAGCCGGTTCTCTTTTTCCCGCTCCATGCGGAAAGCGACAGAGCGCTTCAGGTATTCCAGATAATTCATATCCCTGCACATGGCCTTGCCCGGCGTATCGGAGAGCTTCGCGACGGCCCGCCCATTCACCGTCTGCAGCTTGATGACGATGTTCAGCGGTTCCACGCCCGTATCGTTGGCGCAGAAGGTGCCGATACCAAAGGAAACTTTTGAACGGTCCCGGAAAGCGTCGTACAGCGCCTGCGCTCGGTCAAAATCCAGGCTGTCGGAGAAGAGCAGCTGCCGCGTCCGGGGATCCACGCCGTATTTCTCGTAATGCGCGATGATCTTTTCTCCCCATTCATAAGGATCGCCGCTGTCGTGGCGCACGCCGTTGAAGTTGTTCACCATGGCTCGGTTGAAATCCAGCAGGAAGAGATCCGTAGTGATGGTATCTGTCAGGGCCGTTCCGTTGTCGCCCCGGTACTCGTCATACCAGTCTTCCAGCGCGTAGTGATTCGTGTAGGCAAGCGGGATGGAATCAATTCCCTGATACATCTGCACGAACTCGTGGGCGTAGGTTCCGATGGGCATAACGTTGTATTTCCGGGCCAGCCAGACATTGGACGTGCCGACGCAGTTGTTCGTCTCCCGGCAGAACCGGCGCACGACCACATCCTCCCAGACACGGGAGAGGCGCCGCCGGCAGCCGAATTCCGCGAAGCGGAAGGTATACTTCCCTTCCTGGAACGCCCGGATCTTCTCATCCAGCCGTTTTTCGGCCTCTTTCAGGAGCGCGCCGTAATCGTACTTCATCCGGAAATAGACCTCGTTCACGATTTCCAGAAGGTAGATTTCAAACTGCATCGCGGAGAACAGCGGCCCTCGCACGGTAATCTTCAGTTCCCCTTCCGGCGTCAGCTCCGTTTCCACATAGTCCCGGATTGGGTGCCACAGCCGGAGGAACTCCACAAAGTCGTTTTTCAGGAAGCGGATCCCCCGCAGGTACTCCAGTTCGTCCCTGCGGAAACGTAGTGAACAAAGATGATCGATCTGTTCGTTGATCTCGGCGAACATTTCCGGCGTAAAGACAATGCCTGCGTTGCGGCACCGGAAATAGTATTCCCCCGACAGATCCGTATGCTTGTGGAAAATGACCTGGTCCATATTGAATTTATACAGATCGGTATCCAGCAGGGATAAAACGATGGGTTCCAGTTTCATAATGCCTCCTCCCGCCGGGATCCCCCCGGGCGGCACGTTCCGGTTTCTGGTTCCCGGAGAGTATAACACAAAATCAGCAGATGGAAAAGCAGGAAGTCAGCCGGCAACCGGCGGACTTCCTGCTGTATCCGGATTCTTTCATTTGCTCTTTGTCAGCATACAGAAAAGCAGCTGTTCAAAAAGCTTATGGTGTGTTTTGCACTGGCGCGTAGATCTGTTCCGCAATTGCGGTAAGATCCAGGCCGTCCAGGTCGGTCGTCGATACCGAAAGCGAACCCGCCAGCCCGGCGGCGGGGTCATACCACAGGCAGCGCTCGACCCAGTCTTCGCTTCCGCACTGCGCCTGCCCGATGGTTCCCCGGCAGCCGTGGACTGTTATGTCCTCCACGTTTTCCCAGTCGAAATACATACCGGAGATGTCCGGCATCTCCCCCTCCTCAATGGCGAACGGCTGGAGCCGGGCGCAGAAGTCCCCGTTCTCCCAGGTGAACTGCATTTCCGCCAGGTTTCCGCTCTTCATGTAGCGGTAGATCACATTCTCTGCGCCCTCTGGCACTCCAAAGGAGATCCCGGACACAGCAAGGAGCTGCTCTGCCGTCATATCCTCCCAGGGATTCGGCAGATAAGCCGCCGTGGCCGTTTCATAGCTTACAAAACCGCTTTCGTTGCGCGCGCTGTATAGAAACCAGTTTTCCAGAGTATCCGGCTGGGGTTCCTCCAGCACCGCATGCGTCCAGAACAGCATATCATCCGAAAAACCCTTGAGAGATGTCCCCGGAGCGTACAGCAGCATCACGTCGTCCACACTGATCCCGTAAGCTTCCGCCCGGATGTAGCGCACCCCGCCGTCGATGGACGTTTCGGGCTGGCTTTCATCCGTACGCAGGTCGTCCACATGAAGCTTCCATGTATGATCGTCAAGCTGCTCCAGGAGCGACATATGGCCGGTAAATGAGCAGCAGTAAACCGTGCCTTCCGGATACTCGTCCGCCGCGTCTCCCATGTCGGTGTCATGGTATTCTCCACTGAATGAGCCGTCCGCCAGGATCCTCATATCCGTGGACCACGCGCCGACGCCGCTGCTGAAGCTCCATTCTAGACCAGAAAGCATCTCAAATACGGAATCTGCCGTCTCGGCGCCGGCAGCTGTGGAAAAGAGCAGCAGTACCGCGCTCAAAACCCAAACCAATGCTTTTCTCATCGCGTATATCCTCCTTCGTGTGAGTTTTATCCCACTCCATTCATAGAGACGCGGGACCCCTGCAGTTTATCCTTCAGGAAACGCCGTTTGAAAGCACTTTTTCCGGATCCTCGCCCACTACTGTTAAAAACCGCTTCAATCCTTCCGGGATCGTTTCCACGCTGTCCATTCCTGTCTCGCCGAGCTTTACGAGCTTGTTCCTGCCATGGTAGTCGCTGCCCGCCGTAACGAACAGATGGTACTTTTCTGCGAACCCCAGCATCTCCGCCTGGAGTTTCGGGGTGTATCCGGAGTAGAAGCATTCCAGCCCCGCAATTCCGAACTGCAGCAGGCGGCGGAGGCGCAGATCCATCGCCTCGCCGACGATAACCTCATTCCCGCTACCAAACGGCGGATGCGCGAGAACAGGAATGCCGCCAGCCCCGAGGATGCCCGCAATTGCTTCCTCGGGGCGTACGTATTCGTCCCTGAAATGCAGCTGATCAATATATTCGCGGATCGCCTGCTCCTTGGTTTCGGCGTAACCGTACTGTACCATTAGATTGCCAATGTGCGGCTTGCCCGGATTGCTGAGCGACAAAAGCGTTTCAATCTCCTTTTCCGGGAAGACGAATCCGAATTCTGTCGCCAGGAATCTAAGCCGCGCACTGGTTTTCTTCATGCGCAGCGCGTGGCCGTGGTTCACGACGTTCCGAAAAGCCTCCGCATCAGGATCGTACCCGTATCCAAGGATGTGGTACTTTCCCTTTTCATCCTTGCAGGAGAACTCCACCCCGGAGAGAATCCGCGGGTCGTTTTCCTTTCGGACTGCTAGGATTCTCCGGTACCCCATGACCGCATCGTGATCCGTCACTGCGAAAAAGTCGATGCCCGCCTCCCGGACCAGGCCAAGAATCTCCTCGGGCGCATCGGACCCGTCGGAAACCGTTGTGTGCATATGCAGATCGATCATTTTGCGCCTTCGCCTTTTCCGGGCTGCGTTTCAGTCCGCCGTTTTTGGTTTTTGTTCTGCGTTCAGTCCTTTTCTCCCACGATACGTCGCACGACAAGAAGCGTTCCGATCATAAGGATGATAGCAATCGGAAGAGCTACTAGAGCGTTCGGGACAAAGCCCGCGATGAGGTAAGCAACGAAACTGACCACCGCAACTGTAATGGCATAGGGAAGCTGTGTGGAAACATGGGTCACATGATCGCACTGCGCGCCCGCGCTAGCCATAATGGTGGTGTCCGAAATCGGGGAGCAGTGGTCGCCGCAGACCGCACCCGCCATGCAGGCGGAAACGCAAACCACGCCGAGGGGCTCGGTCAGGGGGAATACGGACAGTGTGATCGGGATCAGGATGCCGAAGGTGCCCCAGGAAGTGCCCGTTGCGAAGGACAGGAAACAGGCGATCAGGAAGACAATGCCGGGCAGCAGCGCATGGAAGCTGCCTGCCGACTGCTGCACCAGTCCCGCGACAAACTGTTTTGCTCCCAGGGAGTCGGTCATGTTCTTGAGGCTCCAAGCAAATGTCAGGATGAGGATCGCCGGCACCATGGCTTTGAAGCCATCGGGGATACCGTCCATAATCTCCCGGAAGGAAAGCACCCGGCGGCAGAGATAGAAGATCACCGTGAGGACAAGCGTTACCGCGCTTCCCAGCATGAGGCCCACCGAAGCATCCGAATTCGAGAATGCTTCGACAAAGGATGCACCGGAGAAGAAGCCGCCGGAATAGACCATCCCGATGACGCAGGAAACGATCAGAACCAGAATCGGCAGGACCAGGTCGATGACTTTGCCCTTCGTATCCGTCCTCGAGGTTTCCTCGGCATAGGCGCGCTTGCCGGAGAAGAGGTCGCCGTTCTCGATGGCATTGCGCTCGTGCCGTGCCATCGGGCCGTAATCCAGATTCGTAAGTGCCAGCACGATCATCATGACGATGGTCAAGATCGCATAGAAGTTGAAGGGGATCGCCTTAATGAAGAGGAATAGACCATTGCCCTCTTCCACATAGCTGGAGACCGCTGCCGCCCAGGACGATACCGGCGCTATGATGCACACTGGCGCAGCCGTAGCGTCGATCACGTAGGCCAGCTTCGCGCGGCTGATCCTGTGTTTGTCAGAAACAGGGCGCATGACGGAACCGACCGTCAGGCAGTTGAAATAATCGTCGATGAAGATCAGCACGCCGAGGCCGATGGTCGCCAGCTGCGCGCCCGCACGAGTGTGGATCCTTTCTCCAGCCCATCGTCCGAAAGCCGCAGAGCCACCGGCTCGGTTCATGATGCTGACCATCGCGCCCAGGATCACCAGGAACACCAGAATGCCAACGTTGTAAGAATCCGCCAAGGAGGCCACGATGCCGTCGTTGAAGACGTGCAGCAGCGTTCCCTCAAAATTAAAAGAGGAGTACAGGAGGCCTCCTGTCAGGATGCCGATGAAAAGGGAGGAATACACCTCCTTGGTGATGAGCGCCAGGGCAATGGCAATCACCGCCGGCAGCAGGGACCACGGCGTCTGAAAGAAAGCGGAGACGGGCGCATCCGCAGCCTCAGCGACTTCGGCGGCTTCTTCCGCAAGGACCGGCAGAACAGCGAAGGCTGCGAAGAGGAGCAGCAGAATGAGCGCGGTTCTTCGCAGAGCGATTCGGTTCATATACATTCTCTCCTTTTTCAGCTCAATTATTTATCAAGATTCTGAACAGCGCCGTCAAACAGGCTTTCCACCTCAAGGCCGGGGGCAGGCGTAAGCAGGGTCACGAGAACCGCCGCAACGAAACCCAGGACGAAACCAGGCAGGATTTCATAGATCCCGGTGCTCTTGAAGAACAGGAGCCATCCGATGTCCGCAAGCGCGCCGACGGCAATACCCGCTACCGCGCCGGGGAAAGTGAACCGCCGCCAGAAGAGGGACAGCAGGATCGCCGGACCAAAGGCGGCGCCGAAGATGCCCCAGGCATTTTCGACCAGCGCCATGATGGAGCCGCTGTTCGGATTCGAAGCAATCATGAGGCTGATAAAAGCGATAGCCAGCACGACCCAGCGCCCCGCCCAGAGCATCTCGGCATCATTGGCCTTGTTTTTCCGGATGACGGGTTTATACACGTCGCTCGCGAAGGCGGAGGCGGCAGTAAGTAGCTGGCTGTCCGCTGTGCTCATGGAAGCCGCGAGGACTGCAGAGAGCAGGATGCCGGAGATGACGCCCGGGAATATCCTCCGCACCATCATGATGAATACTGTGGAATTTCCTGCGATCGTTTCATCATATCCCAGGAACAGCCGTCCGACGACACCCGCAACCACTGCGAAGCTCAGGATGAGCAGCGTCCAGCAGATGCCGATCCTCGCGGACTTTTTGAGTTCGCTCTGGGAACGGACGGACATGAACCGGATGATGATATGCGGCATACCGAAATAGCCGAGGCCCCAGGCCAGGCCGGAAACGATCTCCCGCCAGTCCGTATAGAGATTCCAGTAATTGGGGGAAAGTTCGCCGACCGGCGCGCCGACGAGCCGGGTAACGGCGAAGATCGGTGCGACCAGCAACGCACCCAGCATCAGCATGCCCTGGAAGAAGTCCGTCCAGCAGACGGCGGAGAAGCCGCCCAGGAAGGTGTACGCGATGATGATAACCGCGGCCAGGTACATAGCGTAAGTCGCATCCATGCCCGTCACCGTGTGGAACAGCGTTCCGCAGGCCTTGAGGCTGGAAGCGGAATAAATCGTATAGGCTACGAGGAAGACGATGGCGCAGAGGATGCGCAGCACGCCAGATTTCGAAAGAAAGCGGTTGGTCAGGTACTGCGGGATCGTGATCGAATCGCCGCAGACGATGGAGAAGCGCCTGAGGCGCGGCGCCTCAAAGAGCCAGCTGAGCGCGTAGCCGATCATGAGGCCCACGGCGATCCAGATCTGCCCCAGACCGAGCGCGTAAATCGACGCGGGCAGACCCATGAGCACCCATGCGCTCATGTCGCTGGCCCCGGCGGAGAGCGCCGAAACCCACGGGCCCATCTTCCGGTCGCCCAGGAAATAACTCTTCTCGTTGCCTCCACGGGAGCGCAGGAAGAAAAAGAGTCCGATCCCCAGCATAAAGACGAGATAAACAATAAAGACGACGACCTCCGAGAGTTTCACAGGCGTCTCTCCTCTCTTTTGCGCTTTGTGAATTTTACAATTCATTTTTAGCGCAGATTTTCGTTTGATTGTCCCGCATTATACTTTACAATGCATTTTTCGTCAAGGGTTTCCTGCATTTTTAAAATTGCAGTATAAAACACGTGCGTTTGTCGGCGCATTTGATTTGAAATGGTACAAGCCGGGTCCAGCTCCTCTTTCCAGTCGCTTGCAAAACGTCAGCGCCATCGGTATAATACCGGACAACAAACTGCTGTCGTGCCGGAAAGGAGAATTCATGATCGATGCCGGTGCCGTGCTCTCGCGGCTGCAGGAGAATATCGGGCAGGCTTTTTTGGGGAATGGCGAAGCAGTCGAGTTTTTACTTGTCGCCCTTCTCTCTGGCGGCCATGCTCTTATCGAGGACGTTCCAGGCGTAGGCAAGACGACCCTGGCTTCCGCTCTCGCCCGCTCCCTGTCCTGCTCGTTTTCCCGCATCCAATTCACGCCTGACCTTACTCCCTCCGATATCATGGGGTTTACCATGCCCGGTCCGGACGGGACTTTTGTCTACCGGCCCGGCCCTATTCTGTCGCAGATCGTCCTGGCCGATGAGATCAACCGTACTTCTCCGAAAACCCAGTCGGCCCTCCTTGAAGCCATGGAGGAGCGGCAGGTGACGGTAGACGGTGTCGCGCATCCCGTCCCCCGGCCCTTTCTCGTTCTGGCCACCCAGAACCCGCAGGATTTTATCGGCACCTATCCCCTTCCGGAAGCGCAGACGGATCGTTTTCTCCTGCGCATCCATCTAGGCTATCCGTCGCCAGCGGATGAAGCTTCCATCCTGGAACGGTATTGCCAGGCGCAGCCGCCGCTTTCGCTCGTGGAACCCGTCTGCCGCGCGGAGGATATCCTGTCCCTGTCGGAACAGGCGTCCGCCGTGTATCTTTCACCCGACGTGAGACGGTATATCGTGAATCTGGCAGCCGCCACGCGGGGAAATGCGGGACTTTCCCTGGGTGCCAGCACCCGCGCCTGCGTCGCCCTAGGACGCGCGTCCCAGGGGCTCGCCCTCTTGCGGGGACGGGATTACGTCCTCCCGGAGGATATCCAGCGCATGCTCGTCCCCGTCTGGGCTCACCGCCTTGTGTTATCCCCGGAAGCGCGTATGCGCGGAACCGCGCCGGAAGAGATCCTTTCCATACTCCTTTCTTCCGTCTCAGTAGGGCACAGACGATGACAGCCCGCAGTCTTTTCTGCCTTCTCGCGGCCCTAGCTTTCTGGTTCCTGTCGGCCGCTTTTTCTTTGCACACATTTTTCTTTCCCGGGATGATTCTGCTCTGCCTGTTCGGGACAGAGCTTTTGGTCGTTCTTTCCGCACGGCTGACCTTGCGGGCCTCACAGCGTTTTCCCGTGGGAGAAGCCAGCCGGGGAGAGACCGTTCCCCTGTGCCTTAATCTCGTCATGCATGCAGTCCTGCCCGCGGCGCATCCGGAGGCGGAAGTCATTTTGCCGGACGGGAAACCGGCATGGTACATCCTGCGCGCCTCCCACTGGGGCCGCTCCGACGTTGCGATCCCCTGTGTTTTCCCGCACGTCGGGCGCTATGAAGCGCGGATTCGTCAGCTGATCCTCTCAGACGCCGCCGGCCTCTTCCGCTTCCGCGTCCGTCTACGGGACACCGCTCCATCCGTTCTGATCCTCCCGAACCCGGTAAAGTGGAACGTTCCTGCTCTTCCGGACAGTCTGCGGCCTGGCGCGCCTGCCGATCCGGAGCGGGATGAACCGGACAGGATCCGGGGTTTCCAGCCGGGCGACTCCCTCAGCCGCGTCCATTGGAAGCTTTCCGCCCGGCATGGCGATCTGGTTATCCGTACACCGGAACGAAGGCGAGATGCCGATCTGCTTGTCGCTTTTTCCGCCGGAGGGCTTTCCCCGGAAGCGTTCGACGTTCTGTCGGAAGCCTGTTTTTCTTTTCTCTGCTCCGATGCCGCGCGAGAAGGAAGGCTCCGGTTACTTCTCCCGCAGGGGCAGGCTTTGGATCTTCCCATGGTGACGGAAGCGGACCTGCCCCTGCCCCGCCGTTTGCTCGCATCCGCCGCGGGCGGAAAAAGCCTGACCCTCACGGAGCTGCTCTCCCAGGCCGCCTCTGCGGTGCGCCTGCCGGACGCAGTGGCAGTTTTTTCCCCGCGCCTTTCCCCGCGGGATGCGGATCTGCTTCATCGGCTGCGCTCGGATGGAGTAGAGGTTTCTTTGACCATGCTTCCCGGCTCTCCGGAGGATTTTGACGCCGCCCTGCTTGAGAGGCTCCGCCTCTCCGGCGCCGACGTGCGCACAGTCACACCGGAAGGGGTGATTTCTTGATGAAACGCTCATTTCCCGACGGGCTTTTGCTGCTGCTTGCCCAGGCGCTGCTGCTCACAGCGTCCGTCCTGTTCTCCCTCCTTGATCGGCTGAACCTTTCTCTGCCGCCCGCCTTCCTGGCCGCCATACTCGCAGCCCCGCTCCTCGTCTATTCAATCCTGTTTCCCTTCCGGCGGCTGCGTTTCCTGCTCTATCCGCTTTCTCTGTTCGCCGTACTGGCCGCCCTGTATTTCATGGTTCCGGATCTGAGGGCACTGGCGGCTGACCCCGGAACACTCGAGGATCTACCCGCAGTGCTTTCTCCTCTCCTGAAACCCCTGGCTTTTATCCTCTCTGTGCTTCTCTCTGTAACCGCGCTTTCCGTCGGTGAGATTTCCTGTCTCCCGCTAGGCATCGCTGTCGCACTGTTCTGTGCCCTGCTCTTGCCCGCCGGGAGTCCAGACGGAATGCTGCTGCCCGCTTTCGCCCTCGCCCTGTCCGCCTGTCCCCCGGGACGTCAAGCACGGCGTGCGGTGCCTGCCATGATGGTCTCTTTTCTCCTGGCCCTGCTCCTGTCTCACAGTCCCGTTTCTTCCTTTGAATCTCCCGCGCTGCGGGAGCAGGCTGTGGGGCTTTTCTCCGGTTTGCGCGACCGGCTTTTCTATTCGGATGCGCGGCTTCCTTTTTCTTTGTCATCCCTTGGCTGGGAACCCCTCGGGGCTGGCCGGCCCGGCGGAAGCGCCTTCCCGTCCGATGCGCCCATCCTAGAAGTGCGCGCAGAATCTCCGCTTCTCCTGCGCGGGGCGATCCACAGCGAATATGACGGGCACGTCTTTTCGGATCCCGTTCCGGGGATCCGCTATCTCCTGACAGATCCCCGTTACAGGTCCCTCCGGGATACCCTTTTTGACCGGGGCCTGCCCAAAGGCGCCCTGCGCAGCGCCCTCCCTCCGGAAGAGAGCATATCGGTGCGGCTGCTTGCGGAAGGCGCCGGGACGCTCTTTGTCACCGGGCGCTTCGATTCACTCTCGGGCAGCGGCCTTGTCCTTTATCATTCCGGGACGGGCGAAATCTTCGCGACCCGGAATCTCGCTGAAGGGGATGCTTATGCTTTCCGGGGAATCCCCCTGACCGGAAACTCTCCGGAGATTCAGCAGATCGCTATAACGGCAGAAAGCCAGGCGGACGGGATCCCGGATCTTTCCGCCTTCCTTGCCATCCCGGAATCCGTGGAACCCGGGGTATACCGCCTTGCTTCTGTGGCTGTCGCGGGCGCGGACACAGCCGCAGGCAAGGCAGAACGGCTGACCGCGTGGCTTTCCTCCTCCTATCCCTATTCCCTGCGGCAAAGCTTTCCCCCTGAAGACCGGGAATTCGTCTCCTGGTTTCTGCTTTCCGAGCGGCGGGGATACTGCACAAGCTTCGCCGCCGCCCTTGTGGTGCTAGCAAGGTGCGTGGGACTGCCCGCGCGTTACTGCGAGGGGTTCTCCGCCAGGCCTGGGCCGGACGGCGTCGCCGTGCTGACGGGATACGACGCCCACGCCTGGGCGGAAATCTACCTACCCGGCTTGGGCTGGACGCCCTTCGACGCCACCCCGGCCAGTTCCGGAGAAGAAAACGGCGACCCTTCCGTGGCAGGCAACCCCTTCCCCCAAGAGTCACATTCGCCGGATGGAATGAACGGCACAGAAGATCGCCCGGATGCTGACACCGGCAGCGATCCTGGCGGCATGAGTATTGCTACTTCTTCTGTTCCAACCCCAAATCCCGGTACCGGACATGACGCCGGCTCCTCTTCCGGTATCCTTCCCCGGATCGCCTATGCCCTGAACCTTCTTTTAATTCTGTCCGGTTTTGTCTGCGCCGCGCTGCTGTTCCTTTCGTCCCCCACGCATGAAGCAAAAGGGGTCCTGCACCGGCGTGCTGTAGGCATCTGGTACGACGCCTGCCGCGCACTGCTTACTGCCGGGGGGCTTCCGCCCTGTCCTGGCGAAGCGCCCGGCCAGTATCTGCGCAGGGCGGACAGCTTTTATCCGGGCGCGGGGCTTGATGCCCTAGCGGACTGCGTGAACCGCGCTTTCTACGCAAGAGGCGGCGTCACGCCGAAGGATGCCGCCGATGCCCAGCGCGCATACCTGACCCTGCGGGCTCGTCTTCCCCTCCGGAAGCGTCCCTGTGCAGCCTTTCTCCGCGTTCAGGCGCGTTTCCTGCGCCGGAAACGCAGGTGGAGCCTTTCATAAACTCCCCGAACTCTTCGCTTGCATCCTTTGCCGCTCTGCGTTATACTCTCTCAAAACAGATGGGAAGGAGCGTCCCCATGAGCATCGAGCCAAAGAAATATATCGATATGCGCAATGATCTTCTCTCTGAAAAGATCATTTCCGGCCTGCGAAGCCGCAATATGGACGGCATCTACTGCAATACCCGGGAGGAAGCCCTCTCCGCAGCCCTGAGCAGGATCCCGGAGGGCAGCATAGTCACCATGGGAGGCTGTATGAGCGCGCACGAAATCGGCCTCGTCTCAGCGCTGAAGAGCGGAAACTATCGCTTCATCGACCGCGATGAGATGGTGGACAAGCGCGCCGCCATGCTGATGGCCTACGATGCGGACTTCTTCCTGGCCAGCGCCAACGCCATGACGGAAGACGGCATTCTCGTAAACATCGACGGGAATTCAAACCGAGTCTCCGCCATCGCCCAGGGCCCGCGGCATGTGCTGCTCATCGTCGGCATGAACAAAATTGCAAAAGACCTTGACGGCGCCATGAAGCGTGCCCGCAACATTGCGGCGCCCATCAACGCGCAGCGCTTCGGGCTTTCCACCCCCTGCGCCAAAACCGGCGCCTGCATGGACTGTAAATCCCCTGACACCATCTGCTGCCAGTTCCTCATCACCCGTTATTCCCGGCATAAGGATCGAATTTTCGTCATCCTCGTAAATGACAGTCTGGGATTCTGATGCCCGCAGAGCATTCGGATCCTTTCCTTGTGAATCTGCCCATTCTATTCCAATAACGAGAGAAGGTTTTGCCTATGAATAAAGTCGCGCCGCGCACGCTTTCCGGGTTCATGGAGCTTCCGCCGGAGGAGCAGATGCTCTTTGACGAAATCCGGCGGCGTCTCGAAGATACGTACCGTTCCTTTGGCTTCTATCCCATCGATACGCCCCTGATCGAGGCCAGCGAGGTCCTTCTGGCCAAGGGTGGCGGGGAGACCGAAAAGCAGATCTACCGGTTCACCAAGGGGGACACCGATATGTCCCTGCGTTTTGACCTCACGGTACCGCTGGCCAAATACGTCGCGAAAAACGCTGGAACACTCTCCTTCCCCTTCCGCCGGTATCAGATCGGCAAGGTCTACCGGGGCGAGCGTGCACAGAAGGGCCGGTTCCGGGAGTTTTACCAGGCAGACATCGACATCATCGGCGACGGACAGCTTTCCATCGCCAATGACGCGGAAATCCCCGCCATCATCTGTCAGGCGCTGATGCGCCTTGGAGTCGACGGGTTCACGATCCGGCTGAATAACCGAAAGGTTCTGACCGGTCTCTTCTCCCTGCTCGGGATGGGCGACAACGCCACAGACGTGATGCGCTCTGTCGACAAGCTGGAAAAGGCCGGCCGCGAATCGGTTCTGCGGGAAATCGCGGGATTCGGCGTCCCGCAGGAAAAAGCCGAAGCGCTGTTGGCACTTCTTTCCTTCCAGGGAAGCAACGAGGAAACGCTTGAAGAGCTCCGCACTTTCGCGGGGCAGAACGCAATCCTAGACGAAGGCGTGGAAGAGCTTTCCGCCGTGCTTTCGCTGGCTACTGCGCTGGGCGTGCCGAAGGAAAAGATGCGGCTTGATCTCACGATCGCCCGCGGCCTTGATTATTACACCGGAACCGTGTACGAAACCACGCTCGCAGCGCATCCGGAAATCGGCAGCGTCGCCAGCGGTGGCCGTTACGACAACCTGGCAGGCTATTATACGGACCGCCTGCTTCCCGGCGTAGGGATGTCGATCGGCCTAACCCGTCTGTTCTACATTCTGAACGAACGCAAGGCCCTGAACGACGCGGGCAAGGCTCCCGCCGACGTGCTGATCCTCCCCATGACGCAGGACCTGACGTCGGCCGCCGCCCTCTCCGCCCGTCTCCGCGCCGCCGGTCTCCGCGTGCAGATCTATCTCGAAAACAAGAAATTCAAGCATAAGATTGGATACGCCGATAAGCTGGGCGTCCCCTTCACCCTCTTCCTGGGAGATGACGAAATCGCCTCGAACCTGCTTTCCCTCAAAGACATGGCGACCGGAGAACAGGAAAAACTCACCGAAGAGGCAGTCGCAGAGAAACTGCTTGCTCGCCGCAAGGCCCTAGCGGATACGCCCTGCGTATCGATGTAAGCTGATGTGAGCACCGGTACCGATTGACATGAAGCCAAACTGTCAGACGGAGGAATCGCTCCTCCGTCTGATTCAGGAAAAGCCACGTTAGGAAGACGTACCCTTCACGATACATATCCACTGACAAAAAGGAGAGAACCGCCATGCCACAGGAAGTCCGCACAAGATTCGCCCCAAGCCCAACCGGGTATCTGCACCTGGGAGGCCTGCGCACCGCTCTATATACCTATTTGCTCGCCAAACGCCACGGCGGCAAATTCATCCTGCGCATCGAAGATACCGACCAGGAACGGGAGGTTCCCGGCGCCGTCGACCTCATTTATAAGAGCATGCGTCAGGCCGGTCTCGAATACGATGAAGGCCCGGACGTGGGCGGCGACTATGGTCCCTATATCCAGACTCAGCGCCGCGACATCTATCCGAAATACGCATGGGAACTGGTAGAAAAAGGTGGGGCTTACTGCTGCTTCTGCACGAAGGAAGACCTGGACGAGCAGCGCAGGGAGGCCGAGGCCCGCGGCGAAACCTGGAAATACGACAAGCGGTGCCTGCATAACGTCTCCCTCGAGGAAGCGAAGCGCCGCATCGCCGCAGGCGAATCCTATGTAATCCGTCAGAATATCCCCACCACCGGCAAGGCAGGATTCGATGACCTGCTTTACGGCCATGTGGAGGTGGACTGCGACACTCTGGACGACAATGTGCTCATCAAGGCCGACGGCCTTCCCACTTATAATTTTGCCAACGTCATCGACGATCACCTGATGGCCATCTCCCATGTAACCCGTGGAACGGAATACCTCTCCTCCGCGCCCAAATACAACCTGCTTTACCAGGCTTTCGGCTGGACCCCGCCGGTGTACCTGCACCTCCCGCCTGTAATGGTGGAATCCATCCTCATGGATAAAGAAACGCGGCAGCCCATCCTGGATGAAAACGGCAACCCCCAGCCCGTCGTCCGCAAGCTGTCCAAGCGCTACGGAGATCCCTCCTTCGAGGATCTGCTCTCCGAGGGATACCTGAAGGAAGCGATCATCAATTTCATCGCCCTTCTGGGCTGGGCACCAAAGGGGACGAACGAAGAGTTCTTCACCCTCCCGGAGCTGATCAACGCGTTCGATGAGACAGGTGTCAGCAAGAGCCCCGCGATCTTCAACATGGAGAAGCTCACTTGGTTCAACGCGGAGTACATCCGCCGCATGACGCCGGAAGCATATCGAGCGGCGGCCACTCCATGGCTCGAAAAGATTCTGAATCCCGCGAAATTCGATCTCCCGCGCCTGTGCGAACTCCTGCAGGGGCGCACGGAGGTGTTCAGCCGGCTCCCCGCCATGGTGGACTTCCTTGCGGAAATGCCGGAATTCGACCCGGCGCTGTACGCAAACAAAAAGAGCAAGACTACGCCGGAGATCGCAAAGGCCGCCCTGCACTTTGTTCAGCCGATCCTCGAATCCGTGCCAGAATGGACGGAAGCGCAGCTGCACGATACCGTGATGGCCGCCATCCCGGAATCCGGCATGAAAAACAGCCAGGTACTCTGGCCGCTGCGCATCGCCATCACCGGGCGCGCAGCCACACCCGGCGGTGCCTTTGAAATGGCTTACCTCCTGGGGAGGGAGCAGACCCTCGCGCGCCTGCAAAAAGCGATCGGAGATTCCTGACGCCATCCGCGTCGCCGTCTCCCGGGACAGCAACGGATCAGCCTGCGCTTGTTCCGCGCTTCTGGCTGCGCCAGCTAGCCCTGACTATGTCACAGCAAAACCCTGGAACGCCGGATAAGGATACTGATATAAAGCAGCGCCGCTTCTTTGGGAGCGCCGCTGTTTTTTCTGAAATTCTTCTATTCCTCGGCCGCGATGATTTCCATGAGGCGGACGACCCATTCCAGGGTCATTTCAAAGGCGCTGTCTTTCTCCATATCAAATATCGACCGGATCTTCCCCAGGCGGTAGCGCACCGTGTTCGGATGCTGATACAGCGTTCCGGCCGTTTCCGGGATCTGCCGGCCGCAAAGGATATACGTCCTAGCTGTTTCGGCAAGGCTCGCGCCGTTTTTCGCGTCGTATTCGAGAAGGCGCGTATACAGCCTTTGCGCATGCCCCCGGGCAAAAGTATCCCCGGCCAGGGGAAGAAGATACGCATAAACCCCAAGCTGGTCTGACAAAAGGCGCTGCAGTCCCCGAATCCGCGCCGCTCGGACTGCATATACCGCCTCACACAGGGCTCTTCCCAGTTCTTCCGGGGCGCCGCACAGATCAGACGCGCCAAGGATCACCCTGTCTGCCTCGATCCCCGCCCGTGCGAGCAGGGTATCCATCCTGGAAAAAGCATCTTCCTCGCCGGGCACGTGCACCAGCGTCAGGAGGAGCCAGCGCCAAAGCATGAATACCGCTCCCGTCTCTCCCTGATCCGAGAGCCGGAAAAGAGCGTCAGACAGTGGCTGCAAACCTTCGTCAGACGACAGGGCATACACCCGGGCAGGGCCGCTCCAGGCGGGGTCGATACGCCTCACTTTCTCGCGGATCACATCCGCCGAAAGCCCGCCGCGCATCAGCTCGTCCAGATCCTTTTCGAATCCCGTAAAGTGGCGTTTGCCCCGGATGAGCTCCGTGATTTCCAGCAGGACGTCTTCGATATAGGATTCGTCAAAAAGGAAAACCGGCGTATCCGTCTCCTCCGCCAGGGAAAGCGCATCGTCCGGGAGTTCCGAATAGTATCCGGTCTTGACCATGAGGCCGGAAATCCCCTGCGAGATCAGCGCGCGGAGGGAACGGGAAACCAGCGCCGGCTCCTCCCGCGCATAAGCCAGGGTCGTCAGCACCAGATCCCCCCGATAATAATCGGAAAGGTGAATCCGCTCCTCGTCATATTCGAAGAGCACAGCGGCACGCACCCGCCTCTCCAACCCGCGCTGACCAGCCACAAGGCGCAGCCTGGTGATCCCATGCAGGCGGAACAGATCCTTCGCGTGAATCAAGCCGGACGCCTCCTTCTCGTCTCTTCAGCTATCAGCCCTTTTACTGCATATTTTACCATTCCCCGGAGGCAAATGCAAGCAGTTTACACAGCAAATAGAAGAATTGCGAGAATATGGCAGACGCTCCCAGCTACGACGAAGAGATGGAACACGCTATGCATCCAGCGTCGGGTACGACCCATTCCATAAAGCACCGCGCCCGCTGTATAACAGAGCCCGCCCGCCAGGATGAGCGCGAATCCGCGCTTCCCTATGGCCTCGATCAGAAGGGGCAGCCGCACGATGATCGTCCATCCCAGTCCGATGTACAGGATCATGGATAGCACGCGCCACCGTTTTAAATCGATCGCGTTCAGTGCTACAGCCGCCGCTGTCAGCCCCCAGACGATCCCGAAGAGGACCCACGCCGAAACCGGGTCCAAAGGGCGCATAGCGGAAAGCAGTACGGGCGTATAGGTTCCCGCGATTACCAAATATACCGCGCAGTGATCCAGCACCTGCATCACCCGCTTTCCCCGCCCCATGGGAAGCCCATGATAGACGGAGGACATGGTATACATGAGGATCATGGTAAAGCCGAAGATCGCAGAGCTGACCACGCCCCAGGAGTTTCCATGCAAAGCAGCACGGACGACGCAGAGTACCAGCCCTGCCAGCGCGACGCCCCCGCCAGCGATATGCGAAATCATATTGAAGCGCTCTTCCCCGCGCGTGTAATCCGGCATCTTCCTTTCATCCAGCGGCGTGCGTTTCATACTTTTTCTCCTTTTTAATCTGTTTTTTATTACCATGTCACATGGTACTCCATTTTATCTTCTTTGTCAAGCCGCAGCGACAGATTGACATCTCAATCTTCCTCGAATAAAATGATGGAAAAAAGCCCGCAAGGAGGATCCCATGGCCTTTGCGCACCTGCATCTGCATACGGAATACAGCCTGCTGGACGGAGCGAACCGCCTGGGTCCGCTGCTCGACCGCGTGAAAGAGCTGGGCATGGATGCCTGTGCTGTCACGGATCACGGCGCCATGTACGGCGTCGTGGATTTCTATACCGAGGCGAAAAAGCGGGGCATCCATCCGGTGCTGGGCTGTGAAGTCTATGTCTGCCGGGATATGGACGAGCGGAATCCCGCGCTCGGCATGCGGGGACTGAATCACCTGATCCTCCTGTGTGAGACCCAGGAAGGATACGAAAACCTGACAAAGCTGGTCAGCGAGAGCTGGACGCGGGGCTTTTATTATAAACCGCGCTGTGACATGGCGCTCCTCAGGAAATACCACAGGGGGCTAATCGCTTCCTCGGCCTGTCTCTCCGGCAGGCTGACCCGGTTTCTTCTGGACGGGGATTTTGAAGGTGCCCGCGCCCACGCGGAAGAGATGCGGGAGATCTTCGGTGAGAACAACTACTTCATCGAGATCATGGATCATGGCCTGCCGGATCAAAAGCGGGTTCTTCCCCTCCTCGTCCGGCTCAGCCGCGAGACGGGCATCCCTCTTCTTGCCACCAACGACTGCCATTATCTTAAACGCGAGGATGCGGACGCCCAGGAGATCCTCATGTGCATCCAGACTGGGAAGACGCTAGAAGATGAGAACCGCATAAAGCAAGACACCCGGGAGATGTACGTAAAGAGCGAAGCGGAAATGCACGGCGTTTTTCCGGAGTATGAAGACGCCGTCACGCGGACGGAAGAGGTCGCCAAACGCTGCCAGGTCGAGTTCACATTCGGTGTAACGAAACTCCCGAGATTCCCGACGGAGGGAGAGACCAGCGAGGAGATGCTGCGGCGTCTCTGCGCGGAGGGGCTTTCCCGCCGGTACGATCCCGTAACGGACGAGGCGCGGGATCGGCTTTCCTACGAACTCTCCGTCATCTCCCGCATGGGCTATGTGGATTACTTCCTGATTGTCTGGGACTTCATCCGCTATGCCCGGGAGCATGGCATCGTCGTGGGCCCCGGACGGGGCAGCGGCGCCGGTTCCATCGTGGCTTACTGCCTTGAAATCACCCAGCTGGATCCGCTCAAATACAGCCTCCTGTTCGAGCGTTTCCTGAACCCCGAGCGGGTTTCCATGCCGGATATCGACGTGGACTTCTGCTACGAGCGCCGGCAGGAGGTCATCGACTACGTAGCCCGTAAATACGGTCCGGACCACGTCAGCCAGATCATCACCTTCGGCACAATGAGCGCGCGGGCCGTCGTACGGGACGTGGGTCGCGCCCTGGGATACCCCTATCAGGAAGTGGACAAGATTTCAAAGTCCATCCCCTTCGAATTAAACATGACACTGGAGCGGGCGCTCTCCGTCTCGCCGGAGCTCTCAAAGCGCTATCTGGAAGAGCCGAAGGTACGGCGGCTGATCGACGTGAGCCGAACGCTCGAAGGTTTGCCGCGGCACGCCTCTACCCACGCAGCCGGCGTTCTCATCACCGACCGTCCTGTCACCGACTATGTTCCCCTGCAGAAGAACGACGAGGTCGTCACCACCCAGTTCCCCATGGGCACGATCGAGCGGCTGGGCCTGCTCAAGATGGACTTCCTTGGGCTTCGGACGCTAACGGTCATCCGCGACGCGCTGGATCTCATGCGGGACGCCGGTTGCAATATGCGAGCGGAGGATATCCCCCTGGACGACGCAGGCGTCTACGCCATGATTTCCGAGGGAGAGACCGACGGCGTGTTCCAGCTTGAAAGCGGAGGGATGCGCAGCTTCCTCTCCTCCATGAAGCCGGAGAACTTCGAGGACATCATCGCCGCTATCTCGTTGTACCGGCCCGGCCCTATGGAATCCATCCCCCGCTATATCGAGGGGAAGCACCACCCGGAGACCATCCATTACGAGCACCCAAGCCTTGCTCCCATCCTCTCCGTCACATACGGCTGTATGGTCTATCAGGAACAGGTGATGCAGATCGTGCGGGACCTGGCGGGGTATTCCTACGGGCGGAGCGACCTCGTCCGCCGTGCGATGTCAAAAAAGAAGCACGACGTCATGGCAAAGGAACGGGAGATCTTCATCAACGGTCTCGAAGAAGACGGAAAGGTGACCGTTCCCGGCGCAGTCCGCAACGGCGTCCCGTCGGAGATCGCTGCCCGGATCTTCGAGGAAATGACCGCCTTTGCATCCTATGCGTTCAATAAATCCCATGCTGCAGCGTACGGCGTCGTCGCCGTGCGCACGGCCTGGCTGAAACTCCACTGGCCCGTGCAATTCTTTGCCGCGATGCTAAATTCCGTCAGTTCCGACAGTGGGAAGGTGGCAGCCTATTCGGAATACTGCCGCCGCCACGGCATTCCCCTGCTCCCGCCGGATATCAACCAGTCCGGGCGGAAATTCTCGGTGGGCAGGGACGCGGGCGGGAAACCCGGCATCCGTTTTGGTCTCGGGGCTATCAAATCCTGCGGGGACAAGGCCATCGATTCCATCATCGAACAGCGGGAACAGGGCGGTCCCTATTTAAGCATTTACGACTTCTGCCGGCGCATGGCTACCGACCTTGTGAACAAGCGCGCAGTGGAAGCACTGATCCTCGCCGGAGCTTTCGACTGCACGGGAGCAAACCGGCCGCAGCTCATGCAGGTCTACGAGTCAGCGCTTGACGGCGCGCAGCACGCCCGACGCAGCGTGATCTCTGGACAGGTTTCCCTCTTCGGCGAAGGAAGTTTCGAAGAAACCGATCCGCCTCTTCCTGCAGTTCCGGATTTCGAGCCTCGGATAAAATACGCTTATGAAAAGAGCGTTACCGGGCTGTACATTACGGGGCACCCGCTCGCAGGATACTCCCATGCGCTCTCTGCGCTCCCGATGAATACAGAGGCTCTGCGGGAAATCACCGAAGCGCCGGACGGCGGCCTCTCCCGGGACGGAGAGCCGGCTCGCATGGGCGGTATGCTGACGGAGGTCCGCCAGAAGACGACTAAAGCGGGCGGCCTCATGGGTTTTGCGACGCTGGAGGACATGACGGGATCCATCGAAGCCCTGGTCTTTCCCAAAGTACTGGAACGTGTTGCACCGGATCTCATCCCGGATACGCCGGTGATCCTCTCCGGACGGCTTTCGATCCGGGAGGACGAGGATCCGAAGCTCCTGCTCGACCGGGTGGATCCTCTGCCGGCAGACGGAGAAGAAGGAGCCGTCATCGAAAGACCGACGACCGGAGAAGGACAAACTCTCTGGCTCCGCCTTCCGGACGAAAGCGCCATGGAGCCCATCTGTTCAGCCCTGTCCTTCTCCCCCGGCGGCGCTTCCGTGATCCTCTATATCGAGAGCACGAAAAAAAAGCTGCGCGCCCCGGACAGCCTGAACGCGGACCCGTCAGATTCCCTGCTCGCCGCCTTGCGGGACATGCTAGGCACGAAAAATGTAGTAGTAAAATAGAACTGAGGAGCCGCGATCTTCGCGGCTCCCTGTTGTTGTATTATGGATTTCAGTCGGAAATAGCGGAAAGGTCTACCCACATGGCAGGGCGAATGGAATGCTTATGGTTTTGAAATGAATACTGCCAAGCATTTCCATCTTCCTTAACCGTATTGGCACAATCTGAAGAAGGTCCCAACGAGCGAAGCCACCAGTTGCAAGCCCCGTCTGCTTCGATCCCGGTCACATCTATGTCAAGAGTGATTGTTGCCTGATACTCATCAGCCAGCGCTTTCACGTAGTCCGTCGCTTTCGCCACTCTGGCAGGATTCGGATCTGATTCATGATCTGCCGGGAAATACCGTTGTGATTCCTGATAGCTGAGGAGGAACACGTAATCCGTTGCATACCGATGTTCTTCAATGAAAGTAGCCATGACTGAATAATGTGGATCATCCTGTGAGTAACCATAATCCACTTGAGTGGTTTGGATTGCATTACGCTCTTGATTGGTAAAAGCTTTTGCAATAAAGCCATCGTTGCGATCGTTCAGCCAGTCTCTGATCTCGCTGCTGGACCAACCGCTTCTGCCCGTGCCGTCTTTATGGTTAAAATACTCTTTAAAGTCAAGGCAATACCGAGAAAGCAGAAATGCCTTGTCCCCATTTCTGTCGAGAACATACCACTCAATCGGTTTAATGCCACCATCTTTATCCTGTGGATAGTTACCAAAGAAAACGCTCTGGAAAAGTGGGGCGCTTTCCCACTTAAACCCGCGGTTTTTCTGCGCATCCTCTTGCGCATACTCCTGGGCTTTGCTTCCCTCGGGAGCAACCACTGTCAAATCGTTAACGCCATCAAAAGCATCTTCCACAATATCAATTACCGAGGCGGGAATGCTAATCCGTTTGATGGAACTCTCGGCAAAAGCCAGCGACGGAATTTTGCTTACATGATCAGGGATAATAACCTCGTCAAGTTTCTTATCTCCGAAAAATGCCTTTTCACCGATCTCTTTCAGATCATCCGGAAGCGTCAGCGTTTCTGCACACGCTGACGCACAAATTGCGGCTAGCAAAACAAAAAGCAGAACAATAACAGCTTTTCTGAACATATCCTTAGCCTCCATTTTTGCTATCGGTTTTGTTGATATAATGATATTTTTCTATATAAGGCTCTGTCAATATCGAGTTTTGAAGAAATGCAAAGTGTAACGCAATTTATGCAGTTCTCTGTATTTCGCCACTTACTGAGTTTTCTTTATTATGTAAACTAATACGTCCTGATGAATTGCCGGACGTCCGCACCATCTGTCATATACCTCCGCAGGATCTCCGCGCAGGCGTGGCTGTCACTTGCCGCCCGGTGATGATTAAGGGGGATTCCGTAATACGCCGCCAGCGCATCCAGTTTGTGGCTCATTTCGTGGAGCAGCTTCCTGCCCATCTGCACGGTGCAGAGGTAACGGGTATACGGTTTCCACTCGATTCCGTAGCCGTCCAGGCAGCGCCTGAGAACGCCAAGATCAAACTCCGCGTTGTGCGCCACCGGAAGTCCGGAAGCCAGCATCAGTTCGATCCTCGGCCAGAGCGCCGGGAAGGACGGTGCGCCCCATGACGCTCTCCTCGCTCCCGTAAGCCAGGTGTTGAAAGGATCAAAAGAAATCTCCGGATCGACCAGTGAAGAGAATTCGTCAGTGATTATTCCATCCTCGAGGACTGTGATCCCGATCGCACTCATCCAGTTATTGTCCCGATTCGGCGTTTCCACATCATAGGCAACAAATCGCGAAATGGTAGTTCCTCTGTATTATACGAATGGTTTATTCATCAGCGCTCCGTTGTCACATCCGCCTGTGGGATCCTCCGGAGGATGAAATTCCGCACAAACTCCCAGTCCTCCGGCGGTGCGAATACGGGGCCAGAGCCCACCAGCGGATACAGTTCGATCATATACCGTTCAGGGTACACGACGGCGCGGCGGATGCTTTTGAAGTAAAACGGATTCGTTGCCCTTCCGGCGACGAATATGACGCAGTCCTCTGTCATCCGGTAGCGCTGGCGCCGCTTTCCCGCGTTCCGGTTAAACAGCCAGCAGACGCCTCCCGTCACCGCCAGGGCTCCCAGACAGGAAAGCAGCGTAATGCCAAGCACGTCCCCGCCCATACTAAGACTCATGACGATCAGCATGAGGCTGATCCCGCCGACTACTCCGAAGGCAATCCGGAAGGTTTTCTGTTCATAGCCCACGTCCACAGTCCCGGCCCAGGAATACATTCCGTTTCTGTCCTGCCTGATGACGTTCAGCGTATCCATTTTGAGGGCCTCCATTCCGAGCTTAGCCAATCGGCAAGGAAGGAATTGCTGTTTATCTCTGATCTCTGCTCAATAAGCTCGTGCTTTAATGAACGCGTCGATTTCCGCCCTTGTCGGCATGGATGGCGTAGTTCCCAGCTTCTGCACAGACAGCGCGGCGACTGCATTGCCGAAAGCCGCCGCTTCCCAAATCGTCCTGCCTTCCGAGAGCGCGGCGAGCAATCCCCCGTTAAATGCATCCCCTGCGCCGGTGGTATCGATCGCATGAACCGGATAGGCCGGCAGGATTCCGCTGCGGCCTTCCGCATGCACATAAACGCCGCGGCTGCCCAGGGTGATGAGCACGTTCTCCACACCCT
This sequence comes from Clostridiales bacterium, assembly GCA_024684665.1. The sequence continues at coordinate 4,423 of JAIKWN010000222.1, read as the reverse complement.
TCTGAAAGAATACACTAGCTGCGCGCTCCGCACTCTCCTCGTCGGTTACAGGAATCCCCGTCAGCGCCTCCGCCTCAACCTCGTTCGGAGTAACCAGGAAGCACTCCCGGAGAAACTCGTCGCTGACCGGCTGATACGGCGCTGTATTCACGATCACGCGCACGCCATTTGCCTTCGCAATCCGGGCAACCTCTTCGTTGGCGTCCTGATTGACTTCGAGCTGCAGGAGCACATAAGCGGATTCCAGGATGCGCGGCTTCAGTGACTCGATCTCGCGCTTTGTGATCGTGGCGCAGGCACCCGGCACAATCACGATCTCGTTCTGGCTGGTTTTCTCGTCCACGAGGATCAGCGCCACGCCGGTCGGTTCGCCGTCGCTGTAGAAAAGCCAGTCTCTTGCAAGCCCGGCTTCGTCCATAGCCGAAAGCGCGACTTCCGCAAGGGAATCCCGGCCCAGTTTCGTGATCATGGCCACGTCCGCGCCGGCTTTTCGCGCGGCAATGCCCTGGTTGAATCCCTTTCCGCCCGCGCCCTGCCGGAAGAAGCTTCCTTTCACGGTTTCCCCCGGTCCCGGAAGATGCGGGGACCGCGCCATCAGATCTACGACAAAACTACCGAATACCGTTACTTTCATGCGAGCGTCCTTTCGTTTCCTTTCTGTCGTCCGCGAATCGGGCGAATCCGGCCTCTTACAGGTTTCTCCGCTCCCGGTGATACTCCCCCGCATCGTCAATCCATAGCTGCAGGTCCGCGGGCATAGTCTTTTCAAGGCAGAGGCGGACATTCGGCATATCGCTGAAATCGACGAAACGGACCGCCTTCTCCCTGTCCACGCCGGTCTTTATCCGTCGCTCGATCAGACGCGTCCGCAGCAGTTCCTCGTACGCCCGCACCGAAACGGTATAGTCGGCGTATGAAGACAAGTCCCGCCACCCGTCCTCGTCCAGCAGCAGGTAATTTCCTTCCAGCAGAACAATGTCCCCGTCCACAGTCAGCGCATCCTCAACCGGGTTGTGCAGCATCCGGTCGTAAACCGGCCAGCCGCATACCGCGCCGGAGGCCGCTCGTTTGATGTTCTCCGCCAGTTTCGGAAGATCAAAGGTCACGGGCGCGCCCTTGATTTCCACCAGGGATACTGTTCTTCCATCCCTTTCGGCGTAATGACTTTGCAGATACTCCTGTCGCCTGTGGAAGCCGTCCATGCCGATCGCCTGTATGCCTGTCAGTCCTTCATGGCTGCGGGATAGCGCTTCCAGAAAGCTGAGGAGCGTGCTTTTCCCGGCCCCCGGCGGCGCTGCGAGCATCACCAGGAGCCGCCCCGCCTTTTCTTTCTGCATATCCGTCAGCTTTTGAAGAAACGGCAGGAAGATGGCGTCGACCGCGTCCTGCGAATACGCCGCGTTTACTTCAATTCCGTTGATTCTGACTTTATGTTCAAGCATGTCACACCTCCGCTCCCCGTCTTTTCCGCCCGCGTCTACAGGATCCTTTCGGGCATCCATCTGAGATAGTCGCCGGATACCAGCCGATACGCGATCCCGTGATGCCGTCCCATGAGGCTGTCATGAAAGCGGCTCTCCCCGTGGCAATGTGCGTAAACGACCTGTTCCGCACCATAGGCTTCCGCAAGCGCCGTGAAAGCGCTGTTCCGCTCCAGGATGCTGGTCGGCGGATAATGCAGAAAAACGATGAACCGGCTGAACCCGTCGGCCCTGGCCGCTTCAAACGAAGCGCGGAGCCTCTCCGCCTCCCGCTCCACCAGTTTCTTCGCGTGCTGTTCCTCTCCGGTATCCCAGCCGACGATTCTGCCGCCCCGCATGAAAAAAGGGCCCTCAAAGGTGTATCCTTTGGTTCCGACGAGCGCGCAGTCGCCATAGGCTGCGTAGTTGTTCTGCAGGAAGAAGAGCTTGCCGCCAAAATGGCGGTTCAGTGCGTCCGTCTTCTTCGCATCCCAGAACATATCGTGATTGCCGCGCAGCAGAATCTTCCGACCCGGCAGCGCCTGGATATAGTCGAAATCTTTTTCACATTCGGAAAGGCTCTTCCCCCAGCTGTGATCGCCGGCCAGAACTAGCGTATCTTCCGGCCGGATCAGCCGTTCACAGTTCCGTCGGAAAAGCTCTTCGTGGTTTCTCCAGACGGGATCGCTCAGCTGCACGGGAGATTTCAGCCCGGATCCAAAATGCAGATGCAGATCCCCGATCGCATACAGGCTCATAGTTCGCTCATCTTATACGTCCTCTCCAACCAGCTTCACGGTCACAAATCGGTGTCCCGTGGCGGGGAGAAATCGTTCTGTGATATCCTTCGTGCGGATTTTTAGGCTGGAAGTGCAGACGCAGGGATGGCAACCGATGAATTCGTCCTGCAAAACGTCCTCGTCGATCAGCAGCTGCACCCTCTTCTCCCGGTCGTTCATCAGGCCCATAATGCTGACCGCGCCGGGCTCAATATCCAGATGTTCCAGCATGGCGTCCGCCTCGGCGAAAGACAGCCGGGCGGTATGGATCTGCGCAGAAAGCTCCTTTGTCTTGAACTTCTTGTCTCCCGGCATCATCAGCAGGTAGTACTGCGTCTTTTGCCGGTTGCAGAGGAAGAGGTTCTTGCAGATGATCACGCCGAGAATCGCGTCGATTTCGTTGCACGCCGCCATATTGTCCGCGCGCTCATGATCCGTCCGCTGATAGGGGATGCCGAGGCTGTCCAGGAAATCGTAGGTCCGTATCTCGCGGGGCAGTCGTCCCGCCGTGTCTTCCGGCCTTCCGTCATACAGGATCATCTCAGAAAGCGCCCTCCCTGCCCTCTTTAAAGACCGTCATCATTTCATTGGTGAGGCTCATGCTGTCAGGCTGCAGTTCGATCTCCCCGCGCCGCACCCACTCAGCGTATTTCAGTTCGCGCGGATCCATGCGGATACTGATGTCCCCGTCCACCTCGCAGTAAAAGCCCGTCAGGATGTCCTGTGCGATTCCCCAGGGCTGGGATTTGTAATAGCGGATGTTTTTTACGCGAAGCCCCGTCTCTTCCATCACTTCCCGCTCCACCGTCTGCTCCAGCGTCTCCCCGATTTCCGTGAAACCCGCGACCAGCGCGTTGTGCCCGTAGCCTCTGCGGTAGCGGGTGAGCAGCAGGTGATCGCCGTTCGTAACGCCAACGATCACGGCGGGATTGATCCGGGGATAGATCACATGTCCGCACGCCCGGCACCGCAGGGCGCGCTCCTTTTCATCCAGGGCGTTTTCATCGCCGCATCGGCCGCAGCGGCGGTTGTCCTCATACCATCTCCATAAATGATACGCCGTGAACGCGGCAAAGACTTCCCTGCCGTCTTCCATCCCCCGCAGGTCCCGCAGCGTCCTGAACGCAAAACCCGGGAGTTCTGTCTGATCGCCCCGGGGCGCAAGAAAATACCCGGTTTCATCCACGGAAAACAGATACACCACGCCTTCAGCCGGGATCTCGCCGTATACCGGAAAGCGGACGCGCCCCTCCCCGGTATACGCATACAGCCCGCCGTCCGCATCGAACCGCAGGATCCTGTCCCCTGCGCGGGGCGGACGCGGTTCATATTCGTTTTTGAGCTTTGAAGGCGCGATATCCTGGATCATACGGCAATGGCTCCTTTACTGTTGTTTCTTCAATGATTTGTATGGCGTTTTGTCTGATTATACACGTCCATTCGTGTTCCAGCAAGCGGGCGGGCGATTTTTCGTTCTCAGTCACAAACAAACCGACTGTACGGAATATCGCGTGCACGTCAGGGAAAAAGTTGTTGACAAGTGGAACCAGATGCGCTATAATCCATGAGCGTTGCGGAAGCTGTTCCGTATACCGGAGTGTGGCGCAGTTTGGTAGCGCGCGTGCTTTGGGAGCATGAGGCCGGGGGTTCGAATCCCTTCACTCCGACCATTTGCTTTTGCTTTCCGGCCCCGTGGTCAAGAGGTCAAGACACCGCCCTTTCACGGCGATAACAGGGGTTCGATTCCCCTCGGGGTCACCATTTCCGTGGTTCTTCAGGGCCTTTAGCTCAGTGGTCAGAGCAGGCGGCTCATAACCGCTCGGTCCGGGGTTCGAAACCCTGAAGGCCCACCATATTCGGCGCGGTAGTTCAGTTGGTTAGAATGCCAGCCTGTCACGCTGGAGGTCGAGGGTTCGAGCCCCTTCCGCGTCGCCATTTCCCCTCAATACCATTGAGCACTCGCTGGCGTAGCTCAATTGGCAGAGCAGCTGATTTGTAATCAGCAGGTTGCGGGTTCGATTCCCTTCGCCAGCTCCATATTTCTGGGTAGGTTCCCGAGTGGCCAAAGGGAGCAGACTGTAAATCTGCCGGCTTCGCCTTCGATGGTTCGAATCCATCCCTGCCCACCAATTTCTGCGGGAATGGCGGAATTGGCAGACGCGCTAGATTCAGGTTCTAGTGAAA
>JAIKWN010000127.1 GCA_024684665.1 Clostridiales bacterium | reverse complement strand
CATCCCGGCGGGCTCGAAAATGTTCTTTCTCAGAAAATCCTCGAAGGAAACGCCGGAGACCTGCTCCACGATCAGCGCCAGCAGGCAGTAGTCGGAGTTGGAATACTCAAATCCGTCCCCGGGGGCAAAGTAGGGCTCCGTTTCGACTTCGCACAGGAAGCGGAGCACGTCGCGGTTGTCGGGAATCCGGCCTTCTTTTTCCCAGATTCCGATCAGCCAGTTGATATCTTCAAAATAATCGGGCACGCCGCCAGCGTGGGTCAGCAGCTGCCGGACCGTGACGCCCGGATACGGGAGCCCGGGAAAATACTTCGTGATCTCGTCCTCCAGTCCCACGAGGCCCTTCCGGGCCAGCAGCATGATCGCCGCAGCGGTGAACTGCTTGCTGACGGAGGCCAGGTCAAAGATGCTGTTCTCCTGCATGGGGAGCTTGTCTTCCGGATCCCGGAAGCCGACGGCTCCCTTGGAAATGATCTCGCCGTGCTCCGCGTAGAGCCAGGCGCCGTTGAAGAGCCCCTTTTCATGGGCTTCGCGGACAAGATTTTCCAGCATTATCTTTTTATCCATAATCATATTCTCCTTTTGATGTTCGTTTTACAGCTTCATTACCGCGGGCATTTTTCGCCTTCTGTCAGGTTTGTGCAAGGGGTGTATTTCGCTCTCAAGCGGCGAGGCCTGAAGATAATAAAGGCATTGCCCTCGTTCTGGTTTTTAAGGGCAAAAACAAGGGAAAACGGATAGTTGGCAGCAGACCTGCGCCTTTCCCTCGCTTAGTCGATGCTGACCGACAGACCAAGCTCTGTGCATTTTTCCATGTTCCAGACAGACCATTTTTTATACGCTTCGGAGAATGGCAGGCCGTAGACTGCTTCGAAATCCTCCGGTGCAGTGCTCAGGTTCTGCAGGACGGTATCTCTGCCGTAGGTCTCGATCAGCCATGCCATAATGGAGGTCGCCTCGAAATGAGAGACGTTCCAGACGCCCGGGTCCTGATGCACTTCTTCCGTGTACGTCTCATTGATATCTTTCACGGAGAAGTATTGATACCCGATCATGCCGCCCAACGAGAAAATTGCTGCGTTGCCGTAATAGAATTTCTGCGGATCAAGGCAATCCTCGCTCTCGTCCCATGCCCCTTTAGACTTGAATAAAGCAAGTTCTTCCTCCGACCGGGCACAGTTGACGCTTCTGGCCATGCGGTTTTTGCAGACGATCATCGAAACGTACTGGGCGACGCCCTCTGAGTATAAGCCGCGGCTCGCCGGCCGCTCCGTGCAGTGCTGGGTCAAATAGTGTGCATATTCGTGCAGCAGAGTGAAGTTTGCGACGTCCCAGCCTCCGAAGAGCTTGATGAAATTTCTCTGCTCATTGTAGAATGCGCCGCCAATGATCTCAGCGGCTCCGGCCTTGCCGCAGAAATCGGTCCGAATCTCGATCGGCGGTACCTCAGCGTCGATATGACCCTTCAGCGCCTCCCGTGCGTCGGCAAAGTCCTGCTCCTGTTTTTCCAGGATCGCGTACAGGCCCTCGTAGAAGGCATCCTCACCCAGCAGGGCAATATCGTCCGCCGCAAGGTACCAGGTCGCGGACCTCGTGTGTACCACGTAGGGATAGGTTGCGGCGTTTTCGTCCTTGTTCTCCTCGATCTTAGGCTTTGACTGCGACCCGCAGGCAGAGAGCGATGCGGAAAGAAGCAGCAGAACAAGGATCATACAAACAACACGTTGAAAACGATGATCATTCATTTGTGCTTTCTCCTTTACGTTTTCGACAGATCCCGATTTTTTGTGATAAGTTTTACGCCACGGCGGTTTAATACGGCGTCTCAGCCGAAATAATAGCTCGTCAGCGCGTCAAAATCGATCGTTTCGTAACCGAGCAGGGTTTCCGATCCGAAGTCGTAGTCCAAATTCAGCGTTCCGCGGACCTGCTCCTGCGTTTCCGGATCGATCCATTCCGCAAACGCGCCCAGCATAAGGCGGCCGCCGCGGACAAACGGGGTGGGCGGCAGATACCGCAGATCCGGCAGGAAGGGGAGCCCGCCGAACAGCTTCTCCGTAAAAGCGTCGTACTGCGCCCATGTCCTGAATTCGACGCCGCGCAGGAATTCGGCGTGTTCGCTGTGCCTGTATTCCTCGCCGCAAATGCCGTTCATGGCTTTCAATATGTACAGGAAGCCTTCGTCGGTCTGCCAGCCGCCGCCGAGTTTGCTCTCATATAAGTCGATGAGCATATCCTGCGGAGCGATGTAGACCGAGGGCTCGCCGTGATCAGCCGAATTCGTCAGAAAGCTCAGCGTTTGGTTGGCGTTGTAGAACTTTTCTTTGGGATAGCCCGCCGAAAGGAAAAGCTCCGCCAGCACCACGCCGGAATCCCGGCTGAAGAAGAGCTCTTTTATCTTTTCCTCGCCGAATATGTATTCGACTCCCGCGAGGAACTGGGAAGGGATGAAATACGCTCGCTCCGCTCCGGCAAAATACTTGGCGGTGAAATACTCCGCTCCGCCCTCGGTCACGACGTCCGGTTCATAGCAGGCCACGGCCTGCTCCCTCTCTTCCTCGGGCAGCTCCTCCAGTTCAAACGTGTTGAGCCGTCTGCCGTTCAGCACATAGATCGCGGGATATTCGTTATTCACGTTGAAGTCCACAAAGTGCATGAGCTCGTGGAAGACGACCTCCGGAAAGTGATAGGAGTCATAGGGGTCGATCTCGGTGTTTATATCCACCCTGTTTTCACTGGAGGTGTACATGCCCGCAATGCCGGGCTCCAGCACGCACTCGCTGAAGCTGAGACCCGCGAGCTTGCTGAAAAAGTGATCGGGATCCATATAGGGCGACGCGTCCGCGACGACAGGGAATATCAGATACATGAATTCCTTATATTTTCCGAGGGCGGGATTGCCTTCGACGGTCTCGCTGAACCTTAAAAACAGCCCGTATTCGCCGTGCAGAGCCTCTTCGGTCAGCCCGTGCTCTTCGGCCAGCGCGATCGCCCTTGCCGTGGTGGGCTCCTTCGTCGGAGCGGGCGTATCGATCGGCACGGGCGTCGGGGATTCCGTCGGCTCCGCCGCGGGCGCCGTAGGTCGGACGGTTGCTTCCGCGGTATGAGTTGCCTCTGCGTCGCTTTCCGCGGGCTTATGTGAGCAGGCCGAAAGCATCGGAAGAAGCATTAGTGTAATCAGTATTGCAGTGATAATCCTTTTCATTTCAATATCCTCTCTTTCTTGGAGGAAAATGGGCTGTAGTCGGGATGGAGTTGCCCTGCGTGGCCTTAAGCTCGATAAACGGGAAGTTGTCAGCTCATTCGATCCCTGTGAGATCATAGCCGTCAAGCCATTCCTTTGCTGTCACGCCTATGGTTTTCAGGCAGTCCTCATCGAACGGCGAATGCAGGCCGGCGTTTTTTATCAACTCGACAAACGGGCGCGTACCGCCCTGGCGAACGAGCGCCATATAACGCTCCCACGCCTCATTCGGATCTTTTTGCATGATAGCCCAGACCTCCAGCCCGACGACGCCTGTCAGCACGTAGTCGATATACATGAATGGCTC
>JAIKWN010000139.1 GCA_024684665.1 Clostridiales bacterium | reverse complement strand
ATCGGCGCCATGCTGGTCTCGACGCTTGAGAACGGCCTCACGATCTGCGCCGTTCCCTTCTACGTCCTCCCCGCCGTCAAGGGCGCGGTGCTTGCCCTGGCGCTGATCGCGGCCTATGCGACGAAGAAGGAGCAGTAATCCTACGGCATAATCAAACAAAAGTCGGATATACGTTCGCCCCTTCCCCGCTTGATTGCGGCGGAAGGGGCGGATTTCTATTCTACAATATTATAAACTCGTCCTATAAAGAAGCGTGGGCATTCTCAGCACTCAATCCGGTTTTCCAGCGTCAGCCCGGGCACCCTCGCAAACTCCCATTTGGGGATTGTTGCAGATTCAAGCGATACAGTCCGCAGTATGAAAAAAAGGGTGAAGCGCTCTTTCTCCGGCCGTTATAAAAAGAGAGACTACACATCGCATAGTCTCTTTATATATCTCAGACCGGAACCGCCGGTGGGGATGTCAGCGGTTCCGTCCGTCCGCATCGGGCCGCACCGGATGTCAGATCTCTCCGCTGCGGTACCGGGCGAGCAAGCGCTCGATGCGGTGCCAGGGATTCAGCAGGTAACTGAGGGACTGGTCATGATTCAGCGTCGCGATGACGTAGGCCATGTACTTCGACATGTCCGCCGTCGTGAACCAGGGCCGCGCCAGGACTTCCGGCGGGGTGTACGTGAGGTTCGTCGCGAAAACGTGGTCGATCGCTTTGTCCGCGACCGCCTTGTCGAAGATGCCAAGGCCCTTCGTGAAATACGCGAAGGTCGCACCCGCGAAGACCCGTCTAGCGCCCCGGCTCTTCAGATTGTAGGCCAGATCCAGCATGGAATCGCCGGAAGCGATGATGTCGTCCGCCACGAAAATGTCCTTGCCCTCCACGCTGGAGCCCAGGTACTCGTGCGCGACGATGGGGTTCGTGCCATTCACGACGCGCGTATAATCCCGCCGCTTGTAGAACATGCCGAGCTCCACGCCCATCGCGGAGCTGTAGTAGATGTTGCGGGACATCGCACCCTCATCTGGGGAGACGACCATCATGTGATCCGGGTCGATCCGCAGGTCCTTGTAGGTATGGCACATGGCCTTCAGCATCTGATAGGTGGGCATGATGCTCTCAAAGCCGCTGAGGGGAATAGCGTTGCAGACGCGGGGATCATGCGCGTCGAAGGTGATGATGTTGGACACGCCCATACCTACCAGTTCCTGCAGCATGAGGGCGCAGTCCAGAGATTCCCGGGAGGCTCTGCGGTGCTGCCGCGCCTCATAGAGCATCGGCATGATGACGCTGATGCGGTACGCCTTGCCGCTGACGGCGGCGATGATGCGCTTGATGTCGGCGTAATGCTCGTCCGGCGTCATGGGGACGTCCCGCCCGTAGAGCTTGTATGTGCACTGGTAGGCGCCCACGTCGCAGATGATAAACAGATCGTAGCCGCGGACGGAACCCTTCAGCATACCCTTGGCCTCGCCCGTGCCGAAGCGGGGACAGGAGGCCTCCAACAGGAAGCCGTTTTTATCCGAACCGAAAAAGCTGTGCAGGTTCTCCTCGCTGGTTTCCGCGTCGTTCTCGCCGGATACCTGCCAGCGCAGCAGGTACTCGTTGACACGCCTGCCCATTTCTTCGCATCCGCGCATCGCGATTACGCCGAGCGGCGCCACCGGGCGCGTCGGGAATTTCTGGGAGAGTTCGGTCCTGCTCAAGTCGCTCATAGTTTCCCCTTCCTTTATGTCGAAGGTATACATCTTCTCGCACATGCCATTATACCACATTCCGCGCGTTTCCACCCGCATTTTTGCCCGAGTCCGGAAAATTTGTCTTTCCTGTCCCAATTCCGGCTGAAAACCCTGTCATCCGCACTCCATGCCCCCGCTCTTGACCCTCTCCCCCCGCCCCTGCTATAATCGTTCCCACCAAAAAGGAGGCGGCTGTCTTGAAGCGCATTGTCCTGACCGGCGGAGGAACCGCCGGACACGTCTCGCCCAATCAGGCACTCATCCCCCTGCTCCTGCGCGACGGATGGGAGATTCACTATATCGGAACGAAGACCGGCATCGAGCGCACGCTGATCGAGCCCATCGCCGGCGTGACCTATCACCCCGTGTCCTCCGGAAAGCTGCGCCGGTATTTCGACCTCAAAAACTTCACGGATCCCTTTCGGGTGATCGCCGGATTTTTCCAGTGCGCCAGCCTCATGCGGCGGTTGCGGCCGAATGTACTGTTCTCCAAGGGCGGATTTGTAAGCGTCCCCGCGGTATACGGAGCGGCGCTCTTCCGCGTGCCCGTCGTGATACACGAAAGCGACCTGACCCCCGGCCTCGCGGGAAAGCTGACAAAACCCTTCGCCGCCCGCATCTGCGCAACCTTCCCGGAATGCGCCGAATCGCTGGGCCCGAAGGCGAAGCATACCGGAACGCCGCTGCGGCAGGCGCTCTTCACGGGAAGCCGGGAACGCGGCCTCGCCCTGTGCGGATTTTCCGGGGAGCGCCCCGTCCTGCTCATGACGGGTGGATCGCTCGGTGCCCAGTCGGTCAACGCCGTCCTGCGGGAGGCGCTGCCGGAGCTCACAAAAACCTATGACGTCTGCCACCTGTGTGGCAGGGGCAACGCGGATCCCTCGCTCTCCTCCTTCCCGGGCTACCGGCAGTTCGAGTACCTGACGGAGGAGCTTCCGGACGTGTTCGCCGCGGCGGACCTAGTGCTGTCGCGAGCCGGCTCCAACTCCCTGTCGGAACTGATGGCCCTCAAAAAGCCGATGCTCCTCGTCCCCTACCACAGCGGCCGAGGTGACCAGGTACAGAATGCCGCCTCCCTGAAGGCGAGGGGGCTCGCCCACGTGCTGCCCCAGGGCGAGCTGACTGCCACGCGGCTGACAGAGGAAATCGCCCTCCTCGCTGCAGATGCGGAGAACCTGCGTGCGCGCCTCAAAGCGGAACCGGACGCGAACGGTACGGAGGCCGTATACGCCGAGATCCTTTCGTGCATGCGCAAAGAGGATCAGGCAAAAGCATAAGAAGCAGAGAATACTGCAAGAGGCATACATGGAAAGCTTTGACATCGTGGTAGTGGGCGCCGGGCACGCGGGCTGCGAAGCCGCGCTTGCCGCCGCCCGTATGGGATGCAGCGTCCTGCTGCTCACGCTGAACCTGGACGCCGTCGCCCTCATGCCCTGCAACCCCGCGATCGGTGGCACCGGCAAGGGGCAT
>JAIKWN010000063.1 GCA_024684665.1 Clostridiales bacterium | reverse complement strand
AGTATAATAGAAGCTGCGTGAGAGATGCTCCATCAGGGGTTCCGCAAGCGATTCATCGTTGTCGAAGGGCACCTGCTCCTGCAGGATGGAAACGTCTCCCGTCTCCTTGATATAAGCGGCTGTCCCCAGGATCAGCCAGAGAGGATCGTCGTTAAAGCCTGAACCGACGCCCATATTCCCACGTTTGGTCAGCGGCTGGTACTGATGATAGGCGCTTCCGTCCGGGAACTGCGTTGCCGCGATGTCAAGGATGCGCTCCCGTGCACGCTCCGGGATCAGGTGCACGAAGCCCAGAAGATCCTGCGTGGAATCCCGGAAGCCCATGCCCCGCCCGATGCCGGACTCATAATAGCTGGCGGAGCGGCTCATGTTAAAGGTAACCATGCACTGGTACTGGTTCCAGACGTTCACCGCCCGGTTCAACCGCTCGTCCCCGGTTTCGACCCGCAGGGCGGAGAGCAGTCCCGTCCAGTAGTCTTTCAGTTCCGAGAGCGCCGCGTCAAACTTCTCCTCCGTATCGAAGCGGGAAAGCAGCGCGTACGCAGGCGCTTTGTTGATCACATCCTGCGCGGAGAACTTCTGATCCTCCGGATTCTCGCAATAACCAAGGACAAAGATGAAAGCCCGCCGCCCGCCGGGGAGAAGCTTCACCTTCAGGTGATGGCTGCCGATGGGCGCCCATCCGGAAGCAACGCTGTTTCCGGATTCGCCCGCCAGAACCTTCTCCGGTGCATCAAACCCATGATAAGCCCCGAGGAAGGTCTCCCGGTCCGTATCGAAGCCATCTGGCTTTTCATTCACCGCATAGACGGCAAAATGGTTCCGGCGCTCCCGGTACTCAGTCTTATGATAAATCGCGCCGTCTTCGATTTCAACCTCGCCGGTGGAGAAGTTGCGCTGGAAGTTTGTGGAATCGTCCTGCGCGTTCCACAGGCAGAACTCCACAAAGCTGAACAGGGAGACCTCCTTTTCGGCAGGGGACTCGTTCGAAAGCTCCACCTTCGTGACGAGGGCATTCGCACCGCGGGGCACCACTGCCGTCTCCACGACGGATAGACCGCCCCGCTTCCCCAGGATGCGGGTATAACCGAGACCGTGCCGGCACTCGTAAGCATCAAGCGCGGCGCGCACTGGCATCCAGCCTGGCGTCCACACGTCCCCGCCATCGTTGATATAGAAATACTGGCCGCCCGCGTCCGTTGGCACATTGTTGTAACGGTAGCGCGTCAGCCGCAGCATGAGCGCGTCCCGGTAGAAGCTGTAACCGCCGGAAGTATTGCTCATCAGCGTGAAGAAGTGCTCGCTGCCCAGATAGTTGATCCAGGGAGACGGGGTATCGGGTCTGGTTATGACAAACTCCCGTGCCCAGTCGTCGAAATGGCCGTATTCCATATGAAACCTCCACTCTTCGTTATCGAAAACGTTTTAGTTCTGTTTTAAAAAGATTCGGATGCCTCTCCATCCGTTTGTATAATACATTATCCCGGCTAAGAAATCAAGAGCGGCGACGAAAAAACGACCCCCGAAGGGGTCGTTCGTCATATACCACAGATTCAACCCTGCACAGGGATTACTCAGGGCGCTTCCGGCTGCGCAGCTTCTTCCGCGGGCGCCTCGGCAGGCGCTTCTATCGGGGCCGCTTCTTCCACAGGCGCTTCGGCAAGTGCTTCCGCCGGGGCCGCTTCCTCTGCGGGCGCTTCGACAGGCGCTTCTGCCGGAGCCGCTTCTTCCACGGGCGCTTCAGCAGGCGCTTCCGCCGGGACCGCTTCTTCCGCGGGCGCTTCGGCAGGCACTTCCGCCGGGGCCGCTTCTTCCGCAGGCGCCTCGGCAGGCGCTTCCGCTGGGGCCATTTCTTCCACCGCGGGCTCCTTTTCCAGGAATGGGATCGGTTCGCCGCGGAAATGGAGCGCCACAACCAGTGCCAAGCACACGATGAGCGCTGCAACCAGAAGCGCTGTCAGCGCCTTAAAGAACGGATGCATCCCTTCACTCTCCCCTCACAGCAGAAATGAATTACAGATTCTCCAGCTCGATGAGGCCGCAGTCTCCGTCGTTACGGCGGTACACCGTGGCGGCGTTTCCGGTCTCCTCATTGATAAACATATAGAAGTTGTGCCCCAGCAGATTCATTTCCATGATCGCGTCTTCGACGGGCATGGGCTTGCCAGCGTGCTTCTTCACACGGACGACGCGGCCGAATTCCTCCAGCTCTTCGTCCGCAGCGGGCGCGGCAGCTTCGACCGGTTCCGGCTTTTTGCGCAGATCCCGGGAAAGGCGCGTACGCACTTTCTTCATCTGCCGCTCCAAGACATCGATCCCCTTATCCAGCGCGGGCAGAGAAATCTCCCGCTCCCGGTTTTCCGTACGCAGCGTGTGCCCCATATAGGGCATCGTCATCTCGACGCGGTACATATTCTTCTGTTCTGCGATACGGACATAGATGACAGTCGCGTCTTCCCGCTCATCCCTGAAATACGCGTCCAAACGCTGGTGCATCCTGCGTTCCATGGTCTCCATGATCGACTCCGGCACATGGGCATCCTTCGTGTTAAAACGGATGATCATACAGTCGGCCTCCTTTTGCTGTGAAATGCGGTTCTAGGCTGGTTTTGCATAGCCCTCCGCACATACAGTATATCGCGTACACCCGGCTGCGGCAAGGTATCCCGGATAATCCAGAAAAGATTTCAGAAATTGTTCGCCCTTTCGATCAGCCGCAAATAAATGGGCATCATGTCCGGCTCAGTCACATAGCCGGACAGAGCGGCACAGGGCAGCCAGGCGACCGCCCTGTTTTCTTCCTCCCGCACGGAAAGAGGCAAGCCGTCATCCGCGAGAAAAAGATACGAAACATTGAGATGCAGGTGACTGGGGACGCTCTGTCCCCGTCGCTCATGCGCCCAGACAGGCAGGATCTCCACGGAAGCGGCGCCCGGTCCCAGGCGAACGAGGTTTTTCACACCCGTTTCTTCTTCCGCCTCCCCTCTTGCGATCGCCTCCGGATCATTTTCCCCGTCCGCATGACCGCCCGTCCAGGCCCAGCTATCGTAGATTTTATGATAGGCCATGAGCGTGCTGTCCCGTTTTTCATTCAGGATGATGGCGGAGGCCGTGAAATGGGCGTAGGCTGTCTCCCGGAAAAGGAGACGCTCTCCTTCCCGGGAAAACAGTTCCAAGATGGTGGAAAGCTCCGCCGCCTCCCGTGCGTCTCCGGGTCGGAAAGTCTCCAGGGTTTCCCTGAACGTCTTGCCAATGTTCGGCTTTTTCATCTGCGTTTCATCTCCGCTTTCATACCCGCTTAATATCTGTTCATTCCCGCCTAATGGGTCTCGTCTCCACGCGCAGGGAATACTTCCGGATCCAGCCGAGAACCAGGGCAAGAACAGCAGCCCCGGGGGTGGCCAGCGCCAGGAGAACTGAATAGACGATCGGCACGTCCGCTATCTTTTCAGCCGGTGAACTGACACAAAGGCGCATACGCATCACCCGGTCGAATGCGGTACGCAGGTTGTTCAAGATTTCGTTTCCTTCCATACTTATGCCCTCCCGGTCTCCACACGCACCTGCATACCGAACGCCACGATAAGAATGGCCGTCAGCACGGCGAAGCGAAGCGCCCGCCTTCCCGCAAGGGCGGCGACGACCGCCAGCCACAGCGGGCATCGGACGAAGGTCCCGTCTTTTCCTTCCACGACCAGCCGTCCGTATACGACGGTGCGAAAAATCTCTTTCACTTTATCCATATTCATAACCTCGTAAGGATCAGCTTTCCGCTCAGTGTCTCCAGGCGGATGGGGAGAGCACAGGTGCCATAGCGGTCCGGCCCGAATTCGTTCACGATCGTCTTCTGGGGACCGGATACCTCCGCCGCGAAGCCGCGAATGGAAGAGGGTAGCGCCACTTTGGCCTGAGCGGAAACCGTTGCAATCGAAATCTTATCCGTCGGCACTGCGGTACAAAGGAGCTCCACCGGCCCGCTGACTGCATTCACTTCCCAAGTGTCACAGGCGCCTTCAATATGGGTCTTTCCGGAGACGGTGTCCGCGTCTACCCTAGAAGCGTCGCAGGAGACAAAGAGGCTGCCCGTCACGCTCTTAACCGCCACATCCCTAGCGCAGGCACTTACCGCGATGTCGCCAGAGACGGTGGATACACCGAAGCGTTCCGCCCGCTTTGTGGCATCCGGTTCCAGGCGCACACTGCCGGAGGTCGTGTTCACTTCGATATCGTCCGCGTCTACTTCCGCAACACGGATATCCCCGGAGACCGTCCGGATCTCATACGTCAGCCCATAGCCCTTCGGCACCCGGATGGAAACCCTTCCGCCCGCTTTCTGGAAGACGGAAAAGAAGCTCCTGAAAAGATCCGGGTTTTCTCGCCGGACGGTGAGGCAATGCCCGTCGACGGAGCAGTGAGGTGCTTCGCCACCTTCCCCGCCGGAATGCCAGATGACTTCCACTTCATTGCCGGATACGGACGCGATCTCTACGTCGTCGTCGTCCAGCCGGATCTCGATCTTCTGCAGTCCTACAGCAGGGAGCCGCCGGGTCAGAACTGTCGCCCCGCCTTCCGCGCGAAAAGCTGCGTCATGGGTCCGCTTTGCAGCGGCGTCCGCCTGGTCTTTCAGGTCGTCTACGGCAGCTGCGAACTTATCTTTGTCGATCTCGCCGTCTGCCCGCAACCAGTCGGGATTACCCTCATATCCGGGCTCCTCCGCTTCCGGTCCGTTCTCCTCCCTTGCTTCCGCTTCTTCCCCGTCTGATTCCTCCAGCGGCATCGCCTCTGCGGCGGCGTCCGGCTCTTCTTCTGCCCGGGCAGCTTTTTCCGCAGCCTCGGCTACTTTTGCCTCTTCGCGCGCAGCAGCAAGAGCGGCTTCCTGTTCGATGGCGTCTGCCCGGGTCTCCATCAGGTAAGCGCGCCGACGCATTTCCCTGGCGCCCTCCTGGTCTCCCACGACCTGCTTCAGTTCCGCCTCGGCACGAATATCGCCCGCTTTCTTGCGCAGTTCCTCTGGGCTCATTTCAGGGGCTTTCTCCGGTTCCTCTGTTTTTCCGCCCGTCATGCGGTCGATCGTGTCGCCAGCCACCTTGGATACGTCCCGCACACCCTTTTCCACCGCACGGCCGAAGTCGCCCAGCATCCCGCCGGTAGCCTCGTCCGCCTTCCGGATCATGCGTTTCGTCTGCGGCAGGATCTGCCGTCCAAAATCCCCAATAGCGTCAAAAGCGCGGCTGAGCGCATCCGCCGTACCGGAAGCCGCGGAATCGGCCGCTTCCTTCTTATCATCCGCAAGTTTAGCTGCTTCCGGTTCCGGTTTCGGCTTTTCGGGCTCCATGGCGCTCCAGAACGGCGCGGGTTTTTCTTTTGGTTTCGGTGTTTCCGCCTTCGGAGCTTCGTTCATCCGGAATAGCAGCGCGCGGACATCCTCAAGAGATTCTGCCACAATGCGAAGAGCTTCCTCCTCGCTCTTTCCCTTTTCGATCTCGTCTTCGAAATGCGCCTGCGCATTGGCCATCAGCTCGTCGCGCAGCGCCAGGTTCTCCGCTGTCATTTTCATTTCCGAAAAGATCTCGTCGATCAGGCTGCGAATCTGCTTATTCATACCGTTCCTCCCATTCGATCAGTTTTGCGACCAGGTCGCTGTAGTGCCGGAAATCCCTCAGGTTTTCATCATAAACCTTCTTCCCTTCCGGGGTCAGGTGGTAATAGCGGCGGCGTGCGCCCGCGTTCTCATCCCCCCAGTAGGATTCGATAAAGCCGGCGTCCTCCAGTCTGCGGAAGGTCGTATACAGTGTTCCTTCCTTTAATTGCAGCTCTCCCCCGGTGACCTCCTGCACCCGGCGGTTGATGCTGTAGCCATAGCTGTCGCCGCGGCAGAGCTGCGCCAGGATGATCGTATCCGTATAGCCTCGCAGAATATCCGATCCATTCAGCATTTCATCACCTCCATCAGCTGCAGTGTATCACACAATACCTCATCTGTCAATGTATTTTTGATTTTGATTTAATCTTTTTGAAACAATATGCGATTGACGCGCCGCCCGGCATGAAGTATAATAAGCTGAACCGGATCATTGAATTGGAAAAAGGAGGATACAGCGATGAAACGCTTCCTTTCCCTCATGCTCTCCCTAGTACTGGTGCTCTCCGTCGGGCTGTCCCTTGCGGAAGAACCAGCCTATCAGCCGGGCGAGATCACAAAAGCTCTCATTCTGGAAGCCATGCAGCCCGGACACCATCTCAGTGTCAGCCTCTCCGGCGTATTTGAGCCCGGAAAAAATCTGGCGGAGAACGAAGAACAGCAGGCGATTCTGGATTCTGTATCCCGCTTGCTGGAACAATCCGCCCTCCGCGTAGGCTATGCCCGTGTTGCGGATGGCGTGCGGCTGGATTTTGGTGGATATATTCTGGATGAAGACGGTTCCCTCGTCTATTCCGACAACGCCGTGACTTTCAATCATGACGGCATCGTCCTGGAGAGCGACCTCATGGAAGGCAGAAGGCTGTTCGTCGGCTGGGAAACCATCTTGGAACAGCTCGGCTTGGATAAATCTTCCTACGGCGACCTATTCCTCGAAATGGCGGAACAGGACGTAACGGACTGGGTAGGCGGCTGGATCGAAGAACACGCCGGTCAGGCAGTTGAAGCCGCTCTGCCTTATGCCGGAGCGACCCTGGGCTGGCTTATGAGCCTGCCCTTCGAGCCGGTGGAGACGCTGCCCGAAAACAGTCCCGTGCCCGCCCTGCCCGGAATGATGCAGGTTTCAATCACTCGGGCGGACGTGAGCCGTCTGGGAAGCTCGCTGCTGGATCAGCTGGCGGATCCGGAAGACAAGATGCACAGCTGGCTGCTTCATCTTCCGTTGTTTACCGAAGAGGATCTTCAGGAGAACATCGAATGGCTGCGGGACATAATTGCCTCGGAAACGACCGATCATCCTCTCGTTCTGACCTTCGCGATGCCAACGGGAGAGGAACCCATTCCCTTCGCGCTGGCCGCGGAATATGAAGGCGATATCCGCGCTTTCCGTTTCGGCATCTATGGAACAAAGAACGATGACGGAAAGACCATGAATTTTGCCCTTCTTGCCGACGGCACCAGCAAAGCGGATCCGGAGGCAGGCAAAGCGGAGGACAGTTCTTTCGCCCTGCACGCAGACCTGGCATTGACGCAGGATCCCCAGGACAAGTACGTATATGAAGCCTCCTTCTCCGCAGAAGCTGCGGTGAACGGCCAGAACGTTCTGAGCATGACATATGAAAACGCCAGCGCGGCTTTCACAGCAGAAAGCGGACAGCCCGGTTATCGCATGACTATGAACCAGGCCGTCAGCTATGACGGCGGCGCATTCCTCTCTTCCAGCGAGAATTCCGCCGAGTACGTGCGCACGGAAGAGGGCGGTGAAAGCTACCTGATCCATGGGACAGCCAGCGCAAAAGAGGGCGACGACAAGGAAATGGAAACTACGATCGTCGACGCTTCCTGGGTCATCGAACCCGTGGAAGGAGGACTTTTCGACGCCGCCTGGTCGGAGATCCTTTCCATGCCTGCCATCTCGCTGGAATCCATCGGGATGAACGCACTGGTGTTCGGCGACGAATACGAGCCCATGGACGAGTACCTCACTACCATCTATTATGACGAGCTTTCCGGCGAAGAGATCGCGGATCTCGAGAGCGAACTGAAAGACGCCCTGCGTGCGAAGCGCAACGACATTCTGGAAGTTCTTCCGGAGCCCCTCGTCCCCTATGCGGTGCAGTATATCGGCGGTCAGATCCCCGAGGACGATCACGATTCCCTCGGTGACCAGGGCTACCTGGACGGCTTTATGGAAGGCTACGGCGTCGGCTATGACGACGGCTTCAAGGCCGGACTCGACGCCGCCCGGGAAAATGCCCCGAAGGCACCCGAATCCGAAGCTGCTGGATCCGGCGACACCGTGGACTGATAAGGACCTTTTAAGAACTTCAGAGACCTCTTAAACCCCGCGCTGCCGGAAGGAATCCGGCAGCGCTCTTTTTTGTATTGTCCTTTCACAGGGCTGCAAGACACAAAAAGCCCGCCGGAACATACCGGCGGAGCTTTTGCTATCTGTATTCGGTTCAGGCGTTCTTCGCGCACTCCACGAGCTGCGCGAAACCAGCCGGATCGTTCACGGCCATATCGGCCAACACCTTGCGGTTGAGCTCGATGTTCGCCTTCTTGAGGCCGTTCATGAAGCGGGAGTAGGACATGCCGTTCAGCCGGGTTGCCGCATTGATACGGGTGATCCACAGCCGGCGGAAGTCGCGCTTGCGCTGCTTTCTTCCGATATAGGCATAACGCAGCGAACGGGCAACCTGCTCTTTGGCCGCGCGGTACTGCTTGGATTTCGCGCCGAAGTAGCCCTTCGCCGCCTTCATGATCTTCCTGCGCTTTTTATGTGCGTGAACCGCAACTTTAATTCTTGCCATAGGAAAATACCTCCTTCGTCGTCCGTCCGCTTACTTGTAGGGGATCAGTTTCTTCATCGTTCCTGCATAGCTGGAAGAAACGTACGCGGCACGACGGAGATTGCGCTTGGTTTTCCGGGTCTTCTTGTTCAGGATATGGCGCTTATACGCCTTGTTGCGTTTGACAAGACCGCCCTTGGTCAGGCGAAGGCGCTTTGCCGCGCCGCGATGGGTCTTTTGCTTGGGCATAAAAGGTTCCTCCTTCCGGAATTTAAGAGTTCGCAGCCCGCGGTTCTTTGGCAGGCGCCTTTGCGGCGGGTTTGTCCGTCTTCGGCGCCAGGATCATGATCATGTGGCGTCCCTCGATCAGCGGCTTGCGTTCCACCACCGCAATGTCCGCGCAGCGGTTCGCGAAGTCCTGCATGACGGCAAGGCCGACCTCCGGATGCGTGATCTGGCGGCCGCGGAAACGGATCGACACCTTGACCTTATCTCCCTGGCCGAGAAACCGTTGCGCCGCTTTTGCCTTGGTCTGGACGTCGTTTTCTTCAATGGTCGCGGAGAGCTGCACTTCCTTGATGGAGACGACCTTCTGGTTCTTCCGAAGTTCGCGCTCCTTCTTGGATTGCTCGTACCGGTACTTGTCGTAATCCATCAGCTTACATACAGGCGGCTGCGCGTTCGGCACGATCTTTACGAGATCAAGCCCCGCCTCTTCCGCCAGCTGCATTGCCGCGTGCGTCGGCATCACGCCCAGCTGCTCGCCGGTCTGCCCGATGACGCGCACTTCCCGGTCCCGGATTTCCTGGTTCATCATGAGATCTGCTGCTGCCATGTTGGTTGCCATACACCTCCCGAAGGCACAAAATAAAGAGCGGGCATACAGAAACCCGCTCCTGAAAATGCCATCTGTGCGCCGGCTGACGATGTCGCCGGGCGAGAAGCGGGCGCTTCTGCTTGATACTGCGTCATAATAATCGCTTTTGATTCGCTTGTCAAGCATTTTTTCACATCGTTCTCTCACCATTCTAGCGCGCCGCCGCCGTATACTTCAGTCCACCTCCCCGCTCCCGCTACAGCAGGCCAGCTTCCTGAACAGAGGGAGATTTTCCTGTCGACAAACGCCTTCCGGCATGGTATGATGCGCTCGATAAATCCCATTTCTGCGAGGTGCCCATGGCCGTTAAGATCCGCGATCTCGCCCGTGCCTGCGGTTTTTCCGTTTCCACTGTAAGCAAAGCTCTGAATGGTTATTCCGACGTGAGCGAAGAAACCCGGGAAGCTGTGCGCAAGGCCGCTGAACAGTTAGGCTATCATCCCTCTGCCATCGCGAGAGGGCTTAAAACCGGCCGCAGTATGAACCTCGGCGTCATTTATCAGGACGCCGCTGGTCACGGCCTCACCCACAGCTACTTCTCCCCCATCCTGCAAGCTTTTCGGGAGGAAGCCGAACGGCGGGGCTATGACATCACTTTTATCTGCGAACGCGCCGGTGTTTCCCTGATGGAACAGTGCCGTGTGCGCAGCGTAGACGGCGTCTGCGTAGTCTGCGCCCCGCCGGGGGATCCCGGCGTGCGGGATCTGGCAGCGAATTCGCCGCTCCCCCTCATCTCAATCGACAATGCCTGCCCGGGGCGCCCCGGCGTCGCAAGCGACAACGAACAGGGCGTCGCGCTGCTTACGCGGCATATCCTCTCCCTGGGGCACCGACGTATCGCCATCGTCCACGGGGAAAACGAGCCAGTCACCCACGTCCGCCTGCGCGTTTTCCGGGAAGAGCTCAGAAAGGCCGGCGTGTCCCTGCCGAAGGAATACTTCGCCCCCGCTGTATATCACGATCCGAGGCTCGCTCACACAGCGGTGCTGCGTCTTCTCTCCCTGCCGAAGCCGCCCACCTGCATCCTCCTACCCGACGATTACGCGGCGCTCGGCGGGCTGGACGCCGTGCGGGAAAAGGGGCTTCGCATCCCGGAGGACGTCAGTATGGCAGGATTCGACGGCGTTCCCCTCCTGCAGATGTGCCGGCCGCGCCTTGCCAGCGTCCGCCAGGATACCGAAGCGATCGGAAGCCGCGCCGCCGCGCTCCTCATCAGCCTTGTCGAAGAACCAGGCGCCGTCCGGAAGGATACAGAACGCATCCCCTGTACGCTTCTCCCTGGGGACACCCTAGGAGCACCGCGCGGTTGAAATCCCCGCCCCGCCGCCGCTGCCGGCTCGCGGGGTAGAGCTTTACGAAAGGATCGATCTTATGGCTTTTCCGAAAGATTTTCTCTGGGGCGCGGCCACCGCGTCTTATCAGATTGAAGGCGCATGGGATGCGGGCGGAAAAGGTCCCTCCATCTGGGATGACCTGACGCACGACCGGCCCGGTTTTATCGACGACAGCAGCACAGGTGATACAGCCTGCGACCACTTTCACCGTTTCCGGGAGGATGTGGCTCTCATGGCTTCGCTCGGCATCCGTAATTACCGCTTCTCCATCTCCTGGCCGCGCATCCTTCCGGAGGGAACGGGGCACGTAAGCGACGCAGGCATCCGCTTCTATTCAGAGCTCGTGGACTGCCTCCTCCGGCACGACATCCGTCCTTTTATCACCCTTTATCACTGGGATCTACCCCGGGCGATCCATGAACGAGGCGCCTGGCTGAACGAGGAAATGATCCGCTGGTTCGGCGAGTATACGAGGACCGTAGCGCTGGCACTGGGCGACCGCGTGAAAGACTTCTTCACGATCAACGAGCCCCAGTGCATCATTGGCCTTGGCTACAGCATCGGCGAACACGCGCCGGCCTTGTCTTTCCCTACCCGCGACATCGTGCGCATGAGCCATATCCTGATGCGCTGCCATGCGGAGGCTGTCCGCGTGCTGCGGGAAACCGTGCCCAGTGTGCGCGTAGGCTACGCCCCCTGTTCCTCCCCCGTGCTGCCCGCCACAGAGAAGCCCGAGGATATCGCAGCTGCGCGGTCTGCGTATTTCTCCGTGAATCCGGATCCCAAAGGACTCACGTGGGGGCCCGCCTGGTTCTCGGATCCCGTGATGCTTGGGCAGTATCCGGAGGACGCACTGTCCCGCTACGGGCATTTTCTCCCCCGCGGTTTTGAACGGGATCTCGATGTCATGCACCCCACACTGGACTTCTACACCCAGAACATCTACAACAGCAACCTGACCGTGCGCGTAGCAGACACTCCGTCAGGGTACGAAACGGTTCCGTATCCCCAGGGCGGAGAGCGCACCCTGATGGGCTGGCCCGTGACACCGGAGGCGCTGTACTGGGGACCGCGCTTTCTGTACGAGCGTTACCATACACCGATCCTTATCTCCGAGAACGGCATGAGCTGCCACGACTGGGTTACGTCGGATGGAAAGGTGCATGACCCGAACCGTATCGACTTTCTACGCCGCTACCTTTCCTGCCTCCGCCGCACCTGCGAAGACGGCATCGACGTGCGCGGCTATTTCTACTGGTCGCTGATGGACAATTTCGAATGGAAGCTGGGATATACGCAGCGTTTTGGAATCATCCATGTGGATTACGCTTCACAGAAACGGACGCTGAAGGATTCCGCGTATTGGTACCGAGACGTTATCATGCAAAACGGCTCCTGTCTCTGATTCGCACATATAAAGCGCGGCTCCCCCGCATTCTGCCGGGCGCCGCGCTTTTTTATGGGGTTTCTTCCACCCAGTCTTCTACCCCATCCATGGAAAAAGGAGTAAGCGTATCGGTATACACGCCCCAAAGATGACCCGCGGCAACCATTGCCCGATAATACTCCCAGTCATTGATAGTATGCAGATAAAGTTTGCATCCGGAAATGCGGACGAGCGATTCCAGTTCCGTCCCGATGGCGTTGGTCGGAGCCGTAAAAATCCGGACCCCGTGCTGGTATCCATAACGGAAAGCTTCCGGGATGGACGTTGTATACGGAAGCGTATACATCGTGTAGATGATCGAGTTCCACGGATAGATTTCCTCCACCACGTCCAGCATTTCATTGTTGTATACCTGCGGAATAATTCTACCGAGGATTTCCGGGTCTACCTTCTTCGCAATCTCGCGCAGCGCTGCAAACATCGTGCGCACTCTCCCAGGGTCCACGCTCTTCGTATCGGTCACGATCCGCATATCCGGATGCTGCTTCATCAGCCTTGCTACGTCTTCGAAGGAAAGAGGCGTATACTCCCCCAGGATGCGCATCGCCTTAAACGCTTCGAGAGTCGGAACCGAGAACTCCTTAGGTTTGATCCCTACGGACTCCGCAAACTGCGGCCACTCATGAACCACGACCGGGATTCCGTCCGCGCTCATACGGAGGTCGATTTCAAACACCGTGAATCCATTCGCATAGTTTTCGTAAAAAGCTTCCAGGCTGTTGGTATAATCAATCCCATTGATCGCTCCCATGGCGTGTGCGATAAACCTTGTGCCTTCCGCCCAGTCCCCCTCAAACTTTCCCGGTTCGGAAATCCACAGGATCGAGGCCTCCCACAGGTTTCCCTTTCGAATCTCCAGTCCCGCGTCTTCCAGCAGCGCAATGTTGGCATACAGCGTATCGCCATCAAAGAAGAAATCTTCGCTCTCCTCGTTCATCCAGAAGTCCTGCCAGACTATGAATCCGTCCTCCACTATCGGTTCTGCAAAACCCACCCGCGACGATACGTCCCCGAGCGGGACATACAAAGTCCCCTCCCCTGTCTGATAGAACGGCGCGCCGTCGTAGAAGCTGCCGTTCACGTAAACCGCTGCGTTACGGAAAGAGCCGGCGGGCGCTTCACAGACGCCCTGCCCAAACGATAAAAGCAAAAGCAGCATAGCCGCCGCAAATCCTGATTTCCGCATGAATCAGTCCCTCCCGCTGTAATCTTCCGGAGTATTCTGTTCGCACAGTATACTTCACACCCCGGCAAATGAAAAGGCTTTCATACTTAGCCACTAATGATAAACCCTCATAAACAACTTCTTGCCCGGGCATTCTCATAACCCTCCATGAATATCTGCCAGTCTGCGTCAATTATCGCTGGGATTGATGGGTCCTGTCGTCCGGCAAAATTTTTCTTTTCAAGTTCCTTTTCATATGTTATACTGTGGGACTGTTGCGAAAAGAATATGGCTGTCACAGGAGGAACCATGTCCGAACCGAACGATGCGCTCACGAAGGAAGTCGCCCGGCGCAGAACCTTTGCCATCATCTCCCATCCCGACGCCGGAAAGACGACGCTTACCGAAAAGCTTCTGCTGTATTCGGGCGCGATCCGCACCGCCGGCTCCGTCAAGGCGCGCAAGGCCGACCGCCACGCCACCTCCGACTGGATGGAAATCGAAAAGCAGCGCGGCATCTCCGTAACCAGCTCCGCCATGCAGTTCGAGTTCGATGGGTATCATATCAACATTCTGGACACCCCCGGGCATCAGGATTTCTCGGAGGATACTTACCGCGTCCTCGTGGCGGCAGACAGCGCCGTCATGCTGATCGACGCGGCCAAAGGCGTGGAAGCGCAGACCATCAAGCTCTTCAAAGTCTGCCGTCTCCGGAACATACCGATCTTCACCTTTGTCAACAAGATGGACCGGGCCGCCAAGGATCCTTTTTCACTGATGGAAGAAATGGAACAGGTGCTGGGCATCCGCGCCTGCCCCGTCAACTGGCCCATCGGTACGGACGGAGATTTCAAAGGCGTGTATCACCGGGATACCCGCATGGTCGAACTCTACGAATCCGGCGACCACGGCAAAACCCGGGTCGAGAAGCAGGATGTTCCGGTCGACGATCCCGCGCTGCCTGAGCTTTTGGGCGACCGGCTGTATCATCGTCTTCTGGACGAAATCGAGCTTTTGGACGTCGCCGGCGATGAATTCAATCTGAAAGAGGTCCGCGCCGGGAACCTGACTCCCATGTTCTTCGGCTCCGCCATCACAAACTTCGGTGTGGAACCTTTCCTATCTCGTTTCCTTGAGTATTCCACTCCGCCTGCACCGCACGAGAGCGACGCGGGAATGGTGCTTCCGGAAGATCCCGACTTCTCCGGCTTCATCTTCAAAATCCAGGCCAATATGAATCCGCAGCACCGGGACCGCCTGGCTTTTATGCGCATCTGCTCCGGCGTCTTTACCGGCGGAATGACCGTCTGGCACAGCGGCACGAACAAACCCATCCAGCTGAAGCAGCCCCAGCAGTTCATGGCCGACGAGCGCGAGGCCGTGACAATCGCCTATCCCGGCGACATCATCGGCCTTTTCGACCCGGGCGTATTTGCCCTGGGGGATACGCTTTGCACCGGAAAAAAGCGCCGCTACGCCGGCATTCCCGTCTTCGCGCCGGAATTTTTCTGCCGGGTGAACAGCGTGGACAGCCTGAAACGAAAGGCCTTCGTCAAGGGCGTCATGCAGCTCTCCGAGGAAGGCGCGATCCAGACTTTCAGGCGCCCGGGCGTCGGCTTCGAAGAGATCATCGTGGGCGTCGTCGGGCAATTGCAGTTCGAGGTGCTGGAGCACCGACTGCGCACCGAATACAATGCGGAGATCAACCGTTATCCCCTGAATTACCGTTTCGTCCGCTGGATTGAGAGCTCGCCCCGCCCGCCGGAAGAGCTGAAGCTTTCCAGCACCACCAGCCTCGCGAAGGACGCCCGGGACAGGGATGTGATCCTCTTTGAAAACGAGTGGTCTATCCGCTGGGCGCTTGAAAACAACGAAGGACTGCGCCTCGCCGAAACCGCGAGCCGCAGCGTCGGCTGAACCCCCAGCGGACAGAAAGAAGGAAATTTCAAATGGAAATCACAAGAGATAAACTGAGAAATATTGCAATCATCGCCCACGTGGATCACGGCAAGACCACGCTGGTCAACGAAATGCTGAAACAGGGCGGCGTCTTCCGCGAAAACCAGCAGGTCGTGGACCGCGTGATGGACTCCGGTGATCTGGAACGGGAACGCGGCATCACCATCCTCTCCAAGAACACCTCCGTCTACTACGGCGATACGAAAATCAATGTCGTCGATACTCCCGGCCACGCAGATTTCGGCGGCGAGGTGGAACGGGTGCTCAAGATGGTGGACGGCGTACTGCTGCTCATCGACTCCTTCGAAGGGCCGATGCCTCAGACCCGTTTTGTCCTCTCCCACGCTCTCGCACTGAACCTGCCCGTCATCGTCGTGGTCAACAAAGTGGACCGGCCGGACGCGCGCTGCGAGGAGGTCGTCAGCGAGACCATCGACCTCATGATCGACCTCTCGGACGACGAGGCGCTTCTCGAAACGCCCATCGTGTACGCCTCCGCCCGGGCAGGCACGGCGACCCTGGACCTCGCGCAGCCCGGAACCGATCTGCGCCCGCTGTTTGATACGATCCTCTCCCACATACCCGCTCCCAAGGGCGATCCGGATGGACCGGCGCAGCTCCTGGTCTCCACCATCGATTACAACGACTACGTGGGCCGCATCGGCATCGGCCGTATCACCAGGGGAACCCTTCGCCTCAATACCATGTACACGCGGGTCAACTATCTTGATGCTTCCACCCATGAGAACTTCCGTCTCAGCAGCCTGTTCACTTTCGAAGGCCTGAAACGCGTCCCGGCGGAAGCGGCAGAGATGGGCGAAATCGTCGCCATCACGGGCATTGAGGACATCATGATCGGCGACACCATCTGCGCCGTCGACTGCCCGGAAGCCCTGCCCTTCGTCAAGATCACGGAACCTACGGTCCAGATGACCTTCTCCGTCAACGACTCCCCCTTTGCCGGGCGGGAAGGAACCTACGTCACTTCCCGCCACCTGCGCGACCGGCTCTTCCGGGAACTGCAGACCGACGTGTCGTTGCGGGTGGAGGAGGCGGAAACGCCGGATGCCTTCCGGGTCAGCGGCCGCGGTGAACTGCATCTCTCCGTTCTCATCGAAACGATGCGCCGCCAGGGTTATGAATTCCAGGTCTCGAAACCTGAAGTCCTGTACCGGTTCGACGAGGAAGGCCGCCGCCAGGAGCCCATGGAGAAGATGGTCTGCGACGTGCCCTCCGAATATGCCGGCGCGGTCATTGAGAAAATCGGCCGCCGCCGGGGCGTAATGGACAATATGTCCGGTACGGACCGGGTACGCCTGGAATTCACGGTACCCAGCCGGGGACTCTTCGGCTATCGCAGCGAGTTCATGACCGATACCCGCGGCGAAGGCGTTATGAGTTCCGTCTTCGACCACTACGCACCCTACCAGGGCGAAATCCCCCACCGCAGCTTCGGAGCGCTGGTTTCCACTGAAACGGGAACCGCCGTCATGTACGGTCTCTTCTACGCCCAAGACCGTGGAACGCTCTTCTGTGGACCGAACACCGCCGTATACTGCGGCATGATCGTGGGGCAGAACGCACGGACGGGCGATATTGACGTCAACGTCTGCAAACAGAAGCACCTGACTTCCATCCGCAACGCCGCCGGCGCGGAAACAGCCATGAAGCTGACCAGCATGAAGGCGCTGACCCTTGAGGAGTGCCTCGAGTTCATCGACGACGACGAGCTTCTCGAAGTCACCCCCAAAAACCTGCGCATGCGCAAGCGGATCCTCGAAACGGAGCTGCGGAAAAAGGCCGCCGCCCGGGCACGGGCCGCGGCGAAGGACGCCTGATCGCAGATCTTGTCCCCTTCCAGGCCGGGAGGGGGCTTTCTGTTTGAAATCGCTCTTGTCTTTCCGTCATGGCTGTGGTATCATCCCGGCGGTACCCGTATAAAGTGAACATCCCCAAACTGCAAGGAGGAACGATGCCCATGAAAAAGCTGACCGCGCTTGTCCTCGCCGCCCTGCTGCTGTGCTCTGCCGCCGCGCTGGCCGACAACATCAAAATGGACAAGCTGACGTTCGAGTTCGTCCCCTCGAAGGACGCCGACGTCATCATCACCGGCACCAAGAATCTGCCCGAGCTCGTGAAGGCTGAGATGGCCAACCAGGGCTATGACATCGGTGAAGTGGAAATCACCGTCGGCACCAACTACAACGCCACGGGTGAAGCCATGGCCGCCGGCACCATTGATGTGGGCTGGCTCCCGGGCGGCACCTACGCCATCTACAGCGCCGACAAGGAAGTGGACGTCATCCTGACCGCCACCCGCGCCGGCCTGTCCAACGATTCCACCGATCCCTGGACCTGGAATGGCGACGAGAACAAGACCCTGCCCACTGATCAGCAGGTCACCTTCTACCGCTCGCTGATCTACGCCACGCCATCCGAATACGGCAAGACTCTCGCCGCCAAGGTGAACGCGCATGAGGCGCTGACCTGGGAAGACCTCTCGAAGGCCACCTGGGCAGTCGCTGCCACCTCTTCCTCCGCCGGCTACATCTATCCGACGATGTGGCTCATGGAGAACTATGACGGTCGGAAGCTGACCGACATCCAGGCCGATGGCGGCAACCTCATCCAGCTCGGCTATGGCGACGCTTTCGCGCAGGCTGCTGCGGAGCAGGTCGACATCGTCTGCTGCTACGCTGACGGCCGCCGCGACTATGAAGCCGCCTGGACGCTGCCCGTCGCCGAAAAGGACCCGACCGGTAAGCAGGGCATGGGCCGCACGGACTCCATCTGGAATGAGATGAACGTCATCGGCGTGACCACCGGTATTTATAACGATACCGTCGCCATCACGACTGCGAAGCCGGACATCTACAATCCGGAGTTCATCACCGCGATGCAGAACGCCCTCATCAATATCATCAACACCGACGAGGGCAAGGAGATCTTCTCCGTCTACAGCCATACCGGCTATGCCATCGCGAAGGACAGCGACTATGACGGCGCCCGCGCTGCGCTCAGTGTCGTGCAGTAAGCCTCACAGGAGTCTGTTCCTGAACAGGTAAAAAGCGGAGCCTTTTCCATGAAACCGTGGAAAGGGCTCCGTCTCTTTTCCCTGGGAAATCCCAGGCTTATCGTTTTTCGTCCGTCTTCTTTATAAGCGGGCGGTAGGTTCCGTCCGCCTGCTCGACCCGGACACGCTTTAAGGTGTCCTCCATATTGGCACGGAATTCGAGGAGGTACTGGGCGCGAAGCGCCGCCTGTTCCTCCCGCTCCTCCTCCGTCAGGCCGACGGTCTTTTTTTTGCGCGCAAGCTCGTTGATGCGCTCGATCTGCTCGTGTTCCATGAATCCTCCCAAATCGTCATCAGGCAATCGCGCCTGCGAAATTCCACTCTCTGTCCATCAGTGCGAGAACACCCGCAGCGCCCGGACGGATGCGCCCGTACTTCGTTTCCCCCAGTGCATCCGCCGGCGTGGATGTGGCCATGGGGACCGCCGTTTCCGGCTGAATTCCCGCTAGGCGGATCATATTGGAAAGCGCCCGGTGCAGCGTCAGCGTTGAGCCGGCCAGCACCCCGTTTTCAAGCCGCGCTGCGCCGCCTGTTACAATCACCTTCTGACCGCCTAGGTCATAGGTTCCGTCTGGCAGCCCCGCCGCTTCCATGGAGTCCGAAATCAGCGCCATCCCTTTTTTGCCCTTCACAAGCGCCGCGATGCGGAGTACATCCGGATGCAGGTGAATGCCGTCTGCAATGACCTGGACCAGGATGCGTCCGTCCGCAAGGCCTGCTCCCGGAACGCCCGGTTTGCGATGATGCAGCGGCGTCTGCGCATTGAACAGGTGCGTGATCTCGGAAAGCCCGGCGTCCGCCGCCGCGTGCACTTCTTCCGCCGTCGCCCCGGAATGGGCGGCACAGGTGACGATCCCCTTCTCCGTGAGATGCCGGATGAGTGAAATCGCGCCGGGCAGTTCCGGCGCCAGCGTCATCATGCGTACACAGGAGATGCCACGTGTCAATTCTTCATAAGAAGACGCGGAAGGCGGAAGCAGGCATTCGCCCCGCTGTGCGCCCTTGTATTCCGGCGCCAGGAAAGGTGCCTCCATGTGCACGCCAAGCACCGCCGCGCCCTCCGTTTCCTGCTGGTCGCAGACTGCCTGGATGCTGGAGAGCGCTGCCCGGGTCTCCACTGTCCCCGCGCTCATCGTAGTGGGCACAAAAGCGGCGATGCCCGTTTTCCGCAGCTCCCGCGCCATGCGGCGAACGTCTTCTTCGCCCCGCATGCAGTCCGCGCCCCCGTAGCCATGAATATGAATGTCCACAAATCCGGGCAGGAC
Organism: Clostridiales bacterium; assembly: GCA_024684665.1. The sequence continues at coordinate 7,782 of JAIKWN010000063.1, read as the reverse complement.
AAACAGGCCGCTGCAATCGCGGACATCCTCGCCGGGGGACGGCAAAAGCGTTCCCACCTCTGAAATCAGACTGTCATTCAGGCGCACGTCTGCCTTAGCGAATTCTCCGTCCAGAAAAACCCATCCGTTTCTGATCAGCATACTGCCTCCGGATTCCATCGTTTTCTCTCACGCCGAGATCGACATCTCTGCATTTTTCGCCATGTTCTCCAGTTGCTCGCCAAGCGTGCGTCCGAGGCTTACGGTCAGCCGGTCGGCAAAGCCGTTCGCAGGATCGGAGAGGCTCACGATCAGCTGCGCTTTGATATTCTCTTTCTGCCGCTCAAGCCCGCGTTCCACCGCACTCCGGGACACGATTCTACGCATCAGTACAGGCACCTTCATCTTCTGCAGCGCTTTTTCCATGCCACTACGTCCGAGAAGAGCGAAAACAATCCCGATCGCCGCCCCTGTTATGAGTCCTACAGGACCGGCGCCGATCATGGCGATCCCGCCGCCGCCGCAAACGGCAGCCCCGATGGCGGCGAAGACTACGCCCATGAGTCCGGAAAAGACGTCCATCCCCAGAGCGTCCGTGAGAGAAAGATCCACACTGGTTACACCGGTGTCCAGAGCAACACGCTTCAGCGCCATATGTTCTGGCGGAACGCCACAGCGTACGCAAAGGGCGCTCAATTCGTTTTCCAGCGTACGCATTAGGTTCTGCAGCCAGTCTCCCACGCTGTCTGACAGGCTTTCCCGGATCTCGTCTCCCTGGAATGTCTCTGCGATGCGCTGCCCGATAATCCCGTCCATCTCCTCGATGGTATCGACGCCCCCATGCCGCCAGAGATCCACCACCTGAAGTGTCGAATCGACGGAAACCCGGTACAGCGCCTCTGCGATGGGCTCGTACAGGGCATGCACGCTTCCGCGAACAGCGCGTTCCAGCTGTTCGCCGCGGGCGATGGAAGCCACTTCCCGGCGAAAAACAGACAGATTCTCGTCCACCCGGCCAGCATAGGCCAGACCGCGGGCAACGGAGCACTCCGGTTCAGGTGTCAGCACCAGAAGTGCCTCCGGGAAAGCAGCGCGCACCGCCTCCTGCAAAAAAGCCATGCGGGAAGCGCCGCCTGTAAGGATCAGAACCCCCGGCGGGCAGGAACGGCTGACCAGCGCTGCCCTTTCCAAAGCGTCCTTCAGGCATTTGATAAAGCTGACACCGCCGAGTGCAGGCAGCGGCTCTGTAATCATCTCCCGGATTTCTTCCGGAGATACGGACAGCGTCATCACCAGGGTATCGTCATAGCAGACGAGCAGACGCCTGGTCAGCGGAGCGCCACCCTTTCCTTCTTCCAGGAAGTACTTTTCCTTCAGCCGTCTGGCTTCCAGCTCACAGTAGCTTTTCCAGGCGGAGCTCTCCGAAAAAACCCGCGTAAGGGCTTCCCTGTCCGGGGAGGCGTTGACCGCCCGCGCAAGAATCAGGGCGTCCAGCAGTCCACCGCCCAGGTTTGTATCCCCGAACAGGGAGACGTCCTGCTGATGTCCGTCCACGATATAGGCGAAATCTGTCGTGGAGCTGCCCATGTCGATGACCATCGCGCTCTTCCGCATGAGCGCTGGATCCACCCTGAGGCCGCGGGCATGCCGCGCGTACAGGAAGGCGGCTCGCGGTTCCGGCACAACGGATACATTCACAAAGCCCGCAGATTCCATAAGGGCAGCGTACTGCTGCCGTCTTCCGTCTCCCCATCCGGCGGGGCAGCCGACCACGGTATGGGTCACCTCCGCCATAAGGTCGGGATATGTATTTGTCAGTTCCCGGACGACGCCCTGGGCAAAGGCACGCACATCCGCCGCGGCGGAAACGTCTACGAGATAGCGGGACTTAAAGCGCACTTTCGCCTCTGTCGCACCCTGCTGCACGCTGGCTGCCTCGCCAATGACGATCTTCCCGTCCGCAACGCCTACCGCAGAAAGGAAACTGATCCTCCCGTCCAAAGGAAGAGCCCTGGGCTCCACCGCCGAATCCCTGTCGAGTACGGTAACGCAGCTTTCGCCGTCTCCGAGATCAAATCCAAGTATCTTCACGGAATCGTCCTCCTCTGCGGCATGACGGCCGTTCCCCGTCGGACGAGCTGGCCATCCTTGCGGAAGGCTGGACGAATGGTCCTGCCTTCTCCCAGAGTGGGCAGAACGTCGAAATCCACCGCGTGCGCATCGTCGTATTCTTCCATTTCATAGCCGGAAAGTCGGAGGTACTGCTCGGCCTCCGATAAACTCTCCAGCGCCAGTTCGGGCCTTCCGGCCCGCTTCGCCTCCATAAGGTTTCCCAGCATGGAGAGCAGCGCCTCTTCCCCGGATACACCGGAGCGCAGCCGCGCTTCCTGCTCCAGCCCGGAAAGGTCCGAAAGACAGATGTCCGCCGCCCGGCAGAGCGCCGCAGCCGAGGAGAGGAGCCTGTCCGCATCCACCGTCGGGATGCCCCTGGCCTTCGCGGTTTCTGTTCCTTGCACACTCTTCACCGCCACCGGCAGGAGTGCGGCGATCACGGCGAGCAGCGCCGGAATCACCTGGCCGCCAAGGAAGAGCCACAACGCAAGAACCACCATCAGGACAAGCCCCCCGTATTTTACGGTCTGGGCGGGCGTCAGCTTTGTCTTCTCCGGGTCCGCTCCGATCACGAGTTCTGCCCGGGCATCCGCTCCGGCGAGAAGCACCGGAGCCTCCTGCAGAAGCGACATCACGGCACGGAGGCGCTGCCTCCCAGCATCGTCCGTTTCCTCTGCCGCCAGGGCCTCGGTAATCCGCGCGAACGCAAGTGTCAGCGCCTCTTCCGCTTCTTTCGGGGCCGCATTGATCAGCTGCTCGCGCAGCGTTCCCTTTTCCTGTTCAAACAGCGAAGCCGCCGCCATGCTTTTCTCCTTTCCGTCAGACAGGCAAATCAGAATTCTTCACAGAGCAGAAGCTCCCGCGTGACGGTAAACTCGCTTCCGGAAAGCCCCCGGTCTTCGAATTCAGCTTCCGGACGCTGGCTGTCGTAGGGATCGTTGCGCAAATGCTTCTTCGGCGGGTCAAATTCCTGCTGCAGGGCAGAATTGTACACACAGCGCCAAGGATCCAGGTTGCCGAAATAAAAATCCTGCCTTGCCCGGTTTCCCTCCCGGAAAGCGCTTCCGCCAAAGGAGCCGTCCGCATACAGCCAGCCGTAAGGTTCCACATAAAACTGCGCCCAATCGTGATTGCCCGGTCCCCAGGGCGGCGTATACAGCCCGGCCTGCCAGCGGGCGGGGATGCCGGACGCGCGGCACAGGCTGATGAATAGCAGAGCGTGCATGCCGCAATCCCCCATCTGTCCCGCACCGAAGGTCTCCGGGATACACGGATCCATGAAGTATGGCCGCACATAGCGGTATCGGCAGTTTTCCGTGATGTAGTCGTAAAAACGCCGCGCTTTTATGAGCGGATTTGTCTCCGTCCCCGCCAGCTCCGCGGCCAGCATCCGCACAAAGGGCGTGAACCGGATCTGCGGTAACTGCTCCTCCGTGTCGAAATCCGGCTGCTCCGGCGCAACCTTCTTCGGATCCGGAAATACGTAAGGCGCGTCGATCTCCCAGTCCGCTTCCGTTATGAAGCGCATCCCTGGCTGATAGACGACGTCCCAGGAGGCTGTGCGCTGCGGTTCTGTTTCTTTCGCGAGATAGGCACCTTCCGGAATCGTCACGATCCGCCCTGCCCTGCACTGGGAAGCCGTCACAGGCAGGGGCATATGGACAAGGATGCGCGCCCCCGGTCGCTGTGCTTCCGGATCGATCGCAAGCGTCGTCCGCAGACGGAAATGCACGCGCGCGTGTCCCTCGCGCTTCATTTTTTCGATCATCGTGTCCCGCCGGCGGGAGATTTCTTCGTCTCGCCGCAGAATGGATAGATCCAGAAGGCGGGCGCGCAGTCCGCTTCTCGTGCGCAGAGCCGTATCCACGCAGTCCTCCTGGTAGCGGATCTCCCCGTTCAGGTAAATCCAGTCGCAGGTCCCATCGTTCCGAAGCGCATCCAGTTCTTCCTCTTTGAAATCCTGGACCCGTTCGCGAAAAAGGCGGATTGTCTCTTCCCGCGAAAGCGGATAGATTTCCGGCAGCCTCTTCAGGATGCGCTCTTCAAAACGCAGGCGTTCCTTCAAGACCCCCGGGACCCTGGGATCCGAAAGGCGCAGTCCGATGAGATGCGAGGCGTAGGTAAGATCACCGTGGTCTTTTGCCCGCCGGATGTCTTCCGGCAGCGGGCAGGCAATCCAGTCGAGGTTTTTATTCATGCTCTCCTCCGCAGAAAGACCCTCCGCGACAGGCGGAGGGAGAAGTTCAGCGCACTTCGAAATCGTCGGTTTCGTCGTTCGCAGGGTTTTCCGGCGCGGATCCACCCGCTTCTGATTCTCCGGAAGCCTCAGCGTTTTCCCCGGGCGTCCCGGCAGGTTCTTCGGAAGTCTCAGCAGGCGGGAGCTGGTGAGGCGAAAGGATCGCCATGAACTCCATGCCCGTGATGGTTTCCTTCTCCAGGAGCACCTTTGCCGCCTCGTGCAGCTTGTCCTGGTTTTCTGTCAGGATCGTGAATGCCCGCTTGTAGCAGGCCGCGATGGTATCGCGGACCTCTGCGTCGATGTGAGCCGCCGTCTCGTCGGAGCAGACCAGTTGCGCGTCTCCGGAAATATACTGGCCGGACTGGGTTTCAAGGGCCATCATGCCGAAGGACTCGCTCATGCCGAGCCTCGTGATCATGGTGCGGGCCAGCTTGGTCGCCTGCTCGATATCATTGCTTGCGCCGCTGGTGATGCGCCCGAAGATCAGCGCTTCCGCCGCGCGTCCGCCGCAAAGCGTCGTGATACGGTCCAAGATCTGCTCCCGGGTCATGAGCAGGCGCTCTTCCTCATCCACCTGCATGGTGTATCCGAGGGCGCCAGAAGTCCGCGGGACGATGGTGATCTTCTGTACCGGCGCCGCATTCGAGAGCTTTGCCGCCACGAGAGCGTGGCCGATCTCATGATAGGAAACCGTCAGCTTGTCCCGCTGGGAGACGACAGCGTTCTTGCGCTGATAACCGGCGATGACCGTCTCGATGGCCTCTTCCAGATCCCTCTGGGAAACCGCCGTACGCCCCGCCTTGACCGCGGCGATGGCGCCTTCATTTATAATGTTGGCCAGCTCCGCGCCCGAGCAGCCGCTGGTCGCCCGGGCCACCTGCGTATAATCAATTCCGGGCTCCGTCTTCACGTCCTTCGCGTGGACGCGCAGGATCGCCTCCCGGCCGGCCAGATCCGGAAGCTCCACAGGGATGCGCCGGTCAAAGCGGCCGGGGCGTAGCAGCGCCTTGTCCAGGATTTCAGGCCGGTTGGTCGCGGCCAGGATCACGACGCCCTTGCCTGCGTCGAAGCCATCCATTTCGGTGAGAAGCTGGTTGAGGGTCTGCTCCCGTTCATCGTTCCCGCCGTAGCCGGAGCTGTCCCGGCGCTTGCCGATGGCGTCAATCTCGTCGATGAAGACGATGCAGGGCGCTTTTTCCCCTGCCTGCTTGAACAGGTCCCGCACGCGGGCCGCACCCATGCCGACGAACATCTCCACAAATTCGGAGCCGGAAATCGAGAAGAAGGGAACCTTTGCCTCGCCCGCCACCGCTTTCGCGAGAAGCGTCTTGCCGGTTCCCGGAGGTCCTACCAGTAACGCGCCCTTGGGCAGTTTCGCGCCGATGTCCCGGTACTTTCCGGGATCGTGCAGGAAGTCCACAATTTCCCTGAGGGCATCCTTCGCCTCATCCTCGCCGGCAACGTCATCAAAGGTCTTTCCGGTCTGTGCTTCCACATAGATTTTCGCGTTCGATTTGCCGAACGACATGGCGTTTCCGCCCATGCGCGCCCCCAGACGACGAAACATCAGCGAACCGAAAACGTAGAAGATGACGAGGGGCAGCACCCAACTGAAAAGGAAGGATAGGATCGGAGAGGTTTCGGTGGGCACTACCTGTTCAAATGTCACTCCGGCAGAAAGCAGACGCTCCACGATTTTGTCGTCCGCCGTCACGCGGTTTGTCGTATAATAAGTGACCTTTCCGTTCTCTGCTGTCGCTGAAGCTTCGTCCTTCAGTCGGAAATCGATGCGCGTGTCGTTCAGGTCGGCGGAAGCGATCTTCCCCTCTTCCAGCATGGAAACGAATTCGGAATACGTGACCGTCATGATGTTATAGCGCTCGATCTGCGGGAAGAGCAGTGAGTTGAGAAGCAGAACCACTACCAGTGCCGCAATATAATATATGATGAGCGGCCTGTTCGGATGCTTGTTTTCGTGCATAGCCGTTCCTTTCTGGGCAAATCCCCTGCATTTGATTCAGATTGTACCCTGTCTGGCGATGTATGTCAAGGTCAAGAAAAGTCAATTCACAATTTCATCACAATCAGGTACCCGTTCCGCTTTCTTCTTTCTTCCGCCGGAACTCCTCAGATACGCGGGTCAGCCGGTATTCGAAATCCTGTCTCGCACGAAGGGTCAGCGTGGAAAGCACGATGCCGGAGAACCAGCAGACGATCGCGGAAAGCAGCACAAAGCCGCAGACGATAAGGGTCGGGAACTTTTCCACGATTCCCGTACGCAGGAATTCCGCAAACACGGGGATGAAGAAGCAGAGAGACAGAACAGCCAGAATAAGCGCAATCGCAGTAAAGAACGCAAAAGGCTTATAATTTTTGAACATTCGCGCGATCGTTCCCAGCACCTTGGCGCCATCCGTATAGGTGGACAGTTTCGATTTGCTGCCCGCAGGCCGGTCCCGGTACTCGACCACGACGTTTTCCACGTTCAGATTCTTATCCACTGCGTGGATGGTCATCTCCGTTTCGATCTCGAAAGCCCGGGACAGAACCGGAAAAGTCTTGACGAAACGATAACTGAAGGCGCGGTATCCCGTCATTATATCGCGGATATCGCTTTTGAACAGGCGATTGATGAGGAAGCGGACGAGGGTATTGCCGAAATTGTGGAACGGCCGCTTATTCTCAGTAAAATACGTGGAGGAAAGGCGGTCTCCCACCACCATGTCCGCGTCTTTTTCAAGAATCAGATCGCACATTTCCCGGGCTGGCTCACAGGGATAGGTATCGTCCCCGTCAATCATAAGATAGACTTCGGCGTCAATGTCCCGGAACATCGTGCGGATAACGTTTCCCTTCCCCTGCTTGCGCTCATAGCGGACAAAAGCCCCCGCACGCCGCGCGATCTCATCCGTCCCGTCGGTGGAATTGTTGTCATACACGTATACCGTCGCCTCAGGCAGGACGCGCCGGAAATCACGCACGACCTTTTCCACCGTCTGCGCTTCATTATAGCAGGGAATCAGTACCGCGATTCTGTCCATATCCCACCTCCGGCCCAACGGACTTTTTCCTTGGACTGATTATACCACAGCCACCGTCGCTGGTGCAACGCAGTTTCCCCGTTCGTGTTTAAGTCAGCACCATCGAATCTGGAAAGCATTTTGCAACTGGTCCATTACTCAAAAAACATGAAAATAAAAGTAAAATCACATGTCAAATCATCGATTTCGTCCGAAAAAAGCCGAAATAAGGCGAATCGGAGAGATTTTTTGAAAAAAACGTCAAAAACCGTTGACAGACAGGTCAGAAGGGGATACAATACGCAAGCATGTTTGGCAGGCGGTATCCGTCTGCCCGAGAATAAAGGAGGTGCCCCGGATGGCTCAAGTCGGCGCACGCGTGAAGATCGTGCTGGCCTGCCAGGAGTGCAAGCAGCGCAATTACAACACGAT
>JAIKWN010000058.1 GCA_024684665.1 Clostridiales bacterium | reverse complement strand
TGTTATACTAACGCCAGCTTTAGGGAACCGTTTCCCAATCTGACCGAAAAAGGAGAAAAAGAATATGGGAAAATTCATCGTCAGGAACACGCCGACGGGGATTAAGTTCGACCTGAAAGCCGGAAACGGAGAACCGATCTCCACCTCTGAGGTGTATAAGTCCGAGAAGTCGTGCCTGGCCGGCATCGAAAGTGTTAAGAAGAACGCGCCGCTTGCCGGACTCGAGGATACGCCCGTGGAAGGGTACGAACATATCAAACACCCGAAATTCCAGCGTTATCGTGACAAGTCCGGGCAGTACCGCTTCCGACTGAGGGCGACCAACGGGCAGATCATCGCTTCCTGCGGAGAGCCGTATACGACCATGAAAGCGGCGCTTGGCGGCATTGACAGCGTGAAGCGCAACGCCCCGGAAGCTCCCGTTGAAAAGGTTGCCTCGAAGGAGTAATCTCAGCCCTGATCCGAAAAGACAAGAGACGCGGAGGCGCGCCTCTTGTTTTTATTCCCGGTCAGTGGAGGAGCGCGTTCGGCAGTGCCGTCACGATTCCCGGCACATAGGTGCACAGGAACAGCACGAGGATGAGGGGGATAAGGAATGGCAGGATAGCTTTATACAGCTTATCCAGCTTGACTTTGCCTACGTCCGAGATGACAAAGAGACATACGCCGAAAGGCGGCGTAACCTGACCGATCATCAGGTTCAGCACCATGACGACGCCGAAATGCACGAGATCGAGGTTCAGTTCCTTCACGATAGGAAGCAGAACCGGCAGCATCAGCGTCAAAATCGCGCCAGGTTCCATAAACATTCCGAGGATCAGGAGCACGATGTTGATGATGAGAAGAATGACAAAGGGATTGCTGGAGATGCCAAGGATAAAGTCGGCGATCTGCTTCGATACCCCTTCGCGCACCAGGACGTAGGTGAACAGGGTGGAGGTTCCGATGATGAAGAGCGTATTTGCGCTGGTGATCGCGGACTCCAGCAGGCATTTTTTGAAGTCTTTCCAGGTCATCGTCCGGTATACGAGCCAGGCGATCAGAAGGGAATAGGCGACGGCGATGGAAGAAGCTTCAGTCGGTGTAAAGATGCCCGTCGTGAAACCGAGCAGGATGATGATCGGCGTTACGAGGGAGAGGATGGAACTGACAAACTGCTTCGCCAGCGCACGCAGATTGAAAGGATGGCGTTCATAATTGCGGCGGATGGCGAAGACGTAAACGAGGACCATGAGGGCAACGCCCATCACGAGCCCGGGAACGACGCCGCCCATGAAGAGCTTGGCAACCGATACGCTGGCCGTCGCGCCATAAATGATGAGAGGGATGGAGGGCGGGAAGATGGGCCCGATGACGGAACTAGCAGCTGTTACGCCTGCGGAGAATTCCGAATCGTAGCCGTTTGTCGTCATGGCTTCCATTTCGATGGTGCCGAGGCCGCCCGCATCCGCCGTTGCGGAGCCGCTCATGCCCGCAAAGATAACGGATGCGACAATGTTCGCATGGCCCAGCCCGCCGGGGATCCATCCGACAACTTCCTTTGCAAAGTTAAAGATTTTTTCCGTTATCCGGCCGCTGTTCATTAGATTGCCGGCCAGAATAAAGAGGGGGATGGCGATCAGAAGATAGGAATCGATGCCTGTGACCATCTTCTGACCGATAACGATCATGGGGTACCCGAGCTGCATGCAGCCGAGTACAGCGCTGGCGCCGATCGCGATGCTGATGGGGACGCCGATCAGAAGGAGCACCAGAAAGGATACGAAGAAAATGGTCATGCTTCCTTACCTCCTTTTGTGGCGCCCGTAAGGGTCATTACGCGATCCAGCACCTGCCAGACAGTTTTTACAACGATGAATCCGCCAGCAATGGCCATGGGCAGGAAATGCCATGCTTTGGACAGCCACTGCATGGTGGAGAAATAACTGGTTTTGTTGATGGGATACATGCCCACATAGGCGATGATCATGACGACGCCGAGCAGCATGGCGGCAGCCTTTCCGATAAACCAGAATGCCTGCCGGAAGCTTTCGGGAACGCGGACGTAGATCATATCGAGGGTGATCAGACGATCCCGGTCGTAGAGGATGATGACGCCGAGAAAAGCCATCCACATGAACAGGAAACCGCAGAGCTCCGTAGAAGCGCGGAAGGATTTGTTGAATCCGTTCCGGAGAATCATTTCGTAGAGCATGACGCCGACGATAGCGGCGATCAGCAGCGTCTCGATGATTTCCACCACGCGGATGAATGCGTCCGTAATCTTTTTATAGGTTTGCATAGAGATCCCTTTCTTGAATCCCGGTTCATGAAACCGGAGAAAGTCTCAACATCTGAAAAGAAGCCGAGGGAAGCCAGAGGCTCCCCCCGGCGGGGTATGCGGGATCAGAGCGCCAGGATCTGATCGATGATCGCCTGATTGTACCAGGACTGATCCTTGTAATTCTCGTAGTAGGCGGGGATGCCCAGCTTATCCTTGAAGGACTGCACGTCGGGCTCCTCGTCAAACTGGACGCCTGCGGCCTCAAGAGTGGCCTGCGCGGTGACGTTGTCCTGCGCGATGGTGTCAAAGGAATACTTCGCGGCGACCTTGGCCTGCTCCTTCAGAATCTCCTGATACTCAGCCGGGAGCTTGTTCCAAACGCCGGCATTCGCCGTCATGGTGCAGCCCATCCACATATAATTGATGTAGCTGAAGTACTTGATGTCGTCATAGGTCGCGTTAGCGACAAGGTGATACGTGGCGTTGTCCTGGCCTTCCGCAGTGCCATTGGACAGGGCGATCGCCAGCTCGTTCAGCGCAAGGGCAACGGGGTTGGCGCCAAGCGCCTCCCAGCAGTCCAGATACATCTGGCTGGTAGGAACGCGGATTTTGAGGCCTTCCACGTCCGCGGCGGTGTGGATCGGGCGATTCGTTGTGGAGATGTGTCGCATGCCGTTGTCGCCCTCAGAGAGATACACGAGGCCGACGTTGCCGAGATCCGCGAAGATCTGCTCGCCGATGTCGCCATTTACGACCTCGTAAGCCTGTTCCGCGTTCTTGAAGAGGAAGGGCAGGTCCAGAATCTTCGCTTTATCATAGAACTCGGTGTATCCGGAAGTTCCGGCAAAGATGATATCGATGGTGCCGAGGCGGATGGACTGAAGCGCTTCCGCGTCGTTTCCGAGTTCACCAGAATGGTGTACGGTCAGTGTGATCTTTCCGCCGGAGGCCTCTTCAACGAGGCGGGCGTACTCAATGATAGTTTTGGTCGGAACGGATTCCACGTTGCCGGGGGAATAGATCGTGAGGTTCACCGGATCGAGAGCGGATAGGTCGACGTCCGCGAGAGCGGAGGCGGCGGCCAGCGCCATCATAGCGCACAGTAGCAGGGAAAGAAACTTCTTCATCTGAGATTTCCTCCTTATTATTTGGCGGTTATACCGCCGGTATACGGTTTCAGCCTACAAGCGCGCGCACGGTCTCGAGCTGCGCTTCCGTAAGGTCCAGAATGTCGGAATTCTGTCCGGAGCAGGCGCTATCCTCGACGAGAATCAGTTTCACGCCGGGTTCGGTAACGGTATTGTGCCAAAGGCCGGTCGGGATGTTGTACACTTTCATCGGTTCCATTTCGACCTTCTCGATTACGAGGCCGTTATCGGTTTCATTCGCGTACAGCAGCGTGCAGCGACCAGCAAGCAGGATGAACAGTTCGTCAGTGATGTTGTGCCGTTCCAGGCAGGTGAGGCCGGTAATGTCGTTTTCCGGTTTCCAGTTCTTGATGCCTACCATCCACTTCTCATTCTCGAAGACGCGGACCAGTCCCTTGCCCTCATAGGTGAATTCCTGAATTTTCTGCATACTCTCGCCTCTGTATTAGTTGACTTTTCGAAGAATCAAATTACTTGCTTGCGATGGCGCGCTTCGCGGCGAAGACGATGTCTTTCGCGGTGAGGCCGTATTCCTCAGCCAAAAGCGCCGGCTTGCCGCTCTGGCCGAACCGGTCCTGAACACCGATGCGCTCGAAGGGAACGCAGGCCTTGCCCATCAGCACTTCCGCTACCGCACTTCCGAGGCCGCCAATGACAGAATGCTCTTCCGCAGTCACAATGGCGCCGCAGTCTTTCGCAGCGGCCAGGATAGCTTCGCTGTCGATGGGTTTGATGGTATGCAGGTTGATGACGCGAGCTTCGATCCCTTCTGCTGCAAGTTCTTCAGCCGCGTGCATGGCCTGGGGAACCAGGATGCCGCAGGCGATGATGGCTACGTCCTTACCGTCGCGCAGCTGGAGGGCCTTGCCGACTTCAAAGGGCGTTTCTTCCGTCGTGATGACTTCGGTGGGCAGGCGGCCGGTGCGGATGAATACGGGTCCGTCGATTTTCGCAGCTGCAAACACAGCCTTTTCCATTTCGACAGCGTCGCAGGGGACAAGGACGGTCATCCTGGGTAGAACACGCATGAGTGCGATATCCTCGATAGCCTGATGGCTTCCGCCATCCTCGCCGCAACTGGGGCCGGCATGGCTGAGGCCCAGTTTCACATTGGCGTTCGTGTAGCAGATCGCGTTGCGAACCTGCTCATAAGCGCGGCCAGCGCCAAAGATCGCGAAAGTGCTGGCGAACACCGTGTAGCCGCAGTGCGCAAGGCCGGCGCTTGCGGCCATCATGTTGGATTCCGCAATGCCGAAATTGTAAAAACGATCCGGATACTTGTCCGCGAAGAACGCGGTCATGGTCGCGTGTGCAAGGTCTGCGTCGCAAACGACGACATTCTGATCCACTGCGCCGAGCTTGACGAGCGCTTCACCATATGCATTGCGCGTAGATTTAATCTCAGCCATGATTACACCCCCAGTTCAGCCTTGGCGGCTTTGTACTGCTCTTCGTTGATGGGCTTGCCGTGCCAGCCGACCTGATTCTCCATGAAGGAAACGCCCTTGCCTTTGACTGTGTTGCAGCAGATGAAACGCGGCTTTCCGCAGCGCTCGCGCTTACAGGCTTCGGCAATCGCTTCGACGTCGTGGCCATCGACTTCGATGGTTTCCCAGCCAAAAGCGGCATACTTAGCGACGATGTCGCCGATAGACATGACCTGATCGTTGCTACCGTCGATTTGCAGGCCATTGTGGTCGAGAAGGACAGTCAGGTTATCGAGCTTATAATGCGCGGCTGCCATGGCGGCTTCCCAGATGATGCCTTCTTGGCTCTCACCGTCGCCGGTGATAACATAGACGTTGAAGTTGCGGCCAGGGCGTTTTCCGCCAAGCGCGTAACCGAGGCCCATGCTCATGCCTTGGCCGAGGGAGCCGGTGGAAGCGTCTACGCCCGGGCATTTGTGCATATCAGGGTGTCCCTGCAGATGACTGCCAAGTTTGCGCAGGGTCAGAAGCTCTTCCTTCGGGAAGAAGCCGGCGTCCGCCAGAACGGCGTACAGCGTCGGGCAAGCATGGCCTTTCGAAAGGACAACTCGATCGCGCTCCGACCATTTGGGATCCTTGGGGTTGTAGCGGACGACGCCGTCCTCATACAGGGCGAGCAGGATCTCCACACAGGACATCGATCCGCCCGGATGGCCGGACTGCGCGGCGAAGAGAGAATCCAGAATATCACTGCGGATCTGCTTCGCCTTTTCGGTAAAGTTTGCCATAATGCGTCTCCTCTTTTCTCGGATGGTGACTATTCAAAAGCGCTTATCCTTTGACGGCGCCGGCGGTCAGGCCGGATACCAGGCGCTTCTGAGCAAAGAAGAACATGATACAGACAGGAATGATCGTGATAATGCCGCCCGCGGTGATGAGCTCCCACTGAACGCCGAGCTGGCCGATCAGGTTTTTAAGGGCGACCGGGATCGTACGGTTTTTCGCGTTCGTGAAAAGGACGGCGAAGGTGTATTCGTTCCAGGACTGCATAAAGATATAGACGCCTGTCGCCAGCAGGCAGGGCAGGAGAATGGGCAGTACGATGCGCACAAATGCCTGGGCGCGGTTTGCGCCGTCCACCATGGCGGCTTCTTCAAGGGAGACCGGAAGGTCGTTCAGATATCCGTTCATCAGCCAGACGGAGAACGGGATCGTAAACGTCGTATAGGACAGGACGAGTGCCCACGGCGTGAAGAGCAGCTGCAGCTTCCGCATGATCGTATACAACGGGATCAGCAGGAGCACTGTGGGAAACATGTTGTTTGTAAGAAACAGCATCATAAGCGGCTTTCTGCCAGGAAAACGGAAACGGGAAAAAGAATAAGCCGCCAGAGTAGATACGGTCAGGGAGAGAAGCATCGTGATGACAGCAACCAGAAGACTGTTTTTCATGGGATGCAGGAAGTTATACTGGGAAAAAAGGTATCGGTATGCGTTCAGCGTCGGATGCTCCGGCCAGTATACGACGTCCAGTGAATGCAGCTCGGCGTCCGTCTTGAGGCTTGTTACGAGCGTCCAGTAGAATGGGAACAGAAGGAAAATGAGGAAAAGAACCAGGGGAAGCCAGAGCGTCAGAATGCGGAGGACTGTATTCTTTTTCATGACTCAGCCCTCCTCTTTGAACATGCTGTGCAGATAGGGGATCGCCGCAGCCAGGAGAACGAGCATGAGTAGGATGGCCATTGCGGAAGCGTACCCCATGTTCAGCGTCGATGCTTCCTTATAAATATTGACGCTAAGCGTCAAAGTTGCGTTGGCAGGTCCGCCATCCGTCATGTTCGCGATGATGTCGACTGAATTCGCGACCCAGATGATGCGCAGCATGGTGGTTACGAAAATCGTGTTGCGGAGAGATGGAATCGTGACATAGAAGAGTTTTTGTATCCTTGTGGCGCCGTCTATGTCGGCTGCTTCGTACAGGTCGTGGGAGATTCCCTGCAGCCCCGCAAGCAGCATGATGGCGAAGAAAGGAATACCTTGCCAGATGATAGTCACGATTACGCTGGGCAGCGCCGTATCCTTCCGGGCAAGGAAAGCCACTTTCTCGCTGATGATGCCGAGACGCAGAAGAATGTCGTTCAGGACGCCGTAATTGCCGTCCATGATCAGGCTCCACATCAGGGCGATGAGGACGCCGGGCGTGACCCAGGGGATCAGGCTGACAGCCCGGACAACGCCGCGGCCGCGGTAATTCTGATTGAGCAGAAGCGCGAGGAGAAAGCCGAACAGGAACTGACCGCCGACGCCGAAGATGACCCAAATGACGGTCAGCCAGAGGGAACGGCGGAATTTGGCGGCTCCGAGTATCTTGATGTAATTATCCAGTCCGACGAAAGTCGTCCGCTTCGGCATGTTGAGATTGTAATACTGAAAGGACATACTGACTGCATTGATGATGGGAACGATGACCACCGAAACCATCACAATGAGAGCAGGCAGCAGGAGTAGATATGGCCAGACGCCGTTCTCTCCCAGTCTGCTTCTTCGCTTGACCATAGTATACCTCTTTTCAGACAAATGAGAAACGCGAATGGAAGGGTGCGGATGACCGCACCCTTCCGGTCAGATTACTGCCAGAGGGTCTCCTGGAGAGTCTGCATCGCATCTTCAGCGGAGATGTCGCCCAGCAGGGCCTGCTGGATGACGCTCGGCCAGTTGGAGATCCAGGTGGTAGTGGTATCGAGCACGGGCAGGATGCCGGCTACCGGCTGTCCCTCGATGGAGACCTGCATGAACGGGTTCTCCTGGAAGACGGGGAGCGCCTGCACGGAGGCGGCCACCGGGACGTTGCCGGTCACAGTGCACCAAGTCTCCTGGCCCTTTCCGGCGGCCAGGTAGGCGAGCCACTCAAAAGCGGCTTCCTTGTTCTTGCAGGAGGCGAACATGACGTTCTCCGTGTCGCCCATGGAAGTCCACTGGCCCTTGCCGGCCGGGAAGATGAAAGCGGCAACATCGTCGCCGAAGAGTTCCATCATCTGGGCAGAAGAGCCGATATGATGGATTGTCATGGCGGTGAGGCCGGATTTGAAACCATCGATGACCTGCGCGAAGCCGTCGTTCGGTGCGGTCTCGGGTGCATAGCCGTTCGTGAAGAGGGCAATGTAATCCTTCATGCCCTGGATCGCCTCGGGGCTGTCCAGATGCTCAAAGCTGCCGCCGGCTGCGTAGATAAAGCTGCCCCAGGGCTCCTGGCCGCCGTTGCTGCCACGCATGCCGAATCCGTAGACGTCGGTTTTGCCGTCGCCGTCGGTGTCGCGGGTCAGCTTTGCACAGATATCCAGGAACTCCTCATAGGTCTTCGGGACGCTGACGCCAGCGGCCTCGAACATGGAGGGACGATAGTATACGTACAGGACCTGCGTGTTCCAAGGCATGACATAGATGCTGTCGCTGCCGCCGGCGCTGCGCATGACGCCGTAGAGGCTGTCGTTGATCTCGCTCTTCTTGTCCCAAGCGTCCAGATAGCTGTCGAGGGGCTCGAGGAGGTCATTGCCGACGAAGGAGGGGGTCGCGGTCAGCTTAAAGCTGGCAACGTCGGGACCGCCGCCGCCGATAGCGGCCTGCAGCAGGGTATTGCTGTATCCACCGCCGTCCCACGGGACCTGCTCGCCGACGACGGTGATGCCCTTTCCGTTGGTGGCGTTGAAGTCGGCGATCATTTCCTGCATGGTCTGCGCATACTGGTCGTTGTCCGCCCAGAACCAATAGGTGATCGTGGCGTCCTCGGCCAGAACGGCGCAAGAGGCGCAGATGATCACTGCGGAAAGAAGGAGAGTCAGGAATTTCTTCATGATATGGCTCCTTTCTTGTGCTCTGCAATATCCCGCAGAGCCTGTTCAATGTGCCGCCGCGTCAGGCTTCCGGAGAGGGATGCGTCTTTTGCGCGGATTGCCCCGAGGATGGACCGGTGATACCACAGCGCCCGGTTTACGCTTCCGTGAAGATGGGCAGTCTGTTCGTACCCTTTCGCGATCGCCTCGAAGACGACAGGAAAAATCCGCTTGAGCACGCGGTTATGCGTGCTTTCTGCCACAGCAATATGGAAGCGGTAATCGTAGGCGGTATAGTCCTTGTCCGCCCGCGCGTAGGCTTCCATCAGGCTAATGGCTTCATCCATCCGGCCGAGGTCTTCGTCCGTCCGCCTTATGGCGGCAATCTCCGCGATCCCCGGTTCCATCAGGAGGCGAACCTCCATCAATTCTTCGAGGAGATGATCCTGCTCTGCAAAGCGAAGCCCAAGCGGATCGGCTCCGATTCCGGTGTTGCTGGCCACAAAGGATCCCAGCCCGCGCCGAATCTCGATCACGTTTTCCGCCTGAAGAAGCTTTACCGCTTCGCGTACGGTAGAACGGCTGACACCATATTTTGAGGTCAGCGTATTCTCCGTCGGCAGCTTTTCGCCGGGGGACATTCGGGACCGCTCAATTTCGGCCCGTATCTCGTCGGCAATTCTCCTGGAAATCCCGTTTTGCATGAACGCACCTTTCAAAAACCATGCGGCATTCTGATGTCGGATGTCCGACATCGCTGCGCTAACTATACAATTATTTCAATATCGTGTCAATATGTTTTTGCAGTTTTAATGTGTTTTGAATCTTTTTATTCCCGGTTGACAGGCTGTGACCTTTCCTCTATAATGCCAAACCACACCTGTGATTGTTTTTCCGGACGGAGAGCGTTCCGCCCGGCATTTAAGTGTGACCGGAAAGGAAGAAAAACATGGCTGAAAGCAAGCATGTCGTTATGACAGCGGAAGGGCTCCAGAAATTAAAGGAAGAACTTGAGTATAAAGAAACTACAGAAAAAATGCGCGTAGCCGCACAACTGGATTTTGCCCGTTCTCTGGGCGACCTAAGCGAAAACGCAGAATACGATGCGGCGAAGAACGATCAAGCTGCGCTGGAACAGCGGATCGTGGAGCTGCGCGAGATGATCGAAAACGCAAGAATTGTTGATGCAAGTAGCACGGATGAGGTCGGTTTCGGCAGCATCGTTACGATCATTGAAGACGACGATCCGGACGCTGAAGAAGAAGAATACACCCTCGTGGGTACTGTGGAAGCGGATCCGTTCAACGGTAAGATTTCCAACGAGTCTCCCGTGGGCGCGGCCCTGATGGGAGCAAAAGTGGGCGAACGCGTGGAAGCTTATACGCCGCAGGGTCCCGTTTTTTATCGTGTGCTCAATATCCGGGCAGAGTAAAGCTGCTGTCAGACTACCATTCTATTCAGATATTTGCCAATTGTACTGTGCCGGCTCCGTAAACGGTGCTCCGGCGCGCAAGGAGGAAATACCGTGTCCGAAACATGGAGGGTCCCGGAACCGGAATACAGCGAACAGGAACTGATCCGGCGGGAAAAGCTTGCCGCTTATAAGAAAGAGGATCGCGACCCGTATACGATTACCCGATACGACAGAACGCATACCTCTCAGGACATTCTTACCCGTTTTGAAGAACTGGAAGGAAAAACTGTTTCCGTTGCTGGCCGCATGATGGGACGGCGCATCATGGGAAAGGCTTCGTTCCTGCATCTTCTGGACGGGGAAGGAAAGATCCAGGTTTATGTCCGCAGGGAAGATGTCGGAGAGGAAGTATATGCCGATTTCAAGACGATGGATATCGGCGACATCCTTGGCATCAAAGGATACGTCTTTCGCACTAAAACGGGGGAGATTTCCGTGCATGCGCAGGAGCTGACGCTTCTCGCGAAATCGCTCCGCGTTCTTCCGGACAAATGGAGCGGGCTCCGGGATCAGGATCTGCGCTATCGACAGCGCTATGTGGATACCATTGTAAACCCTGAGGTAAAGGACACTTTCATAAAGCGAAGTCAGATTCTCCGGTCGCTGCGAGAGTTTTTGGATGCGCGGGGTTTCCTCGAAGTGGACACGCCGGTTTTGCAGACCATTGAAATTGGCGCCAATTCCCGATCGTTTGTTACGCATCACAATGCACTTGATATTCCGATGTATCTGCGTATCGAGACCGAGCTTTATCTGAAGCGCCTCATCGTGGGCGGCTTTGACAAGGTTTACGAGGTTGGACGGATTTTCCGCAATGAGGGCATGGATACCCGGCATAACCCCGAGTTTACGACCATCGAGCTCTACCAGGCGTATGCGGATTACGAGGACATCATGGACCTCGTGGAGGAAATGTATACTTATGTGTGCGAGAAGGTTTGCGGGACATTGAAAATCCAGTATCAGGGGAAGGAAATTGATTTTTCAAGACCGTGGGCGCGGTTTACGATGGCGGAAGCTGTCAAAAAGTATTCGGGTATCGATTATAAAACTTGGACAAGCGATGAACAGGCCCGGGCGGAGTGCCTTGCCCGGGGCGTCCGCGTGGAAGAAAATGCGGTGAAGGGCGAGTGTCTTGAAGCGTGCTTTGACGAGTATGTTGAGCCGAATCTCGTCCAGCCGACGTTTATAACTGAGTATCCCGTCGCGATCTCCCCTCTGGCGAAGCGGAAGAAGGACGATCCCACTATGACGGAGCGTTTTGAGTTTTTCGCGAACTGCCAGGAACTGGGGAACGCCTTTACGGAGCTGAATGATCCTGTCGATCAGCGTGCCCGCTTTGTGCGCCAGGCGGAGGCGAAACGGCGTGCGGGCGGTCATGCGGACGTAGATGAAGATTTCATCTGTGCGCTGGAATACGGCATGCCCCCGACTGGCGGTCTAGGATTTGGAATTGACCGTATGGTCATGCTCCTGACGGATTCTCCTTCTATACGCGATGTGCTTCTGTTCCCGACCATGAAGCCGCTTGGCGCTGACACACCGGGTTCTGAGTCGCAGGCGGAAGCCGAAACCACCTCTAAAGAAGCTCAGCAGGCTCAAAAAAGACCGAAAGTCGATTTTTCAAATGTTCAGATCGAGCCGCTTTTTGTGGACTTTGTTGATTTCGAGACCTTCTCAAGGTCGGATTTCCGTGCGGTTAAAGTCCTTTCCTGTGAGGCGGTACCGAAGAGCAAGAAGCTCCTCCGGTTTACATTGGACGACGGTTCCGGCACGGAGCGCATAATCCTGAGCGGGATCCACGCCTACTATGAACCGGAAGAACTGGTTGGGAAGACCTGTATCGCCATCGTAAACCTGCCGCCTAGAAAGATGATGGGTATCGATTCCTGCGGAATGCTGATTTCTGCGATCCACAAGGAAAATGACGAAGAGAAACTGCATTTGCTGATGGTAGACGATGAGATTCCCGCCGGAGCGAAGCTGTATTGATTTCCTGCCTGCATCTCTTGCAAGGGGCGGGAAAAACGTGCTATAATCTCACGTCAAGTTTTTTGTTTGGAGGTTTTCTGTATGTCCGGACATTCTAAATGGGCGAATATCAAGCACAAAAAAGGCAAGGCGGATGCGGAACGCGGAAAAATCTTTACCAAGATCGGGCGAGAAATCGCAATCGCTGTCCGTGACGGCGGGCCGGACCCGGCAATCAACGGAAAGCTGCGTGATGTGATCGCTAAGGCGAAAGCCAGCAATATGCCCAATGAGAACATCAAGCGTTCGATCGCGAAGGCAGCGGGCGAGGGCGGAAATGTCAATTACGAAGAGATTCGTTATGAAGGGTACGCTCCGGGCGGCGTCGCAATGATTGTCAGCACTCTTACTGACAACCGGAATCGTACGGCATCCGATATCCGCCATATCTTCGACAAGAATGGCGGATCTCTGGGAACGAACGGCTGCGTCTCCTATATGTTCGACAACGTTGGGATGATCGTGATCGAGCGGGCGCCAGGCATGGACGAAGATGAAGTCATGATGGCTGCGCTGGACGCCGGCGCGTCGGACGTGGAGACCCTGGAGGACAGTTTCGAAATCTCAACTGCGGTTGAGGATTTCCAGACGGTTCGCGACAATCTGGAAAAGGCCGGGTACGCTTTCCTCAGCGCGGAACTGACAATGATTCCGCAGACGGAAAATGAAGTAAGCGATCCCGAAACCGTTGAGAAGATCCAAAAGATGCTTGAAATGCTGGACGATCTGGATGACGTACAGGACGTTTATCATAACGCCCTGCTACCTGAAGAGGAAGACGAGGACGAGTAAGTGAGAATCGTGGGCCGCAGGAGAAACCATGTCTTTCTCTTGCGGCCTTTTTTGTGAGTCAGAAGCAAAAGGAGCTTTTCGCGCCATGGGTAAGCGTATTACGTTGATTGTACCCTGCTATAACGAAGAAGAGGCGCTGCCGATTTTTTACCGCGTTGCGGTAGAAACGATGGACAGCCTTACGGATTATGAATTCGATTTCCTCCTGATCAATGACGGCTCCCGTGACGGGACGCTTTCTGTGATGAAAGAACTGGCGGAACGGGATCCCCGAGTCCGGTATCTTTCCTTTTCCCGGAATTTCGGCAAGGAAGCGGCGATGTTCGCCGGATTTGTCAATGCGCAGGGGGATTATGTGGCCGTTATGGACGCGGATTTGCAGGATCCGCCGACTCTTTTGCCCGAAATGATCGCAGCACTGGAGACCGGGGAATATGACAGCGTGGCAACCCGCAGGGTAACAAGGGAGGGCGAACCCCCGATCCGTTCTTTCTTCGCACGCATGTTCTACCGGATCATCAACCGGATCTCGGATGCCGATGTAGTCGACGGCGCCCGGGATTTCCGCCTGATGCGGCGGGAAATGGTGCAGGCGATCGTGTCCATGTGCGAGTACAACCGGTTTTCGAAAGGAATTTTCGGATGGGTGGGCTTCCGGACGAAATGGCTGCCTTATAAAAACGTGGAGCGCGCAGCAGGTCAGACGAAATGGAACTTCTTCAGCCTTTTCCGGTATTCCATTGACGGGATCATCAATTTTTCGCAGGCCCCGCTTGCGATCGCATCCTATATGGGGCTATTCTTTACGCTGATCTCCTTTATCATGGTGATGTTTGTGATGATACGCCGGCTGATTTTCGGAGATCCGGTCGCGGGCTGGGCGTCAACGGTGTGCATCATCCTGTTTATCGGCGGCGTACAGCTACTCTGCATGGGGATTATGGGGCAGTACCTTTCCAAAACCTATATGGAGGTCAAACACAGGCCACATTATATTGTGTCGGAAACCAACGATGAGCAGGCAATCCGCATCAGGTGAGAAGAGTGGCAAAACTGAGAACGAAAATACAGGATTCCGGAGCAGGATTCCGCTATAAACACGCCCTTGGGCAGAATTTCATCTATGACGAAGAACTGCTGGAAAAGCTGGCCGCCATGTCGGGCGCAGGCCTTGAGCAAGATGTGATCGAGATCGGGGCGGGCTCCGGTATGCTGACAAAGCACCTTGCCGGGCACGCCCACCATGTTTATGCCCTGGAATTGGATAAAAGCCTGAAGCCTTATCTGATGGCACGGCTGTTGGGCCAAAATAATGTGAGCCTTCGCTTTGACGACGCGCTGCGCGTAGATTTTTCGAAATGGATCAAAGAAGAGGGCGGAGGCGGAAGCCCGCTGCGGGTTGCCGCTAATCTCCCGTACTATATCACGTCGGAGATTCTGACAAAACTGTACCGTACCATACCGGAGCTTACCGGGATAGCAGTTATGTTGCAGGCGGAAGCAGCGGATAAGCTGACAGCCGCCGCGGGCGAAGAGGGCTGCAATCCGCTGGGGATCGCGCTTGCCTGGCGTTATGAACTGACAAAAACCTTGGACGTACCAGCTGCCTGCTTTGAACCGCAGCCCCGGGTGGATTCCCGTTTCCTTGCGCTGGAGCGGAGAAAAGAAACTCCGTGTCCGGTATCGGACGAGGCGCTTTTGCTGCGCGTAATCCGGGGCGGTTTTGCCATGCGTCGCAAGACGATGGCGAACAATCTGGCAAGCTTGTTTGGGGTGCGAAAAGAAAAGTGTAACGGCTGGCTTACTGAAGCTGAATTGCCGGAAAACGTCCGGGCGGAGCAAATGGATATTCGTGCATTTTGCCGGCTGACTGACGTTATTGCAGATGATATTGGGAATTTCAGGTGTGTAAAGGAGGTACCAAACACTTGAAACGGACATTTTGCAGACTGTTTATTGCAGCAATCCTGCTGCTTTTTGCCGGCTCCTCCGCGGAAACGGCGGAGGATATCACTGACCTCTGCAGGATTACATCACCGAAGAGAAAGACGGGAAATGTGCACGACGGGATGTACACAAGTTACTGGTCAAGCCTCGACCAGAAGAATCCTGTACTGGAGTTTACATCGCCAGAAAGTCAGGATGCTTTCTGGCTGTATATCTGTTTCGGTGATATACCGGACGAATGGGTGGTCGAATCGGAAGAAAACGGAAAATGGATGGAGATTCACCGGGAAACCGCCGGTTATGCCCATGTGCTTGTCCCACTGGAAGGGACTTCCCATTTTCGGCTGATCGACGCGACCGGAAACCGGACGAAACTGAAAATCAATGAGGTCTCCATATTCGGTGAGGGTGAGCCACCCGCATGGGTACAGCGCTGGGAACCTCCGGAAGAAAAAGCGGACCTCATGCTGGTTGCCGCGCATCCTGATGATGAACTGATTTTCTTCGGCGGAATGCTGCCACTGTATTCGACCGAGCTGAAAAAGAGGGTCGTTCTCGTTACGATGAGTTATTCCAACACAACGAGAAGAAGCGAACTGCTGAACGGCCTCTGGTCCATGGGCGTGCGGAAGTATCCCGTGATCGGCAATTTCCACGATACTTTCTGTTCTAAGCTTGAAGCTGCGTATGAACGATGGCGGCAGAAAGACGTTGACGCTTTTTTGGCAGAACAGATTCGCAGGTACAGACCGGAAGTCGTCGTTACCCACGACGTAAAAGGGGAATATGGGCATGGTGCCCATAAGCTTTGCGCAGATGCGGTGCAACGGGCGGTGAAAAAATGCGGAGAGCGCGGATACGAGTCTTCTTCTGCGGATGCTTACGGCGTATGGGATGTTAAAAAGCTGTACCTCCACCTGGCAAAAGAAAATGGAATCTTAATGGACTGGCGCGTTCCGCTTGAAAGCCTGGGTGGTAAGACAGCGCTTGAGGCCGCGCAGGAAGCGTACCGGTATCATGTGACGCAGAGCAAGACGGAATTCAAGGTAACGGACGAGGGAGAAACGGGCAACGCGAGTTTCGGGCTTGTTTACACGACGGTTGGACCGGATGAAGCGGGTGGGGATTTCCTTGAACACATAGCTCTAGATGGCAAACGTGAGGAGATGGCGATAAAACCGGAATCAGGAGTAGAAACGCCTGCTTTACCGGATGAAGCCGAGCCGGTGGTTCCGGAAGGCGAGCCTGCGTCGGAGAAAGTGAACGTAAGCGCGGTCCAGCCCGTGAATGGCAGCGCTGGGTATGGGAAGGCGAAGGCGGACGTCGCCTGGCCGATCGCTAAGCCCGAACTGGATGAATATGGGTATCCACAAGAAGGCGAGCATATTCTGGAAGACCCTGAAAAAGGGCTTTGGTTCTATGCTTCTCCCACACTCATCGTGCGGATCGACAGGATCCACGATGAAGAAAAAGTGCTGACCTGGTATGAAGCTCACATTTTCTGTGACCGGGACAAGGAGCGATTCGGATCGATTCTTTACAATCCCGAGAAGCCGCAGAAAAAGCATGTTCAGGCGGAACTGATCGCAAAACAGCATCAGGTTGTCTTTGCGATGAACACCGATTATTATACCTACCGGCTTGGTCGAAAGACCATGATCGGAATGATCATCCGGGATCGCCAGGTGTTTTTTGACCGCGTTCCGGAGGCAAACCGGCGACAGTTCCCGAACCTCGATACACTTGCCATGTATGAGGATGGAAGATGGGCGGTTTTCCGCTCCGATGAGCTGAAAGCGGAGCAGTATCTTGCGGATGGAGCGGTGGACGTCTTTTCTTTCGGGCCGTATCTCGTCCGTGACGGGGAACCCAATCCCTTCGTTGAGAAGATGAAGAACGGCAAGACCGAACAACCGCGCTGCGCCATAGGGATGATCGCACCGGGTCATTATTACGCGGT
This sequence comes from Clostridiales bacterium, assembly GCA_024684665.1. Next base: position 964 of record JAIKWN010000058.1, on the reverse strand, counting down.
GCTGGCTGAGGGAAGGATGAAAAAGATCAGCGTCGGCGTCAATATTGACTGGCTGCAAGAACACATGCTGGCGGCCGGGTGTCGGGAAGCGCTGAATCTGGACGGCGGACAGACCGCGCTTATGACCTTTATGGGTACGCGCATTACCCGCATTGGCCGGTATGCAGGAGGCCGTACGACGCCAAGAGAAACAACGGAAATCATGGGAATCGGGTTTTCAGCGCAAATTGATCCGAACGGCAAGCTGACCAAATAAAAGGAGGACAGGGCAATGGAGGAAATCCGGGCGGATTTCAACAAATGGGATAAGCGCTTCATGGAAATGGCGAATCTGGTTTCTTCATGGGCCAGCTGCTTTCAGCCAAACCGAAAAATCGGCGCCGTGATTGTAAAGGATAAGCGCGTGATGACGACCGGCTACAACGGCGCGCCGCAGGGCGTGCGCACCTGCGTGGAAAGGGGAGAATGCCTGCGCAGAAAGCTCGGCATTCCTTCCGGAACGAGGCAGGAGCTCTGTTATGCCGTTCATGCGGAACAAAACGCGATCATCCAGGCAGCGAAGCTGGGAATCAACATAGACGGATCGACGCTATACTGCACGCATCAGCCCTGCATCCTCTGTGCGAAGATGATCGCTAACGCGGGGATTCACCGGGTCGTTTACGAGAAAGGGTATCCGGATGAATTCTCGCTGGAAATCCTAGACGAAGCAGGCGTTTCGGTGGAACGATATGGAAGTGAAGAAGACTAATTGCCAAGAAAAAACCGTCGGATCTGATCCGGCGGTTTTCAGGTTGTGTGCCGGGCATGGCACAGTTCTCGCGGGTGAAAGTCCCGCCACGGGTAGTTACCGCCAAGCGTAGCGAACCGCAAGCTGCTGTCAGCAATGACAGGAGGGAAGGAAGCGGTGTAGCAAAGCCGAGGAGCCTACGAACAGAAACCGGATACAAGGCTAAACGGTGGG